>NZ_CP041663.1:600000-919993 GCF_007858495.1 Mycoplasma anserisalpingitidis | reverse complement strand
ACAGAACTGAATGACGAAGAAGTTCAAGAACTTCAAGATGAAATAAACAATATGCCAAGAAAAATTTTTGGTTTTAAATCTTCTAGAGAAATGGCTGAACAAGAGTTAAATATAGAAATGATTTTGCTAGATCTATTACCTAATCTTGAATAATAAAATGTGGTCTTTGACCACATATATCCCAATTTCAACCACAATACGTTTTACATAATATTTTGTTGATAAACTTTCCACTCAAACGCCGTGGAGAGGCTTTTGATTTTTTCCGTTATTAAACCACACTTCTAATGTGGTTCTTTTTCTCTACGCTCAGTCGCCACTCTGGCTTTTCTTTTTAAAAATTTATAGGGAAGCGTCCTAACGGACTGATCTGCTCAAGCGCCGCAAGGCTTCTTTTCTCAAAAAATCTGCCAATTTTAATGTAAAATATTGTTAAGAGAAGCGTTTGCACTTCAAGGTTTAAAAAAGGATGAAGTTGATTTCAATATCAACTTTTTTCTTTTAATAAAAGATATTAAAGTTAATTAATTACGTTACTACACATTATTTTTATAAAGTAGTTGCTTTTTTTAAGTAAAATTTTATTATCAGTATACTATTAATTTAATCAAATCCTTTTATTATTCTTGTTTAATATGTATAAATTAACTATGCAATAAATATACAATAATTCGTTAACTACAAGAGATTAAACCATTAGGAAATTCGTTATAGTTCATTTTTAAATCTTGAATTAAAAAACTTTACTATGAATTTAATAAATGAAGCAATATTTCCAACCGATCATATAAAAAAAGTTTCATTGTAAATACCGTTCAATGAAAAACAAAATTATCCCCAAAATTAATCAAAAGCGTGTCAACTAAACAAATTATTTAAAACAATTTGTCTTTAAAAGCAAATTTTTATTATTGAAGATTAGGAAACAGATTCAGTAAATTTTTCTATACAAACAATCATAAAACTCGAAACTCAAATCGAGTTATCTTAAGTTTATTAAAAATAATTGAACAAGTTTGTCAATCTGTTAAAACAAAAATATGACATCCATCAAAGTTATTTATCCACGAAAACCAATCTATAAAAGACTTTCATTTCTCTAGTTTTCAAACTTTTAGATACATAAACAACAATTTTAATTGAAACTAATATGTTGATGAAAATAATTTCATTTTTTTTTTTTTTTTAAAAGCTAAAAATTAAGTTGTCATTTAATTAAAATATATTTATGAAACTTACAAAAACAAAATTAATTTATGCCTTAGGTGCTTGTTCACCTGTTTTAATAGCAGCAACAACAATATCGTGCACAAATAGTGATCAAGAAAAAACTAAAGGTAATTCTAACGATATTGTAGATAATTATGTTGATATCATGTTAAAATTACAAAATATAGAAGCTCAAAGAACATTTCATGATTTGAAATATAAAAAAGAGCTTCTAATTAGTCATATTAATCAAAGTATTAGTGATACTAAAACAAAAATTAACATTAGATTTCTTTATTTATTGTTTCCTTATGAATATTTATATAAGTTTGGCACTTCTAAATTATATGAAAAAGAAGAAATTGATGCTCTAGATTTTATACACAGAAGTATAAATTATACTTATAATACTTATTTTGAATTAATATTACCTTTTTTAAATAGAATATTAAAAGAAGCTAATAATAATAAAAATAAAACCATTAATGATATTATCATAAATCCAAAATATAAATCTTTACTATTTGATTCAATTACGGAGTTTAAAACTAAAGTTAGCGAATATATGTGAGACAATCTAACTCAATTAAAAGATATAATTTCAAATATATACCGCTTTAGAAATATGCGTCTTGTCGAACTTGGATTACAACCTCTTAAAAAAATAGACTATAATGAATTGCTATCAAAAATCGACAAACTATTAAATGATGCTGTAAAATGAATTTATGATAAATTAAATACTTCACTAAATGAAAATACATTCAATTTAGAAATATTGAATTGAGAATTATTCTTCCACTTTAATCAAGCTATAGAAACATTTGAATGATCTAAGGTCTAATAAAATAATCCTCTAAAATAAATAAGTCATGAGAAATTATCATATGACCTATTAAGACACCAGAACACAAACACTACTCTTAACTATATTTTCTAACAAAAGTTAGCGAATATCTACCTCTTTATATCTTAATTCAATGTTGTTCTTTTTAATAAAGAAAATACAATTGAAAAATTTGAAAAAACTCTAAACGAATGACTAGATAAAATATAATTTAGATAACGTACTAAGTTACGTTATTTTTTAACTAAACTTTTATAGCAAAAATATATAAAACCTAACAACATATATAATAAAAATATTACTATCTAACTTAAAATTTGATATTATTTATACATAAGCCGTCATAGCTCAGCAGGTAGAGCACATCCATGGTAAGGATGGGGTCGCTGGTTCAAGTCCAGTTGTCGGCACCATATGTTTGACTATGTCAAACTTTTATTTTCCCTTTTTTGTTCACTTTTTAAAAATTAGGCAAATATTAGTAGTGGTAATTGATGAAATATATTACCACCGAAAAGCGATATTTGAATCTTAGATTGGCAGTTATGAATTTTAGAAAATGAAGTTAAATTATGTTTATTTACCAGTCAAATAATTTGTGTTATAATTAAATTAATAAGAAAAAGAAACTTAGTTTCTTACTTATTAAAATATCGATTAAGTTCGATTGCAAATGTTTACCGCTTACCGATGGAGCGGAATATAAGTGATTCGGTGCGCTACATGTTTACCGCTTACCGATGGAGCGGAATATAAGTGATTCGGTTTGCAAATGTTTACCACTTATCGGTCATGTGGGTTACAAATCAATCGATAAATTCTTCCTGCTTTATTGTAGGAAGATTTTTTTATAGGAGTTATATGAAAGTAAAAGAAGGTTATTGTTATCATATTAAAGACGAATTTTTCGTTAAATTCGATAGTCAAAATTTATTAATTAATAAGGAAGATAATGGCTATAGACCACATTTTTATGCTATAAGAGATTTTGAAAATGATGAAATATTATGAATGATACCAATTAGTTCAAGAATTAAAAAATATAAAAAAATTATGAATGATAAATTTTCAAAATTTAAGCGATGCAATACTATTGTAATAGGAGAATTAGCAGGTCGACAACGTGCGTTTCTAATTCAAAACGCCTTTCCTATTAAGGAGATTTACATAGATCACATCCATATACTAAAGGGTAAAGAAATATATGTGCATGAAGAGTTGGATAAAAAATTAAAAACTTATTTAAGAGATGTTATTCAAATTAATAAATGTGGAATAAAAGTGTTTTTTACTGATGTAGATGAAATATTAAAAAAGTTATAAATTATTTGAATCATAAAAGAAAAACTATGACACAAAAGTTGACTTATTAGTTAACTCTTGTGTCATAGTTTATTATAGAATCATTATTTTTTATCAATGTTTGTTTTAAGTATTGAAAGAAATGCTTCTTGTGGAACTTCAACAGAACCAAGAGATTTCATACGTTTTTTACCTTCTTTTTGTTTTTTGAGAAGTTTTTGACGACGAGTAACATCTCCTCCATATAATTTAGCTGTAACATCTTTTCTATAAGCTTTAATAGTTTCTCTAGCTATAATTTTTCCACCAATTGTTGCTTGAACAGGAATTTCAAAGTTTTGTCTTGGAATAGCTTCTTTAAGTTTTTCACACAACTCTCTACCAGATGCATAGGCGTTATCTTTGTGAGAAATAATTGAAAAGGCATCAACTTTATCTCCATTAAGTAAAATATCAACTTTAACTAAATCACTTTCTCTATAACCGATTCACTCATATTCAAATGAAGCATAACCTTTAGTTGTGCTTTTTAATCTATCAAAAAAGTCAAAAATGGTTTCAGCAAGTGGCATTTCATAAATAACTTTTGATCTTTTAGAGTCAATATACTCAAGATTTTTATAAATACCTCTCTTACTTTGACAAAGTTCCATAACATTTCCAATATATTCATTAGGAATAAAAATATTTGCTTCAATGTAAGGTTCTTCAATAAATTCAATTGTTGATTTATCAGGAAGTAAAGTTGGGTTAGAAATTTTTTCGATTTGACCGTTAGTTAAATGAACATTGTATTCTACAGAAGGACTAGTTGCAATAATACCAACATTATACTCACGGTCTAATCTTTCTTGGAGAATTTCCATATGTAACATTCCTAGAAAACCAACTCTAAAACCAAATCCTAAAGCTTTTGAAGTTTCTTGTTCTCAAGTAATCGAAGAGTCTGATAGTGAAATTTTTTCAAGACTTTCCTTTAATTCAGAATAATCACGTGTATCGATTGGATAAAATCCAGTATAAACTACAGGTTTCATTTTTTTATAACCAGGTAAGGCCTTATCAGTAGGGTTTTCAACGTGTGTAATTGTATCACCAACACTAACTTCTTTAGCATCACGAATAGCCGCACTAACCCAACCAACTTCTCCCGCTTCAAGATATTCTTTCTTAGTTTCAACAGGATTTTTAATACCAAGTTCTATTACATGATATTCTTCATTATTTGACATAAATTTGAATCTATCACCAACATTTAATCTACCTTCGAAGATTCTAACTAGCATAACAACACCACGATATGGATCAAAAAAGCTATCGAAAATTAGAGCTTTAAGTGGTTTATTGTCATCGGCATTTTTTGGAGATGGAATATATTTAACAATAGCCTCAAGTACATCAGGAACACCTAAACCTGTTTTAGCTGAAACTAAAACAGCATTTTCAGCACTTATTCCAATAACTTCTTCGATTTCTTTTTTTACTTCTTCAACATTAGCTGAAGGTAAATCAATTTTGTTAATAACTGGAATAATTTCAAGATTATTTTCAATGGCTAAATAAACATTAGCAAGAGTTTGAGCTTCAATCCCTTGTGAAGCATCGACAATTAATAAAGCTCCCTCACTAGCTGCTAAAGATCTTGAAACTTCATATGTAAAATCGACGTGTCCTGGTGTATCAATTAAATGAAAAATGTAGTCCTTATATTTAAGTTGAACTGCATTCAATTTAATTGTAATTCCACGTTCTTGTTCAAGATCCATAGAGTCTAAATATTGCTCTTTTAAATCTCTTTTAGCAACAGTGTTAGTTAACTCCAAAATCCTATCTGCCAAAGTACTTTTTCCGTGGTCAATATGCGCGATTATTGAAAAATTTTTAATTTTTGATTTATCCATAGTTATTTATTATTATAAATTAAAATTTAATATTACAAAAACATAAAATTTAGGTATTTTATCTTGGAAAAAATGTAGAAAATTTTAACTTTTTTTAATTAATTAAATCAGTTAAAAAATTTCATTTATAATATAGATACAAATATAGGAGGAATGATGTTGAAGATAAATAAAAAAGAAAATAAGTTGCCAATTAACACTGAAAAGTACAATTCACTATTAAACAATTTGCTCGATATAAAATCTCACGGAGATAATGCTATTTTTTATCATTTATCTAAAATAAATCAAGATTTATTAAAAATTGTAAAAAAAGAGCACATCCAAACAATTTTTAATAACGCTGAATTTAACATAGAAATTACTTCAATGTTCAATGATTCACAAATTAGTAGAATTAATGAACTTAAAAACTATGAAGAATTTAGTCAATGAGCTGAAGAATGTGGTTATAAACCAAGCAAAAAAGTTGATGAAGATCTAAAAAAATCATTCAAGAAAAACCTAGGTCCGGTTGCGGAAAAATTAACTAATGCTCATAACAATCTGATTAAAGAGTGAAAATTAAACGATAACAAAATCCAAGAAATTTATACGGAAGTTGGAGTTTGACCTTTATACATTGGAACATTTTTTATTGGATATGCAAAAAATGACCAATATTGTTACGCACCTTTAATTTTAAAAGAAGTTAACATTAAAATTCATAAAGGTAAAATTTATCTTATTAATAGAAGTAGTGACATTTTACTAAATGAAAAAATGCTTTTTGCAATTAGTAAAATGTTAAATAAAAAAATTGATGTTTCTGACATCAAATTAAGTGATATTTCAATTAAAAAGGCAGTTATTGAATTAAGAAAACATTTAACCGAATTTGTGTTAGATGATTTAGTTAAAGAAGAAGATTTATTAACTCCATTCAAGGAAAATGATAAAGATAGTTTAAGTAGTAAATTTGTAAGTCCAACAGTTACTAAAGGAATTGTGCTTTCAGTTTGTCATCCACAAGGTACTAAACTGCGTTCAGCGCTTGAAAAATTAATTTATGATGGCAAAATCGATAAACTTGTTGAATCAGATATTTTAACAAACAAAGAAAATGCTGTTGAAAAAGACATTATTGAAAAAGCTAGATTAGTTCGTGTTGCTAAAACAGACTTTTCTCAAGAAAAGGCGATTCAAATGGCATTAAATGACTCAGTTATTATTGCTGGTCCTCCAGGTACAGGAAAATCTCAAACTATAGCAAACATCATTGTAAATATATTGAATAACGATAAAAAAGCCTTATTTATATCTCAAAAGAAATCTGCTTTAGATGTTGTCTTAAAGAGAATGGGTAAATATTCTGATTTAGTTTTTCAATTTAACGAATCAAATAGAGCAAATAAATTCGAAAAAGAATTTTTCTATAAACCAATTATGAGGCTTTGAAGAGAAGTACAAGATAGTAATGAAAATGAAAAAATTGTAAAAAGTCATGAAAAATTTATCTTTGACGAAGAATTAGACTACTTTGAAGCTAAAAATGCTTTAGGACAATTTACTGAAAGAGAGCTTGATGCATATTTCAGAATCAAAAAAATTGACACATTAAACGAAGATAAAAAAGATATCAAAAAACTTCAAAGAACTATTAATAATTACGAATCAATGATTCAATTCAGAAGTGTGTATAACTGATACATCAAAACTTATTTAAAAACTAAATTCTTCAGAAGATTCAATGAGGCTAAAACTTTCTTCAAAAATAGCAAATTGTTCAAATTTAAAACAGCTATAAAAGATAAACCAGAAACAATGATTCAAGATTGATTTAAAATCAATAAGTATATTAGATGAATTAAACAAATTTATCGCTTACAAAAGAGATTGTATAAATATAACATTGAAGACTTAATTGTAATTTCATCAATTAACAAATTCAATACATTCAAATCATTCGATAAAGTTCAGGCAAGATTCAAATCATTTACAGACTCAAAAAATGATTCTAATGTGACATGAGATGAACTTGAAAACATGTATAAAAGAGTTGTTGCAAATATTAAAAAAACAGCTAATAATTTTACTCAGAGCGAAAAGAATGAATTAACTGAATTTATAGCTAAAGTAAATAGAGGAATTAGTTCACCACAATTACTTACAAGTGAGTACAACACATTAATTAAAAAACTTTACAATGTTTTTGTTGGTAATCCAGAAATTTTATCTAACTTCATTGACTTTGATAATGATAAATTCGATTACATTATTTTTGATGAATCTTCACAAATTTTCTTTGAAAAAGCACTTCCATATATTTCTTGTTTAACTCAAGATAATAAAGGTAGAGTTACCGGAAAAGTTATTATTGCTGGTGACGATCAACAAATGCAACCAACAAACTGATTTAACTCTAGAGATGAATCAGAAGATGAATACTCAAAACAAGAAGTAAAATCACTTTTAGATTGAGCTAGTTCAATGGCAATTCAAAAAATATTCCTTGAAATGAACTACAGAAGCAACTCAAGTGAATTAATTCTTTTTAGTTCTAAAGAGTTCTACGAATCAAAACTTAAAGGTTTAGATAAATATGGATACACAGAAAAACATTGTTTTGAAGTAGTGAATGTAAATGGAAAATGAAGAGATAATAAAAATATCGAGGAAGCTAGAAAAGTAGTTGACTTAGCATTAGAAAATATCAATAAATACAACTCAATGATCATTTTAGCTTTCAATAAAAAGCAACAAAATTTCATTAGAGAAATTATTGCAGGCCAATCTCCAGAACTTTATAGCCAACTTGAAGATAAAATTTTACTTAGAAATCTAGAAAATATTCAAGGTGATGAAGCTGACTTAGTAATTGTAAGTGTTGGTTATACCAAGGATTCAGCCTTAAGTAGTACATACATTGGAACTAAAGGTGGAAAAAATGCATTGAATGTTGCTATTACGCGTGCTAAAGATAAAATGATTGTTGTTAAATCTATCTATGAATCCGATATTCTTGTAGATAATACAGGTTCAGCAAATCTTTATACATTCAAGAAATGACTTAAATTCCTTGACCTTAGTTCTGCAGAACAAAAATCATATACAAGTTTAAATAACAAATTAATTCAACACGTTTCACCAAACTTTAAAAACACAATAATGAATTGACTTAAAACAATTCGTTTTGATAAAGATGTTGAATTTATTCCTGATTACAGAGTTGGTTCTTACACAATAGATATTGCAATAGTTGATAAATCTACACGCAAATTATTAATTGGATTAGCTTTAGATGATACTAGTTGTTATATCGAAGTTGAAGACGTATTGAAACTTAAACTTAAAGATGACTTTATTAAATCTAAAGAATACCCAATTTATACAATTAGCAACTTTAGATTTAGAGAAGATTCAAACGCAATTCAAAAATACTTATTAACAGTTGTAAATCAATAGAAATTCATAGCTTAGGCTATGTTTTTTAATATAAAAAAGTGGAATTATCCACTTTAATCATTATTTAGCTGAATTTAATTTAGCAAAAGCTATAGCTCTTTCTTTTTCTTTTTCTTTTGAAGAAGATTTCATTTTTAAAGCTTCTAAAATAGGTGTTGCAACAATATCATTGTGTAAGATCCCTAAAGCAATACCACTTTTACCACTAAGTAAATATGAAACCGCTTTCATTCCTAAAAGTGAAGAAAGAATTCTTTCTTGAGCAGTTGGTTTACCACCTCTTTGTGTATGAGCAAGTGAATTCGGTCTTGTAGTTCAACCAGTTTTTTCTTCAATTTTTTTAGCTAAATCATTAATGTCGTATCTTTTTTCACTAACAACAATCATAACTGAACGACGTTCTTTATCTTGAACTAATTCATTAGCTCTTTCAACAATTTCTTCAACTGGAATTGTATATGAACTTGTTGAAATGATTTCGGCACCTGTAGCTAAACCACTTCAAAGCGCTAAATCACCACATTGATTTCCCATAACTTCCACAATCATAATTCTTTTGTGTGAATTTGCTGTATCTCTAATTTTGTCAATTGATTCAACAACAGTATTCAATGCTGTATCATAACCAATTGTAAAATCACTTGAAGCAATATCATTATCAATTGTACCTGGAAGACCAATTGTTTTAATTCCAGATTCATGTAATAATTGTGCACCCATGTAGCTTCCATCTCCACCAATAACTACAAGTGCATCAATGTCATTTTCTTTAAGGTTTTTAATTGCTGTTTCTCTAACTTGAGGATCTTTAAATTCAGGGAATCTAGCTGAATAAATACATGTTCCACCAATTGAGTTGTAAAAATCTAAATCAATCTTATTTGCTTTAACAATATTATTATGATAAAGTCCTTTAAATCCTTCATAAACAATGTAAGGTTCAATTCCATTATTTCTTGCTGATTTCACAACAGCTCTAATCGCGCTGTTCATACCAGGTGCATCACCACCAGAAGTTAAAATAGCTATTTTTCTCATGTTTCACTCCTTTAATTTTAAAAGTATTTTTCGGTTTAAATATTCTACTATATTAATTATTAATTGTTTAAATTATAATACAATTTCATTTTCGTTTTCATAATCGCGAATCACAAGTAAAATTAGCAATCTTTAATAAATGCTGCTAAATTTTAAATTTTAATATATAATTAAATCATGGAAAAATTAAAGAACCAACATGAAGAAATTTTAAAGCACACAGTAGAAATTTATATTGAAAATTCTCAACCTGTTAGTTCTAATTTAATATTAGAAAGAGGTTGTGTAGATTTCTCAAGTGCAAAAGTAAGATATTTGATGAATGAACTTGAACAATTAGGATTTTTAGAAAAGGCTCATGTGAGTTCAGGAAGGATTCCTACCATTAAAGGTCTTGAATATTATGCTAAATATCTAAGTTTAAGTGAAGAAGATAAAATGATTAAAAAGTTAAAACAACTTTTTAATAAAAGAAACGTTAATATTGATAAAACTGTAGAAGATGCTGCCCAAATTATAAGTGAATCAACTGGTTTAACATTAGTAACTGGCTCTGATAATTCAAGAGCTTTATTAAAAACAATTCAATTTGTTCCGATTAGCAATAATAGCGCAACAATTGTTTTGGTTATTTCTACTGGTGAAGTGTTTTCAAAATTTATAACTTTGGATACAAGCAAAAATTTAATGGATGATTTAAGAATTGCAGTTAGATTATTTAACGAACGTCTTATTGATTCACCAATTTACGAATTACCAAAACGAACTTATGCACTTAAAGATATTTTGGCTCAAGCAGTCAAAAATTATGAAGAATTGATTCAAAGTTTCGTTACAGATATTTTTATGATTAAAACCGATTTTAAAAATAATATATATGGAAAACAAAACATTATACTAAGTGATAACATATCAAGAGTTGATCTAAATGAAATGTTGAATGTTATTGAAAATCACTCAATTTGAGAGTTTATTGAAAAAGAATCAGAATCAGAAGAAAGATTAAAAATTTCTGTTTCAAGTTCTGGTACATATATTTCAAAACGAATTGACTGTGAAAGTCCTATTCGTGAAGTTAGTGTTGTTGGTTCAACAGTTAGTGATTTTACTCAAATGAGAGCTGTAATACATATTCTTGAAGAATTATTACGTAAAAGAAATGGAGATAAATAATTATGAAAAAAATGCAAAAAATTCAAACAAATGATATTTTAGAAGGTAACTTCACTCTTTTTATTGATGGTGTTGAAATTCCTGAATATACAAAAACTACAAAAATAACAATTGGGAAAAATGAATATTTAGAAAATTTTGATTCTTATTTAATAAATAGAAAATCATTTCCTAATCTAGAAGTTAAATTAACATTCCCTAAATCTTATAGAGATGAAAATTTCGCTGGAAAGAATGCTTTAGTTAAAATCTGCGATGTAAAATTAACAAAATCTCAAAATATGCTTAAAAAAATTGAAGAAGACTTAATCAATCTTAATATGAGAGCTTTAAAACTAAGTGAAATTAACAAATCTCTTCAAGAACAAATTGAACAAAAAGATAAAGAAATTATCGCTTCACGTGAAGCATTTATGTCTAAAGTTCAAGAAATGAGCGCTAAGGCAGATCTGGAATTAAAAAGAAAAAAAGAAGAAAATGATGAAAAATTAAAAGAAGAAAAACAAAAAATTAAAGATTTTGCACTTCAAAGTTTTGTTGAAGATTTTATAAGTCCATTTAACAATTTCATTTTAGCAATTAAAGCAACAGAAAACACTGATAATCAAGTGTTAAAAAACTTTATATATGGATTTAAGATGATAGAAAATCAATTCATAAATACTTTAAATAGTCATAATATAGAACTTATTATTCCAAATATAAATGAAGAATTTAATCCTGAATTTCACTATGCTATAGACTTTATTGAAAGTGACGAACATGAAAATAATAGCATAGCTAAACTAAATAGTTATGGTTTTAAATTAAACAGTAGAGTCATAAAACCAGCTGTTGTAACCTTATATAAAAAAATTAGCAATTAATATTTGAGATTGCTAAAAATGTGTTAAAATATTATTATCTAAAGGAGATAACATGAAAAAAGAAATTATTTTAGGAATTGACTTAGGAACAACAAACTCAGTTGTTTCATATATGGATGGAACTAATCCAGTTGTTTTAGAAAACCCAAATGGTAAAAGAACTACTCCATCAGTTGTAAGTTTTAAAAATGATGAAATCATCGTTGGTGAAGTAGCAAAAAGACAAATCGAAACTAACCCAAATACCGTTGCATCAATCAAAAGATTGATTGGAACAAGTAAAACAGTTAATGTAAATAATAAAGAATATAAACCAGAAGAAATTTCAGCAATGATTTTATCTTACATGAAAGATTATGCTGAAAAAAAACTTGGACAAAAAGTTTCAAAAGCTGTTATTACAGTTCCAGCTTACTTCGATAACGCTCAACGTGAAGCTACAAAAATTGCAGGTAAAATCGCTGGTCTTCAAGTAGAAAGAATTATTAACGAACCTACTGCTGCTGCACTTGCATTTGGATTAAACAAAACAGATAAATCTATGAAAGTTCTTGTTTATGACTTAGGTGGTGGTACTTTTGACGTTTCAGTTCTTGAACTAGAATCTGGAACATTTGAAGTATTATCAACAAGCGGAAACAACCACCTTGGAGGTGATGACTGAGATAATGAAATTGTAAAATGATTAATTGAAAAAATTAAATCTCAACACAACTATGATCCTTCAACAGATAAAATGGCTCTTGCAAGACTTAAAGAAGCTGCTGAAAAAGCAAAAATTGATTTATCTAATCAATCAGTCGCAAGCATCAATTTACCTTTCTTAACAGTTACTTCTAATGGACCAGTTAACGTTGATTTAGAACTTAAAAGAAGTGAATTCGAATCTATGACATCTTATCTTGTTGACAAAACAAGAAAACCTATTGAAGACGCTTTAAAAGAAGCGAACATTACTGCTAGTGAACTTGATGAAGTTTTACTTGTTGGTGGTTCAACAAGAATCCCTGCTGTTCAAGATATGGTACAAAGAACTTTAGGAAAAGCTCCTAACCGTTCAATCAACCCTGATGAAGTTGTTGCTATTGGAGCTGCAATTCAAGGTGGAGTTCTTGCTGGAGATGTCCAAGATATTCTTTTACTTGACGTAACTCCATTAACATTAGGAATTGAAACTTTAGGTGGAATTAGTACACCATTAATCCCAAGAAATACAACTATCCCAGTTACTAAATCACAAATTTTCTCAACAGCTGCAGATAATCAAACAGAAGTTACAATCATGGTTGTTCAAGGTGAAAGACAAATGGCTAGTGATAATAAAAGACTTGGTCAATTTAATCTTTCAGGAATCGAACCAGCTCCTCGTGGAGTTCCTCAAATTGAAGTTAGTTTCTCAATTGACGTTAACGGTATTACAACTGTAACAGCCAAAAATATGAAAACTAATGAAGCTCAATCAATTAAAATTGAAAACTCATCAAAATTGTCTGAAGAAGAAATTGACAGAATGGTTAAAGAAGCAGAAGAAAATAAAGAAAAAGATAGTAAACGTAAAGAAGAAGTTGAAACAATAGTTAGAGCTGAAGCTTTAGTAAATCAAATTGAAAAAGCGAACCAAGAACAAGGCGACAAGATGGATTCAAAAGCTAAAGAAGAATCTGAAAAAATGGTTAAAGAACTTAAGGAATTAATTGAGAAAAAAGACATTGCACAATTAAAAGAAAAATTAGATCAAATTGAAAATGTCATGAAAAATTTTGCTAACTACGCATCACAACAATCAAGTAGTTCAGCTAATGAAGATGAACCAACAATTACTGAAGAATAATATATAAATTAGTCAGCAAAGCGCTGACTTTTTGCTTTTATAAAAGGTAAAATAATGTACAAAATTTTATATAATTTAAAAACTTATTAATAAAGAGTAGTTTAGGAACAAAATTATGAAAAAAATTAGAACAAGATATGCACCAAGTCCAACTGGATATTTACACATTGGTGGAGCTAGAACAGCACTTTTCTGCTATCTTTATGCAAAACATTTTAATGGTGATTTCATTTTTAGACTTGAAGATACAGACGTTAAACGTAATGTTGTTGGTGGTGAAGAAAGTCAACTTAAAAATTTAGAGTGATTGGGAATTATTCCTGATGAATCTCCGCTTAAACCAAATGAAAAATATGGAAAATATCGTCAAAGTGAAAAATTAGACCGTTATAGAGAAGTAGCGGATATTTTACTTAAACAAAATTTAGCTTATAAAGCTTATGATACAACAGAAGAACTTGAACAACAAAAAGCCGAAAGTGATGCTAAAGGAATCCCTTCATTTAGATACAACAGAGATTGATTAAAAATTTCAGAACAAGAAAAACAAAAAAGAGATGCTGCTGGCGAATATTCAATTAGACTTGCTATGCCAGAAAATGTCGAATATTCTTGAGAAGATATTGTTAGAGGACCAATTAGTTTTAATTCAAGTGATTTATCTGACTGAGTTATTTTTAAATCTGATGGTTATCCAACATACAATTTTGCTGTAGTGGTTGATGATCACGATATGGAAATTACACATGTATTACGTGGAGAAGAACATATTGGTAACACACCAAAACAACTTGCGATTTATAAAATGTTAAATTGAGAAGCACCAAGTTTCGGACACATGACTATAATTACAAATATGGAAGGTCAAAAACTTTCTAAACGTGATTTAAGCTTGAAACAATTTATTGAAGATTATAAAAACGAAGGATACTGATCACACGCAGTATTTAACTTCTTAGCACTTTTAGGTTGAACAAGTGCAGATGCATCTGAAAAAATGACTAAAGAAGAAATTATTGCTAAATTTGATCCAAACAGATTAAGCAAATCTCCTTCAAAATTTGACATTCAAAAAATGCAATGATTCTCAAAACAATATATCAAAGAAGCAGATAACTCTGTATTAAAATCACTTATGAGTTCTGAAATCAATGAATTTAACCAAGAATGAATTGATTTATTCATTGATACATATAAACAAAATGCATACTGCATAAATGGATTGAATGAAAGTTTAGAAATGTACAAGAACCCAATTTCAGATTTTGAATTTCAATTCACTGAAGACGAATTAAAAGTAATAAATACTTTCACTGAGTTATTCAACAATTCTAATTTTAATGTAGACGAAATTCAAAAAGCAATTAATAAAACTCAAGAAATTTGCAATGTAAAAGGTAAAAAATTATTTATGCCTATAAGACTTGCATCAACTTTTTCTGAACATGGTCCTGAATTAGCTAAAGCTATTTATTTATTTGGTGAAGACAAAATTAAAGAAAGGTTATCAAAATGAAAATAAAATTTTTATCTGTTGCTAAACCAGTTAATTCTGATGAATTAATTACTGATTTTAGCACTTCAGTTGAGAAAGATGACGATTTTGGTTTTGAAGCTTACACATTTATCGAACCATCTCAAGGAATTTCAAACAGAATTGAGTTTAATGAAAATGAAATAAATATTTTTGCTGGTGCTACAACATTAAATTTAATTAAAAACCAATGAGTTTTAAATGTCTTTAATGTTCAAGCTTCACCAAATTCACCAGTTTCAAATTTTGATATATGAACATACTTAACTGATTTTGATATTATAAGAAATCAAAGCGAAGATATCATTGAATTTAAATATATTTTAAGTGGAAAAAAAGAAGATTTAGATTCTAAAATTGGTGACTATAAAATTACTTTAACAATAACAAAATAATATGATTGGTGTTGATATTGTAAAAATTTCACGTTTTATTGATAATTATGATAAGTTTGCTAAACGAATTTTAACTGAGCAAGAATTAGATGAATATCAAAAAATAGTTGAAATAAGAAAAAAAATAAAATATGTAGCAGTTCACTGATCCATAAAAGAAGCTATATATAAAGCTGATAATAATTATTCAACTTTTAATAAAATTAATATCACAAAAGAAAATTCTGCATATATGCATGAAAATTTTTACATTAGCACAAGTGATGATGGTGATAATTTAGTTGCTTTTGTAATCAAGAAAGGATAATATGAATTTAATCACATTAAAGAAAATTGTTTTTGGTCCTGTATGATTGATGAGATTTCACAGAATAAATTCTTTAGCAAGAAAATACCGTAAAACTCCTGAATTAGCAAGTCAACAAGTAAGGCTTGACAGAATGATTAAATACAGTAAAAAAATGCTAAAACTTTTAAGAATTGATGTTGAAATTACTGGAATGGAGAATCTACCAAGCACTGGTGGAGTTATCTTGACACCAAATCACAAATCAAATATTGATTCAGTTGTTTTAATGAAACTTTTTGAATTAAATAAAGAAAAAGGTGAAGAAGCACACAAAATGCCAACCTTTATCGCTAAAAAAGAATTACTCAAAAAACGTTTAGTTAGAAATGGACTTAGTTTACTTGATACTTTTTCAATTGATAGAGAAAATTTCAGAGAGTCTTATAAAACTCTTCAAGAATTTGGTGAATATGTAAAAAGAATTTCAACTTATGGAGTTATTTTCCCTGAAGGTACCAGAGTTGCTAATCCTAATGAAATAGGAGAATTCAAATCAGGTGCATTTAAAATTGCTGCTATGAAATATTTACCAATTTTACCTATTACTATTGTTAATAGTGAACAAGCATTTGATAAAAAAAGAAAAGGTAGATTAACAATTAAAATTAAGATTCACTCTTTAATTAAGGCTAATGCTGTTATAACACAAGATTCAGCTGCTGTAGGAAAAAGAGTTAGAGAAATCGTATTATCTGGGTTAAACAATGGATAATTTTGATATAAAACTAGATGATTTTGATGGACCACTTGACCTTTTATTATCTTTAGTGCAAGATAAAAAAATAAGTGTTTTTGAAATCAATATGGCTGAATTAGCAACGCAGTATTTGCAAATAATCAACAACTTAAAAGATTCAGATATTAATATAGCATCTGAATATTTGGTTATGGCCGCTACTTTAATTCAACTCAAATCTAAATTGTTATTAAATAGTCCAGAGGAAAAAGAAGAAGTTGAAATTGAAAAAAGCAACCTTCTACAACAAATTTTAGAATATAAACAATTCAAAGAAGTAAGTAAAACACTTAAAGAAAAAGAAGAATTACGCGATGATATTTTTATTAAAGAGATGAGTAACTTAGATCAATTTATTTTAGAAAAAGATAATTCAAAACTTGATGGTACTTCTAACCCGGTTAAATTGATTATGATACTTAGAAAAATGTTTGAACGCAGATTTGCTCAAAAACTTGCACTAGCCAAATTAGATACTTTTAAATTAACACCAAAAGATCAAGAAGGTTACATAAAAAACATTTTTGATAATTATGAGAATGTAACTTTTGATCAAATATTTAACTTACCATCATTAAATCATTTCGTGATTACGCTTTTAGCACTTTTAGATATGGCTAGAAGACAAATTATCATTATAGAACAAGATGAACAATTTGCTGAATTAAGATTCAAACGAGGACCAGAATATGAAAGATAATATTTTAGAAGCTGCATTATATGTTCAAGGTGATGAAGGATTAACTCTTGAACAAATTAGAGAACTTTTCTCACTAAATAATATTATTGAAGCTAAAAAAGTAATTAATGATTTTATTAAAAAATACAATGAGTCAAACAGAGGGCTTAAAGTAGTTGAGTTTAATGAGATTTATAAATTAGCAACTCGCGAGAGTGTCAAAGAATATATTTCAAAAATTGTTAATGTGATTAGAAAACAAAAACTTTCAAACGCTGCTATTGAAGTTGCTGGGATAATAGCTTATAAACAACCAATTACTAGAGGTCAAATAGCAAGCATTCGTGGAGTTTCATCTGACCAAGTTCTAAATACCCTATTAGCTAAAGGCGTTGTTGAAGAAGTTGGTATCTCACCTACAGTTGGTCATCCAGTTCTTTATGGTGTAACAAACAAGTTTTACGATTATTTTAGAATTAAATCTCTTTCTGAATTACCTAAACTAACTGAATTTAATTTTGTTGAGGGTACTGAAGAAAATGCTACTGAATATGACTTATTTGAAAGTCAAAGAGAAGAGTTTTAATGGAATATACAAAATTTAATACTACAAAAAATGATCAAGGAAGAACTGCATTTAAACTTTTAGTCAAATACTTCGATAATGTTCCTGTAAGCAGAATTGAAAGAGTTTTCCGCCAAAAAGATATTAAAATTAATGGAATTAGAAACATCAATAAAAATCATGTTATTCAAGAAAATGATCTAGTGGAAGTATATGGACTTTCAGACTTAAAAAATAGTGAATCAAAAATTAATAAAAACATTAAAATTCTTTTTCATCCTATCTATGAGGATGAAAATATTTTATTAATTCATAAACCAGAAAAAATAGCTATTCACAGTGAAGAAAACTGTATCGATGAACAAGTTTTATCTTACTTAAAATTCAAAAAAGTTGACAGCTTTGTTCCTAGTCATGTTGGAAGATTAGATAAAGAAACTAGCGGAATTATGCTATATGCAAAAAACTACGAAACACTTCAATATTTGAATGAAAATATAAAAAATATTGAAAAAACATATATTTTCAAAAGTGATTTTAATAATGATAATTTAACTGTTGAGGGTTATATTTATCATGACAACACAAAACAAAAAATGAAAATAAGTAAGGATTTTGTAGATAACTCTAAAAAATTTACTACTAAATTATTTATGATCAAAGATAGAAAATTCGCAAAAATAATCACCGGCAGAAAGCATCAAATAAGAGCTACTTTATCTTATTTAGGATACCCAATTTATGGCGATCATAAATATGGTGGTAGAAAATTCAACCGTTTAATGTTACACGCTTATTCAATCAAATTCAAAAATATGACAGGTAAATTTGAATATCTAAATGAGCATGAATATCTTAAAGAACCTAATTGATAGTAATGAAAGGAAGAAATGAACAAATATATCACAAAAGAAGAATTGTATAAAATTGCTGAAAGTATAATGCTTAAACCAACTGAGGATGTTGTCGAAGAAATTTTAAAAGATTGAGAAGTATTACAAAAACACATTCATATGATGAGTTTAATTAACACTGAAAATATTAAGCCAATGACACATATTAATGAGAATTATCAAATAGATTTTTTTAGAGAAGATATTGAAGATACTTCGTGAGCAATCAAAAAAGAACACATTTTAGCTAATGCATCCGAGTCTGACCAAGATTTTATTACTACTAAAAAGGTGGTTAAATAATGAGTATAAAAGTTTTAGGTAATTTTGAAAAGGCTAAAAAGGAATTAAATAGTGATAAAAACAATGCAGTTGCATATGTTTATGATCAAATGAAAAATTTAAATCAAAACGGTTCTTTATCAAATGCAGTTTTCACAATAAAAAACGTTTTTGCTACAGATGACGCAACAACAAATGCTTCAAGTAAAATTTTAGAAAATTTTCAACCTCATTATAATGCTCAAGTTGTACAAAAACTATTAAATGCCGGTGCAGTTCCGGTTGCTAAAGTACACTCTGATGAGTTAGCTCTTGGTGGTACTGGGACATATTCTGGATTTGGATTAGTTAAAAATCCAATTGATCCTGAGAGATTAAGTGGTGGTTCATCATCAGGTTCTATTGCAACTTTAACAGAAAACATTTCATTTGCTCTTGCTAGTGACACTGGTGATAGTGTAAGACTACCTGCTTCATACAATGGTAAAGTAGGTTTTAAACCATCTTATGGAGCAATTTCTCGTTATGGGATGTTTGCTTACTGTTCATCATTAGACACAGTTGCATTTTTTGCTCACAATGTTAATGATATTTTTGAAGTTTCCAAAGCAACTTTCGGTGTCGACAACAAAGATATGACCAGTGTTGAAGTTAAAATGCAACAATTAAACATGACTAAACCTAAAAATGTAATTGCTTTAGATTTAGATGAATTTTTAGAAGATTATGTTTTGGATTCATACAATAAATTAATAGAAAAACTAGTTAAAAATGGTGTAAATGTTAAGAAAATCAAACCAGATTTAACAATTTTAAGAAACATAAAACCTGTTTATGATATTGTAAGTTACTCAGAAGCTTCAGCTAATTTAGCAAATTTAAATGGTATTGCATTTGGTGAAAGAAAAACTGGTGATAACTGACAAGAAATCATGACAAATACCAGAACAAGCGGCTTTGGTAAAATGGTTCAAAGAAGACTAACACTCGGAAGCTACTATTTATACAGCAAAAACCAAGACGAAATATTTAAGAAAGCTCAAAAAGTTAGAAGAGTTATTAAAGATTATTTAACAAATTTACACAAAAATTCTGATGTTTTAATCTATCCAGCAAGTGCTGCAGTGGCACCATTTATTGATTTTTCTAAAAATAAAAACTATGATTTAATGGAATATATTTTAACTGGTTCAAACTTAGTTGGAAACCCTTCGATTACACTACCTTTAGGTAAAAAAGATAATTTACCGTTTAATATTGCGCTTGACTCTGAAATTTATAGTGATGAAAAATTACTTTCAATTTCACTTTGATTTGAAGAAATTTTAGGAGGAAAATAATGAACTGAAATAATTATTTTGATGTAGTTATTGGTGTTGAAATTCATGTTGAATTAGACACTAAAACAAAAATGTTTTCTCCAGCAAAAAATATCTTCGATGCAGAACCTAACACAACAGTTAATCAAATTGATTTAGCTTACCCAGGAACTTTACCATTAATTAATAAGCAAGCTGTTAAATATGCAATTGCTTTAGCTAAAGCTCTTAAAATGGAAATTGATAGTGAAATGCATTTTGATAGAAAAAATTACTTTTATCCAGATTTACCAAAAGGATTTCAAATCACTCAATTTTATAGACCAATTGGGAAAAATGGTGTTATTGACGTAATTTTCAATAACGGAGAAATTAAGCAAGTATCAATCGAAAGAATTCACCTTGAAGAAGATACTGCAAGACAGCATCACGATGAAAATGGAACTAAACTTGATTACAATCGTGCTGGAGTTCCACTTATCGAAATAGTTTCAAATCCTGTTATGAGCTCAGCTGAAGAAGCGACTGCATACGTAGATGCTATAAGAAAAACTGCTTTAGCCCTTAAAATAAGCGACGCTAAACTCGAGCAAGGTTCATTGAGAGCTGATATTAACATTTCATTAAAACCTAAAGGTGTTAGTGAATTTGGTACTAAAGTTGAAATTAAAAACATGAACTCGCTTAACAATATTAAAAAAGCAATCGAATTTGAAATTGTTGATCAAGCTAAAAAATTATTTAAAAATGAAAAAATTCTCCAACAAACTAAGCGTTTTGATGATCAAAGCAATTCGACGATTACAATGAGAGTCAAAACAGGACAAACTGATTATAAATACTTCCCTGAGCCAAATATTCCTTTTATTAAAATATCTCAAAATTTAATTGATTCAGTAATTCTTCCAGAACTTCCAGTCGAAAGATTTAAACGTTATAAATCTTATGAAATTCAAGACATTTACATTCAAAGCTTAAATAATGACTTAAATCTTGCAGACTATTTTGATAGTATCGGTTATCCAGATAAAACAAAATTGGCAAAGATTTTCTTTGCTGAAGTAGTTTCATTAGCAAACTCCAAATCTATAAATGCTTATGAACTTAACATCAAACCTGAAGATATAACTAAGTCAATTGAATTATTAGATAAAGAAATTATTTCAGGTAAATCAATTAAAAAACTTATTCCACTTTTACAAAATTTTGATGGTGATGTTAATAATTTACTAGAATTGCATAAACTTAAACAAATTAGTGACTTAAATTTGATAAATCAAATTATTTCAGAACTAATAAATCAAAATGAAAGTATTGTTCAAGAATACCCTAGTCGTCCTGAAAGAGTTTTAAAAATGATTCTTGGTTTAGCTATGAAAAAAACTGATGGTCAAATTTCTCCAACTTTAGCTGATGAAGTTACTAAGAAAATTCTTCAAGAAAAATTCAATTTATAAAAATTATTTAAAAAATAACTGCGATTTTACAAGAAACTTAAGTAGAGAAGTTAAAAAAGAAAAATTTAACCACAACATAATTTGACCACCAAGGTGAAAAGTAAATATATATGAAATAATTTGTAAGTTTATCATTAAAATTATTTTATTTGTCACAATGTTCAGAACAATGCACAGAAATAAACAAAAAAGAGAAATTATTATTAATCGAGCTTATTTTAAGTTTTCATCAAAAGAGTTTCAATTTATTCCTCTTTCGTCTTGTTTTTACTTCTTGCTTTCATTTGTTCCTATTGTCATTATTGTTTACTTTATTCTTTCATTATTTTCATGACATATTTCATTTAATAAATTCTTCTATCAAGACATTCTTTCAAATTTAATTCCTGGTATTTTAAGTGTTATAGATTTTTTACCAAGCAATTTTGATAGTTATTGAAGTTACATTCCATTAGCAGTTCTTTCATTGTCCTGTTTATGATTAAGTAGTGCTGGATATGGTAAGATGATTACTTCTTATAACTATATTTATGGACACAAATTTTTGGGAAATTTTTTAGGAAATAGATTTAAAGGTTTATTAATTGTTATCTTAATTTCTCTTTATATTTCAATTTGAGTTATCATACTTAAACTACTAAATTCTTTATTCATTACTTTTAACGATGATCCAGAGTATAAAAAGTGAGAGGCCTTTATTCTTTTTGAGATAACATCCTTATTATTTTTATACATTGGTTTTATTCTTCTTTATAAATTTGTACCCTCATTTAAGTTAAAAATTTCTCAAGTTTATTCAGGTTCATTATTGGCTACAATACCAACTTGAATATTAGTCTTAATCTTTGGTTCGCTCAACACAACTTTTAAGTATGAAAAATATGGACCATTAGGAATATTTTTATATATTTCAGTTTTTATAAGTTTTTACAGTTATTTTACTTATTTAGGTATTTTGGTAAATGAATCTTTTTACAAAACTTTCATTTCTCAAAGAACATTGCAGAAAAAAGCATGGTGAAAATTTTAAAATAAAGTGCATTTTTATAAATGCACTATTTTTTTAATTTTTTTATAACATTTAAAGAATTACGTGGTCAAAAAACTCCGTCTGTATAACCTTGAATACTTTTATCTTCTTCAGCTCTTCTTAATCTATATTCAGATCAAGCGCAAAATTGAGGGTCTAATTCAATTCCAATATATTTTCTATTTAATTTTTTAGCAACAACTGAAGTGGTTCCTGAACCTAAAAATGGGTCTAAAATAAGATCATTTTCCTTTGATGAAGCTAAAATTAATTTAGCAATCAATTTTTCAGGTTTTTGCGTTGGGTGCGCTGTATTTTCAGGCATAGATCAATAAGGAATTGAAATATCAGTCCAAATATTTGAAGGGTAAGTATTTCTAAAATTACCAATTTCAGTCTGATTTCAATCTTTTGGTTTACCATTTTCCTTGTAAGGAGCAATAACCTTTTTTCTATGCATGATACTGTTTACATCAAAATGAAAATCTTTAGTTTTAGTTAAAAAATAAATATCTTCCATACTATTTTTATAATTATTTTTTGAACCTCTACCTTTTTCTCTTTCTCAAGTTATCCTATTTTGAATAAAAAACTTCTCAGCTAAAATTGGTGCTATTATCATGCTTGTCTTTCAATCACAACAAACATATACAGTTGCAGTTTCTTTAAGTAACGGATAAATTAAGTTTATTCATTTTTTTGTGTATTCAACGTAATTATCATCTTTCATTCTATTAAAACTTAAATCATTAAATTTCTTAGAAATATTATATGGTGGATCAATAATACATAAATCAATTGTGTTTTTTGGTAATTTTTCTAGTATAGAAAAAGTGTCACCATTGATTGTAGAATTAATAATATTGTCCAAGTTAGTTAAATCATCATTTATGTTTTTAACTTTCTTAAGCTCATTTTGAAGTTTATCAAGACTAAAATCAATGGTTTTATTTCTTGTTGATTTTTCTTTATTTAACATAATTATAAGAATTATAGATTAATTTAATTATTTTTAATAAATTTATATGCAACAAAGACTATATAATATAAAAAATATCACTTAAATCATTTTGCACCACATCATTTTGCTTTATTACAAAAAATATAAAACTATATTAAACTCTAAAATATTTTTTATTACTCTAAATTTCAGTCCCATCTTTTAATAAATCAATATATTCTTTATAACAAAAAGTCTTGTATCTTTCACTATCATTATTTTGTACTAAAATTCCTAATTCAATAAATTTATTTATCATTGAATTAACTGTATTATAAGATAAATCAAGATCTAAAGAAGTATTTTTAATCTCAATTATTGGATGTGCTTCAATATACGAAAGTAGTTTGTGTAAATTATTTTTAGAACCTTTGTTTAAGATGAGTCCATCTATTTTACTTTTATTTGTTTCATTTAATTTAATTAGTTTGTCACTTGTTTCTAAAGCTGATTCACAACTTATAATAATTGCTTTTAAAAAGAATTTAATTCATTGTTCATAATTTCCACTTTTTCTTATCTCGCTCATTCTATCATAGTATTCAATTCTATTTAATTTTAGATAATAAGAAATATATAGAGTTGGCGTGCTAATGATATTTTTATTTAAAAGATAAAGAATTATTAATAATCTACCAATTCTTCCATTACCATCTAAAAATGGGTGTATTGTTTCAAATTGATAATGAATTAATGCAGTTTTAATCAATTCATCCATTTTATTTTCTTCATTAATAAATTTTTCTAAATCTGAAAGACAGTCTTTCATTGTTTCAACATCTGGCGGAATATAACTAGCTGTTCTTAAATTAGAACCATAACCACCAATTCAATTTTGACTTCTTCTAAGTTCACCAGGATTCTTCTCTTTACCTCTTAGGCCAGAAAGAAGAACTTTATGTGTCTCTAAAAGCAATCTATTGCAAAGTGGTAATTCTTTTAACTTATTCAATGCATATTTCGTTGCTTTAACATAATTAATTACTTCTTCGACATCTATATTTATATTCTTATCAACATTGGGATCAAAAATATTCTCAAGTGTTGCTTGAGTTCCTTCGATTTGTGATGATAAAAGTGCTTCTTTTTGAACATACATCGACATAAATAAATCAATATTTGGAATTCTTGTGGATCTATCATCTAGAATGGCTAAACTTTTATGAGCTTTTATTCTTAAATCATCAATTTCTTCATCAAAAGCAATTTCCAAATTTGTACATAATTTAGTTGGAGAAAAAGAGTAGTATGCACTATCACCTGATAATTGTTTTATTAATTGACCTGCTCTATTATTTATCATTCGATTTCCTTTCTTGAAATTAGTGTTCAAATTATAGCATCTTATTTCAAAAAAATCTAATTATTTGAAATAAATGAAGAAAAAATACTTTCTTATTTCAAATAATTGTATTTTTTTGAAATAAGAAAGCGAACAAGTCAAATTAATTTCATTTTTGTGAAGTATGATTTTAATTAATTCAAAAGAAAAGTGACACCTATTGGCGTCACTTGTAAAAATTATTAAGCAGCTACTGGAGCTTGTTTAGAATTTTTGTTTTTCTTAACAATTTTAGCAATAATACCATCAATTAATAATCCTAAGTAGATTACAAATGGAATTGCCAATCCTACATATTTGTTAATTAATCCAAATAATCCAGGGATAGCTCCGATGATGTAGTCAGTGTCTCCTCAGTTAATTGCTTCAAGTGATTTTTCACCTTTTGCTAGAGCACCAAGAGCTTCTGATGAAGCAGGAACTCAGTGTCCTCAAATGAAGATCGCTGGAACAAGAGTAATGATTAAACCATGAACAAATGGACCAACAATAGCTCCAAGAATTCCACCTCTAACGTTTCCAAATACTCCTGAAGTTGCCCCAAGGAAGAAGTGAGGAACAATACCAGGTAAAATAACAACCGTAAGTGCTCCACCTAATTTAAGACCAATAGTAATTCCCATTCCTACAATACCAGCAATAAAGCTTGAAATAAATCCAATTAATACTGCGTTTGGTGCATATGGGAATACAACAGGACAGTCTACAGCAGCTTTAGCATTTTTAATTAATTTGTCAGAAATAGCTTTAAATGTTGGGATTAATTCACCAATAAATAATCTAACTCCTGAAAGCATAATTTCAACACCAGCTGTGAAAGTAAAGGCTTGAACAAACATTGTGATTACTCAGCTTCCATTGCTAAGAACTTTGTATGCAGCGTTTGTAACTTCGCCTTTTTCATTTAAGTCTTGAGGAATTCTACCCATTTGGTATAAAATTCCACCAGGAATAAATGCTACCATGTAGAATACTAAAATTGTAATTGTAAGTGATACTAATGTATTTCTGAAGAAGTATAATGATTTAGGGAAGTTAATACTTTCTGTTGAAGTAACTTTACCTCTTCTTAATTTTCCGATACCTTCACCAATGTATCCACTGATTGCGTATCCGAATCCTCCAGTGTGTCCAAGACCAATTTCGTCTGAACCCACAATCATTCTCATGTGTCTTTGTTGAACAGCAGGTGAGATGATCATGTATGAACCCATTAAAGCAGCTCCAGAGAATAATACCATGAAGAAATCACCTGTACTATTTGCAGGGTCAAATCCTAAAGTAATAAATACTGCAGCAAGCATTAATGAAGTATAGAACAATACGTGTCCTGATAAGTAAACGTATTTAAATCTTGAGAATACAGCAAGAATTAAGTTCAAGATCATACCAACGATCATGATTAATGAACCCACTGTACTAATTGCTGAAACTTTTGTTAAAAGACCAGCAAAAGCATCGTTATTTGGGATGATTCCATTTAATTTATATGTTTCTTGGAATACTGGTTGAAAGGCATTGAGAGAACCTTGCAACACAGCAGCTCCACCACCTAAAATAAGGAATCCAACAATAACTTTGAATACTGACACTACTGTTTCTGATGCTTTTTTACGTAAAGCTAAACACCCAATCAAGGTGAAAATCCCTACTAAAAAGGCAGGAGTAGCAGCAAATGCCTTAATAAATTCTAGTAAGAAAGTCATTTTTCTCCTCTTATGTTTTTCTAACTGGTTTAAATTTTAACAAGCAGCCTAAACCATACTCTTATCAACCAGAAAATAAGTTTCGATTGTTAAAATAGGTTTGCTTAATTAATTATAAACCAAGAACTTTTCTAAGTTTTTCTTCTAGTTCTTGTTTAGAAAGAATATTTAATAAAACAATTTTTTTCTCTTCAGGGAAGTTTAATACTGGAGCAACATCAGCTCCGACAACAACATAATCAACCCCTACACCAGTAAATGAGCTAATGTTTGTATGCTCAACTTTTTCATAAGGAACTTTTAATGCTCCTAAAACACTTTTAACATTCATTTCCACTAAAAGACTTGATCCAAGTCCTGATCCACATACTGTTTGAATAACCATAATTTCTCCTTATTTAAATTTTTGAATTAAAGATTTAACTTCATCAATATTTTTTGCTTCGTAAAGTTGTTTTTTGAATTCTTCATTTGTAAAATAATGTGCAAATTCTTGAAGAATATCTAAGTGTGAGTGCGAATCTACTGCACAAAGAGTAATAATAACTTTCGCATATTTATCTTCTTGATTGTTGAATTGAACAAAATCATCAAGTACCATAACTGAAGCACCATTTTTTAACGAATATGGTCCAGGTGCTGCATGTAGTAAAGCTAAACCGTGTTCAAGTACATAATAAGCACCGAATTGTTCAGTTGATTTGAATATTGCATCAGCAAGTTCTTTAGTTGCATATTTGTTTTTTACTAAAAGTTCAACACCACGATTAACACATTCTTTTCAGTCTTTGATATTGTTGAATTCGAGCATTTCTTCATTAAATAATTTTGACATTTTTCTCCTAACTATGATTGTGTAATGCTAAAAACATTAGTATTATAAATAAGATAATAAACATAACAAAGAATATAATAACTATAATTAGTCCATATTTTTTCGAAGTTGTTGGTTTATACTCTTTAGGTTCGGGTAAACCTTTATAATACATAAAAAATTTATTTGGGTTTTTATTTTGTTTAATTTGTTTGTCTTGATGTTTTACTACTAAGTCATAAATCTCTTGATCATTTAAAGATTCAACCTTTGCAATTTCTTCATCGTAAACAGTTGTAAGTAAATTAATATAACGTTCTCTATCATTTTTACTTAAATTCATTATTTACCTCATCTATTGAATAAAGTAATTAAATCTTTAACTGGTTCCACAACAGAGAAAAAGATTAAATTAATTTCATAAAAATAATTTCTTCTAAGTATTCTTGATGCAATTTTGAAATCATTTTCTGCTAAAACATACTTTAATTGTTCCATAACTGAGTCATTTATCAAACGTCTATTTTTATAAAATAAGCTATAACTTAACATAGAAATAATCAAGATTAAAGCAAACAAACAAGCAGAAATAATCCAAAATTGAAAGAATAATAATACAAAGATACTAATCCAAATAATCGGAAATAAAATTTTAATAATGTATTGAGTAATATTCATTCAATTTTTACTTAGAATGAATTTATAACATTGTAAATAAGACATTGTTAGAGAATAAACTGAGTAATCACCAATAATACTTTCATTAAAATGTATTATGCTTTTTTTCTTATTTAACTCATAAGTAAAATAGTTTTGGTTAAATTCAAATTGAATCATTAATTTCTTTTGATCTAATACCTTTTTTGCATATTTTGCTGAAGTATAAGGTAAATTCGAATTTAACTCTTTACTATTTTGAATTAATGCATTGTAAATTATAAAACGATATACAATCGAGATTACAACAACTAATGCAAATATAAATGGTGCAATTAATAATTTCATTATCTTCTTGCCTTTATTTTATACAAGTTTTCTTTTTGCATTCTCTCAACAAATTTTAACTTATCATTAAAACTTAATTCATCATAATTATCATAACTTTTTTCGATTTCTTCTATGAAATCAATTGAGTTCGATACCATAAATGAAGTTTCATTTGTAACTTTCTTAATATCATTTTTGAGTAATACTACAAATTCAAACTTAAATTTTTCACTTGGTAAAAAATCATTTTTAAGCATCTTAATTATTTCATTGTATCAATGCATTTGAACTTCTTTAATCGCTTTTTTCTTATTATTATGAATTAGAGTAATTTCTTTGTTATTTAAGATTAATTCATCGCTGATTGAGTTTTTTATCATATTTGAAATTAGAAATACTCTATTTTTATAAATAATAATTGCTGGAATTAACGAGTGATTTAATTTTGCGTACTTATTTTTGATTAAAATGTTATATATTACTTCGAAATCTTTGTTTTTTGACAAACCATCAATTAACTTATCAAATTCTTTGTCTATTGAACCAACATTTTTGGAATTAGTAATTAAATTATTCTTATTTTTATCAAAAAATATTCTTCAAATAAGAACACCTATAAATACCAAAACCAAAACTAGCGCAAGAACCCAAAAAGTTAATTTAACTGTATTTACAGTAGTAAAATTTCAAACATTATAATCCATATTTCTCGTTTCATCAAGTCATGAATTCAACTTTATCTTTTGCTGAATATGTATTAATTATTGATCCCCCAACAGCAACATCCACTTTAGCTTCGTAGAATAAATTTGCATTATTTTCTCTTAAACCTCCATCACTTATTATGAATAATTTAGGATTTATTTGTTTAAGAGTTTTAACTCTGCTTAATAACTGAGGATTTAATTGAACACCGGTTCCGCCTATTTTATCAATTGTCATTAAAACTATAAAATCAACATTTTTAATTATGTCAACATAGTTCATAATTTCGTCTTGTGATTCGACCATAACACCAAGTTGTCCTAAAAACATAGTTCTATAACTAACTAACTTTTCAACACTTGCTTGTCTAAGCGGGAATGAAACTCTTTGAATTTTAATTTCATTGAATTTTTTTAGCAATAATTCAACATCACTAGTCATGCAGTGGGCATCAAATTGAACCTTGGGATATTTTTTGATTAAATAATCAGCAGTTTCCATATTTAAACCAAAGCTTGATGTATAATGAAAGTCCATAAAATCAAGGTGCATATACTCTAGTCCATTTTCGACTAAATCGTCGATTTGTTGTTCACACTTTAGTAGATTAAGTGCACATACACTTTGTGAATATTTCAAGATTTACCTCCTTACAAAAAATATCATACCAATAATATTGGTGAAGAATTACTATCACTGCAAACATTATTTTAGATAATATAGAGAGATGATATTTGCACATAGATATCATATTAGATGACATATCAAGTCCCTTTACAAGATAGTTTTTAAATTATACTAAAACATATATGCAAAGTTTAATACATTTTCATATACTATAGTTAGTGTGTAATCATTTACATATTATTTAGGTCTATAAAATAGATATTTACGTCTATTTTTTGAATTTAGAAGTTAAAAATATTTTAAATAAGAAAACTTATTATTTAGTTTATTTTCATATATTTCCATAAAGTTGTATAACAGTATCAAATAATTTAAAATCTGCTTTGTAATTATTTATAAAAATTTGCAATATTTTAATGTTAACTCCTTTACTTTTAAAAAGAGATTTTAAACATGTCTTATCTTTTGTTCTTGTATGATATATATTGCAAAAAAGTTGTAAATATGCATAAAAATTTCACTAATAGCGATTAATGGTACTAATTTAGTGAAAAAAAGTTGTAAATATACACAAAAATTTCACTAAAAAAAGTAAAATATACAAATTTAGTGAAAAAAAGTTGTAAATATACACAAAAATTTCACTGAAAAAGCAAAATATACAAATTTAGTGAAAAAAAGTTGTAAATATACACAAAAATTTCACTAAAAAAGCAAAATATAAAAATTTAGTGAAAAAAAGTTGTAAATATACACAAAAATTGCATTAGAATACAATATATAAAATATTATATGCTAAAATTATATTGAGAGGTAAGTGATGAAAGAAATAGAAATAAAAAGAGATTTGTACTTACAAAAATTAATTAGGAAAATGAACAATGGTGCTATAAAAATAATAACTGGAATGAGAAGAGTAGGAAAGACTTATTTGCTTTTCACACTATTTTATGAGTATCTAATTTCAATAGGTATGGAAGAATCAAATATATTAAGAATATCATTTGAAGATTACGATAACAGACACTTGTCCAATGAAGAAAATCTTTATAAAGCAATAAGCGAAAAAATTGAAAAAGACAAAAAGTTGTATGTTCTTCTTGATGAAATCCAAGTTGTAGAAAACTTTGAAAAAGTTTTAATAAGTTTTTTAAATAACAAAAATGTAGACATTTATGTAACTGGAAGCAACGCAAAATTTTTATCCAAGGATATAATTACTGAATTTAGAGGACGCGGTGATCAAATACAAGTTTATCCTTTATCTTTCAAAGAATTTACAAGTATTTATGATAAGTCAGATATAAATAAAGCTTGAAATGAATACATTACTTATGGCGGACTCCCTGGATTAAATAATCAAGATATCAGAGATAAAGCAAAATATTTATCTGATATTCTGAATAACACATATATAAAAGATGTTATAGAAAGAAATTCAATAAGAAGTGATGAAATCCTTGATAATACTTTTTTAATATTAGCTTCATCAATTGGTAGTTTAACTAATCCTAATAATATAGTAAATACTTTTAATAGTAAACACATTAACGTTCATTACAATACTATTTCAAACTATATAATTTATTTAGAAAATTCATTCTTAATTAGTAGGGCAAGATTATTTGACATTAAGGGTAGAAAAATTATTAATTCTGAAAATAAGTTCTACTTTGGTGATATTGGGATAAGAAATGTGGCACTTAATTTCAGACAGAACGATGAGTCACATATCTTAGAAAATATTATTTATAATGAGTTAATCATCAGGGGATATAACGTTGATGTTGGAAGAATTAATTATAGAAATAATAGTGGAGATGGGGATGCAAGTCTTAAATATGCAGAAGTAGACTTTGTTTGCAATGACTTTTTAAATAAAGTTTATGTTCAAGTTGCATTAGAAATTTCAAATGTGGAAAAAATGGTTCAAGAAACCAACTCATTCAAAAGAATAAGGGATTCATTCAAAAAAATTATTATAACTAAACATTTAAGAACACATTATACTGATGAAGGAATATTAATTCTTAATCTATTTGACTTCCTTCTTGATGAAAAATACTTGTTACTATAAATTGTAGCTTATGCTGCATTTTTTTATTAAATTTAAAAATAAAAAGGATGTTTATTAGACATCCTAATTTATTATTTTGTTGTCATATTATTATTTCTGTCGTTTTTGAATTTAATGCAATATACTACGAAAGGATTTACATATTTTTGTGTAACTCCTTGGATGAATAAGTAGAATACTGGAGCTAAACTTGAACCAAGTGTCATTGCTACTGTTCCGCCAATAAATGAATTTGATACAGTCGCACCAGTACTTGCTGCATTAAATAAGTATGGAAGTTGTTGAGCTAATCCACGAGCTGGGTTAATAGCCGCTGAACCACCAAGGATTCCCATTCATACTGAAAGTGAAATGATGAACATAATCATTAAATCACGGTATTTATCATTAATGTTTGGTGAAAAAATTGGGAATAATAATATTGCAGTCATAACTAATTCAGTGAAGAAAATTCAAGTTGAACCAGCCATCACATCATCACTTTTCGCATTATCAAAAGCTTTGCCTGCAGCAACATCGGCTAAAATTGGTGAGTTAGGCATTCCTGTTGTTGAAGTATTAATTCCAATAGCATAAATGATTCCTGCAGCAGCAAACATTCCTAAAACTTGCATAGCAAATTTCATTAATGCATATCTACCTGTGTTAGTTCCATTTAAGTATCTTGTTAAAGTTACGGCTGGGTTTAAGTCACAACTTCATCTTAAGAAGAAAAATAAACATAAACCAACAACAATAAATCCAGCAAAAAATCCTACGATTGTATTGTGGAGTAAAAATAAGTGTTCAATTGGTTTATTACCAACGTAAATACTTAAACCAGCAAGTCCCATACTAATAAAGATTGTTCCAATAAATTCTGATAAAGCATGTTTAATTCAAGTTTGCTTATTAGCAGGTTCTTGAGTGTTTTGTCTTCTTTTTTTTGTAAATTTAAAGAAATCAAAAATTCCATATTTTGTTTTATTCATTTTTTAATTATCCGTTCTGAACTCTTCCGTTCTCTAATAATCTAAGAGCATTTGTAAAATCTTGTTTTTCAGCGTTATCAGCATTATCTAAGGTAATTCTTGCAATTTGAGTTAATGCAACGTTTGTTAAAAATGCTTGGTGTGAAGTAATTAAAACATTTTTCATTTTAATTAATTCAGCTCATTCAGGATCCATTTGTTGAATTTCTTCAGCACGTGTTGACACGTCTTCATAAAATCTTCCTTCTTCACGCTCAAGAACGTCAGAAGCAAGTCCTGCAATTGTATTGTTTTTAAGACCTTTAATAGCTGCTTTGAGGTCAATTAATTCACCTCTAGATGTGTTAACAATAATAACGCCTTTTTTCATAATTGAAACTGCATCCATGTCAATCATGTGTTTTGTTGATGGTAATAAAGGAGCATGAAGTGAAATAAAATCACTTTCTTTTAATAATTTTGTTAAAGTAACGTATTCAAATCCCATTTTTTTAGCTAAATCTGGATTATTTGTTTCACTGTAAATGTCGAACACTAATACTCTAGCACCCATTCCTCTGGCAATGTTAATAAAACATTGTCCAATTTTTCCAGCACCAATAACTCCAATTGTTGAACCATACACACACATTCCATCAAGTCCATTTAATGAGAAATTGTATTTTTTAACACGTCTTGAAGCAGTAACTAATTTTCTGTTCAATGTCATCAAAGTTGCCATAGCAAATTCAGCAACTGATTCAGCTGAGTAGTTAGGGATTCTAAATACTTGAATTCCTAATTCTTGAGCTTTAACTAAGTCAACTTTGTTATATCCCATTGATCTTTGTAATCAAACTTTAACACCATAACTTGCTAAAATATCTAAAACATATTTATCACCATATGTGTTAACAAAAGCACAAATAGCATCAAAACCTTTAGCTAATTTAGCAGTATTAATGTTTAAGTTTTCCTTGAAATAAACTATTTCATGTCTTCCGTTGTTTTCTTGATTAAAGTATTTAATGTCATATTCTTTGGCATCAAAAAAAGCTATTTTCACAACTACCTTCTTTCTACATTAAATTTTATCTTAATTAATATTATTAATATATATAAGTGCTCATTATAATGGAAACAATAACAAATAAAGTTCATATTTAGTTCATTTTGTTAAATCAACTCATATTTATATGAGGTAATATGAGAGAATTTTTATTATATTGAGCATGAATATGCAAAGGAAATAATTTAGAAATCTTCAAGAAGATTAAAAATGCTGAATTAGTAAATTTTAAATTACTTGAAGAAATCAAACAAAAATTAGAAAAATCAAACATAAAATACTTAACTTTTTTAGATAGTGATTATCCAAACGACTTACTACAGCTTAAATATCCACCTTATGTATTATTTTATAAAGGAAATATTAATTTACTCAAAGGAAAGGAATTATTAAATATTACTGGAGAAATAAATGGAAGTATAAGTAAGTTTACAATTAGCTATTTGAACGAAAAGATTTTTAAGAAATCTACTTTAGTTACAAATCAACAAACAGATTTAGATTATGAAGTCATTAATTTATTTAAAAAACATAAATCTAACATTATTTATCTACTTGCTAGTGGAATTAAAAGTGAATCTAGAGAATATGGTACAAATGAACTTATTTTAAGTCAATTCCCATCTGATTATCATGTAAAGCGCGAACATTACTCAATGCGTAATTTAATTTGTGCAGGTATTTCAAAGAGAATGATTTTAATTTCCACTAAAGAAGAAAGCAAATTAATTCACTTAGCATATGCTTTTGCAGATTATGGAAAAAATGTTTTTTGTTTTCCTGGAATTCAGTGGAATGATACTAATAGCGAATTAATAAAAAATGGCGCACAAATGATAACTAATATTTCTGATGTTGTATATTTTTAGTAAAAAACAGCAGGTTTGATTACCTGCTGTGATTTTAATAAATTAATCAAAAAGATTAATTTTGTTTTTCTGTATATACTGAAGCAAACTTTCTGTTTCTTCTAGTTTCATATTTAACATATCCGTCGATTAATGCAAATAATGTATCATCACCACCACGTTGAACATTAACACCTGGGAAAATCTTTGTACCTCTTTGACGGTAAATGATTGAACCAGCTGTACAGAATTGTCCGTCACCTAATTTAGCACCAAGTCTTTTACTGTGTGAGTCACGACCGTTACGTGTCGAACCACCGGCTTTCGTATGTGCCATTTCTTAATTATCCTTTAATTTCTGTAATTTTTACACGTGTATATGGTTGACGGTGTCCAAGTTTTCTTTTATGTGTTGATTTTGCATTGTGACGATATACAACGATTTTTTTAGCTTTACCTTGTTTTTCAATAACACCAGTAACGCTAGCTCCTGTTAAATATGGTTGACCAATCTTAGAGTCAACTAATAATACTTTATCAAAAGTAACGTTGTCTCCTTCATTTCCTTCAATTTTCTCAATAAAAATTGTTTGATCAACTTCAACTAAAAGTTGTTTGCCCCCTGTTTCGATGATTGCTTTCATAGCAATACCTCCCTTAAGTGGCTCGCCTTTGAGGTGTTTAATAATTAAAACTTATATACCTTTTTAGAACGGTTACTAAAGTAACATGCTTATTATACAACATTAAATTTTTAATTAAAGATTTTATTAAAAAATAACCAGATTATCGTTTTGTACATTTTTATCCTTTGTATAATCTCACTTATAAGTGGCTTCTTTAGTTTTCATTTCGCCAGCACTACTTAAACTAGATTTTATCAGACCAATAATTGGTGTTATTGCATAAATTAATTGTGGCAGCAAAGTTACCAGAACACTAGCAACAGCACCAGGTTCAATCTTATCATAATCATCTTTGCTAACTCTTTTTAGTTCATTTAATTTCATATTACCTCCATCTATAAATGTTGACTATTTAATAAATGAACAAAAAAAGTACAAAAAAGAGCCAAAATTAGCTCTCTACATATTGTGTATTAAAACTTCCTACAACTTTAGTAATTGGGTATACTGTAATTCATGCAGTTGGATCAACATTTTTGACATCTTCAATAATGTTTCTGGTTTCAAATAATAAACAAACTGTTTCGATTTTATGAACTTCAGCTCCTGAGTAACCAGATTTAATTGTATTTATTTCATATCCATGTCAGTAATTAATCAACTTAAAGTAGGCAAGTACTTTTGTTGGATTTGAACATGAAATAGATAATTTAACTTTTTTGTATTTAGGGTAAAGTAGATTAACGATTAAATTATTTACAACTAAATAAGTAAAGGTTGATAATTCTCTCATACCAAAGTAAACTCTGTGTGGATTCTCTTCAGTAACTGGATGTGGTTTACAAATTCCGAAGATCACTAAGAAGATAATTGCAGTTGTAATAGAAACAATGCTCATTACTAAAGCAACATTCTTTTTAAGTTTTGTTGAAAAGTAATATACGATAAAATCAGTACCACCAGTTGAACCACCTGATTTTCATGATAAGGCTATTCCACTTGCTATAAATGCAGCACCAAGAACACCATAAAGTAATTTAATTCAAGTATCATGGTCAGGATCTAATTCAGATCCAAAATTAATTGAATTTACTAAAAATTCATGAATAACTTCCGAACTAAATATAAAGTCAGTGCCAATTTGGAATATCATAAATAGTACTGTTAATACGGTAAAAGTACGTTTAATTTTTAGACCAACTGTAAAAATAAGCGGTAGGTTTACACCTAGATAAATTAACGCATAATATGGTTTAGTCTCAGGAACTAAAATGTTAATAAGAATAGGAATTCCACTTAGACCGGAAGGAATGGTGTCTCCTCTAACTAAAAACATTTTTGCTCCAAAGTTAAAAATTAATGCAGCAAAAAAAATAAGTAAAACTCTTAATCAATATCTTTTAATTATTTCTGTAAATGTAAACGAACGTTCTTTACTATTTAATAGGTGTCGTCCCATTTTGTATTTTAATAATTCTGCTTCTTGTAAAATTTCATCATTTTTAGTTTCAACAAAATTTTTACAATCTGGATTATGTTTTTGAAATTTTGGATTTTTGTTAAAAAAAGAAAGTCTTTTTGGTGATTTCTTTTGATTTTCGCAGCAAATTGTTCTATTTCTTTGTTCCCTTAGTTTCATGATTAAAATTATAAATAATTTAATTATTTATTTAATTAAATTAAATAAAAATTTATCATCAATAATTGACACATTTAGTTGCTCAGCTTTTTCTCTTTTAGAACCAGGATTTTCTCCACAAAGAAGATAATTTGTTTTAGTTGAAACTGATGAAGATACAGTTCCGCCATTTTGCTCAATAATTTCTTTAAGTTCATTTCTTTTTAATTCAAAAGTACCTGTAATTACAAATGTCATATTTTCTAATTTCCTTGAAGTATTAGTGACTTCAATAGATTTGAAAATTTCACTAAGTTTTTTAATGGTTAATTTATTATGTTCTTCATTAATTCAATTTTTAAGAGATTCTACTGACTTAATTCCAAAGTCATTTTCATTTTCGAGTGAATCAATGTCATAAGTTAAAAGTTCAGATATATTGCTTATTTTTTTAGCAATGATTTTACTTGCTCTTTCACCAATATGTTTGATTCCTAAAGCAAAAATTAATTTTGATAATTTATTATTTTTACTTTTTTCAATACTTTCAAGAATATTGTTAATCTTCTTATCCTTAAAACTTTTAAGTTTTAACATCTCATCTTTAAAGTTTTCTAAATTGTAAATATCATAAACTTCACTGATTCAACCTCAATCATAGAATATTCTTATGTTTGATTCTCCTAGATTAACAATGTTTAAACTTGGTCTTGAAGCAAAATGAATCAACTTTCTTATTTTCTTTTCATCACAGTTTTCATTAACACAAAATTGATCAATATTTTCTTCAATGTATTTTAACTCAGAATTACATGAAGGACAATTTAATAGTTTAGGATAAACATCGGTAGAATTCTTTTTAACTAAATCGATAACTTTAGGAATGATTTCACCAGCTTTAATTAATTTAACTTCATCATTAATATTTAAGTTTAATTCTTTAATAAATTCATAATTATGTAAAGTTGCAAATTGAACATTTGTTTGGTTTAGCTCTACCGGTTCAACATTTGCCACATATGTTATTTTTCCTGTACGACCTACACTAGCACTAATTTCTTTAATTTTAGTAGTTGCCGATTCAGTTTCAAGTTTAAATGCGATAGCATATCTAGGAAATTTTGCGGTATAACCCAATTCTTCTCAAACATCAATATTATTTAGTTTGATGACAAATCCATCACAGTCATAATCTAATTTATTTTTTATTTCAGCAAATTTTTCAATTTCTTCTTCTATTTCTTCTAGTTCAGCAACTCTCTTAAAATATTTCTGAGTTGGTAATCCAAGTTTATGAATAAATTCCATAACATCTGATTGAAAGTGAAGATTGTGTTTAATCGGTTCAACAATTTCGTATAAAAATGCACTTAAATGTCTTTGTTTTACTATAGTAGGGTCTAATTGGCGTAAAGTACCACTAGCGGCATTTCTGGGGTTAGCAAATTCTTGTTTATTTTCACTTCTAAGTTTATTATTTATTTCTACTAAAGTTTTTTTAGAAATATAAACTTCACCTCTAATTTCAATATCAGGTAAATAATTGATTTTTTGAGGTATTGAATCAATTTGAATTATATTTTCAGTTACATCTTCACCAATAATTCCATCACCACGTGTGACTGCTCTAATTAAATTACCATTTTTGTAATGTAATGAAATTGATAGTCCGTCAATTTTATAATCTAGAGCATAACTAACTTGAGTTTCATCAATTTTTTTAGTGATATTTTCATGGAATTTCTTTATTTCTTCAAAATCATAAGCTTTTGAAAGTGAAAGCATAGCTTTTTTATGTTCAAATTTAGTGAATTTATTTGCAGCAAAACCACCAATTATTTGAGTTGGACTGTTAGCAGCAATAAGTTCTGGAAATTCATTTTCTAAACTTAACAATTCGTTATATAACTTGTCATACTCAGCATCGCTTACAATAGGTTTGTCTAAATTGTAATAATGATGATTATATTTTTTGATTAATTCTATTAGTTCTTCTATTCTGTTTTTTGCTTGATTAATATTCATAAAATTATTATACATTGATTAAAATTTATAAACAAAAAATCAGCAAAATGCTGATTAGAATTTATTAGTAGGTAAATAAACATGTCCATCAATACTTGCAATATCTGAAATTGAGATGAAAGCTTCAGAATCAACATCTCTAATTGCTTTAATAATTCTTGGAACCTGTCTAAATAGCGCTATAGAAGTTACAACATTTACTTCTTTACCAGAATATCCACCTATACCCTTAAATACAGTAACACCTGTAACAATTTTTGTATCGTGAGCAAGTCGTTCACTAATATCCATATAATGTTTTGAGAATATTTCAACTCTTACTAATTTAAATTTAGGAAAAAGTTTATTTAATACCAAAATGTAAATAAAGTTAGTTAGAACTGTAGCTACAAAATTTGGCGAAAGATATAATTCAAAAGTTCATGCTTTATTTAATACCATTAATACTTGTTCATCATGTACAATGCTTTTATCAACACTTTTAAGTAACATTGAACCGGGAATATAAGAACCTATAGCAACACAAATTAATATAATTGCAATATTCATATATCCAGAAATACTTGCGAATGATTTTTGCTTTTCGTTTGCATATCATTCACCAATAACACCTGTAACTCCAGCTGTTCCACCAATAATTTGGATAATTGCAAATATTCATGAAAGTAAAAATCCATATGTTAATGAATAGATCATTAGAGCTATGATATTCCCACCGTCATTTCAAAGAAGAGGAATAATTGGACTAAGTGATTTTTGATATTCATTTAAACTATTTTTTACAATTTTATTTGAGAAATCACCAATAAAATAAATATTATTCGCTCCATCAATAAGTCCTATTCCAAAAGAAATAAAGGAAGATACAACTAAAAATATTACAGTTAAATTGGTAAAAGTTTTTCCAATTTTTTTGTATCCAAAAATAAATATAGGAATACTAAGAACAATATAAGCAATTCAATAAACAAGTTGATCTATCATATTTCTAAGATTAGACGCAACGCTTTCGGGCATTGAAACAGTGATTAAACGAGCAATAGATTGTCCAAAAGCTGCTAACCCAAAGTTATAAATACCAACATTTTTAACAAAGAATACACTTATAACACCAAAAATAATAGCGGTGATAATAGTAATACCCATCACTTGTCACATTGGCTTTTGACCATAAAATGATCTTAGTGGAAGACCAAAATTTGTCATTTTGGTTCTTTTATAAATCGTATTTTTTTTGGCTACATCGAAATTTAAATCTGTGTTAATATCATTATTATTGTTTGATTTATTAAATTTATTCAAATTAAACCTCCATAGTTAGTATTCATTATTATACTATTATTTTTAATATTTAACAAATATGGTAAAAATATGAAAAAATCAGGGGTGGTGTTTCCCTGATTTTTCTATTATTTAATAAATGTGGTGTTTTTTATTAAATTAATTTGTAGAAGTTGTAGTTGTTGGTGCAACAATTGGGTTTGTATTTTCAATTGTACCTACACTAGCATGATCTTTGTTATATGAGAATCCAAGAACACTTGAGTATTTTGTTTTAACATTTTCTCCTACATTCTTGTATTCATCTTTAGAGTATTCACCTGTTGTTTTTGCACTAGCAACGTGGTAAGTTACTAATACACGTCCAACATGTTTTTCATCTAATTTAACTGAATCAACTACAACCTTTAAGTCAGCAGCTTCAACTTTTCCGTTAGCTTGTTTTGTGTAAAGTAATGTTGATTGTAATAATTCAGCTTTAGCTTCTTCTGTAGTAGCTTTTTCATATGCTTTTAAGAAATCTTCAGCTGTCATTTCACTAGCTTTTGTTGAAGCGAACGAAGCTTCAGCATTAGCTAATGCAGATAACATTTCTTTTTTGTAAGCTAATTCAGCTTCTGTAGGTAATTGAGTTAATAATGATCTGTTTTCAACTTCAGCTAATTGAGTAACTTCTTTTGTTTCTTCATTGTATGATAATAATTGAACAGCGTAAGTTACAAGAATGTCACCGTTAGCATCAACTCTATCTTTGATTACAACATTAATGTATTGGTTATTGCTTAAGTTGTATTGTTCGAAGTGAACATTGTCTTTAGCAACAAATAATTCATTAACTTTAAGTTCAAGTGATTCTTTTGTGTAATCTTCTTTACCTAAAGCATTAATTTCAAACGCTTTACCATTGTTTGCTTTTGCTCAAGCACCATTTTCATCTGAAGTACTTGCCCCGTTTCCTGGTAAGTAGAATTGTAATTTACTATCAGCATTTCCAGATAAGATTTCGTCATAAGTAATTAATTGTTTTTGACCATCTTGACCAATAATGTCTTTAGTAATAATGTTTCCTGTTTTAGCAATCAATGATGCTAATGTTCAGTTTTGGATTTTTGCAGCTTCAGCTTGTTTTTTCTCTTCTAATTCAACAGCTTTTGTTTTGAATCCACTTACTTTTGCGTAAAGTATTGGTGAAACAACTTCTGGGAATTCGATTGATGAAACTCTGAATGCTACTTCAAGAACACCTTTATTATCATCTGCTGATAATACTCTTGCATCTTTAGTTACTAATTCAAGTCCACCAAATTTTAAGTAGTCTGATGAGTTAACTAATTTAAGAGCGTTTACTTGTGAAGCAAGAACTACTGATTTATTCTTAACTTCTTCAGTATTAGCAAATAATACTAATTTTCCATCATTTAATTCATATTTTTCTTTGTTTGAATATAATGATTCAACAAATTGATCTGAAGAAACTTTTGTAAATACTTTGTTATATGATTTAACTTCAACTGATTTGTTTGAGTCATTTCATTCTGTAGATGTTGTTGTAAGGTATTCTTCAGTTTGAACTTTTCTTAATCCGCTTGCGCTGTCTTTTTCTTCAGGAGTAATTAAGTTTGTTGTTAATACAGTTGTCTTAATTAATGAAGATTGAGCACCTGTGTATACTGAATCAAATTCAGCAAATGATTCGTCAGTGTTGATTGAAACTAATCTATATGTTACATAAACATCTGTAGATTTAACTCCGAATTCAACAGCTTCAACTACTAATTTAATTTTTTCTGTTTCTAATTCAGTAGCTAAAACTTCTTTGTCTTTACCATTTACTAAAACAAATTTTTCTCAGTATGGATTTTTGTCAGATTTAATTCCTACAAGGTCATTTCCTGTAGCTTGAACATCTGATGAATCATATTTGAATGAGAATTTGTGATCTGCAGCATATTTGTTTAATCTTACTACTTCAGCATCATAGGCTTCTTTGTATTTTGCAGCAGTTTGGAATCCACTTACTGTAAATTCTTTTTCAACTGTAACACTTTCAAAACCAACTTTAGCTGAACTTAAGTCAAGTTTAACTTTAAGAGCACCATTTTTATCATCAGCAGTAACTGATTTAATAAATGATGAAATTTTAGCTTTTTGATCATCTAAACTATCGATTGTGAAGTATTGTTTTAAATGATTAATTTTTTCTTCTAATGTTTTATTGCTATTTTTAACTTCATTTACACTATCAAGAAGTGAAACACCATCAATCATTTTAGCATTTAATAATACTGAAGGTAAAACTTTTGTAGCATCTTTTAAGTGAAGATTTCATGTAGCTGAAGATAATGATTTTACAGCTTCTTCTAAAGCTTTTTGTTCTTTAGCTAATTCTGTTAAGAATCCACTTAAAACAACATCCTTAGAAACAACAATTTTTTCATTTGTTATGTCTGTAATTTTTACAGTTACAACAATTTTATCATTTGCATTTTGATTTACTTTATCTTCAAATTCTTTATATTCGAATGATAATGTAGCTTTTTCTTTTAATTCTTCACTTAATTCAGGTAATGTAAATAATTCTTTAGCCTTAGTTTCTTCTAAAGTGTCATTTGGTTTAATGTAATTTAAAACATCTTTAGGTGTAACTTTGCTAATGTATTTTTCATTAGTTTCATTGTCTTTTCCAACAAGTTTGTATGATGGAGTTAATGAACTAATAGCTTGTTCATATAAAGCTTTTAACGCTTTAGCATCTTCAGATAATTCATCGCTTGGTGTTGATGTATCTGATGTTGATCTAGCAAATGTTCCGAATGTGTATGATTTATCATCTGATTTAACATCTGATTGTAATAATGAAACGAAATTAAAGTTAAATTTGATATTTCCATTTGATTTTTCTGATAATGTAGTATTAATTACAACTTTAGCATTTTCTAATCTTTCAAGAGTACCATAATTTGCAATTGCAACAAAATCAGTAGCATTTAATGTAACATCTTTAATATCAATTTGACTTAATTTTCTTAAAGCATTAGCTGAATCAAAGTCACCATTAGTTTCGAATTCTTTAATTTTTGCATCTCTATTATCTGATTCTTGTAAAAGAACTGAAACAATTCCTTTGTAAGCGAATTGAGCTTTTAAAGCATTTAATCTTGCTTTTTCAGCTGCTTTAGTTGCTAAGAATCCTTCAACAGTAACTTTATTTAAAGTAACTTTGCTGTCTTGTTTTATACCATATTCAGAACCGATGTTTGTTGATAATTCAGCAGTAACATCAACTTTTCCATCTCTACCGTTTACTGTTATTGCGTTTGCATCATTAGATTCAAGAGCTGTTGGTGTTAATTCAAATTTACTTAAATCAATATTATAAAGAATTGAAGTAGGTTGAACAAGTGAATTGATGTCTAACCCATCAATAAATTTATATGAAACTTTTGTTAAGTTAGCATATGTATTTCCAGATTTTTTAATAGCTTCATCAACTGAAGTAGTTGCTTTACCAGCATAATCAACTTGAACGATTGATTTACCTTTATCGGCTTGATCATCAATTAATTTTTTAAGTTCTTCTAAAACTTGTTTTCTATAATCTTCAATTGAAATAAATCCGCTAATTTGGAAGTTTTGTCTTAAAGAAATTGTTTCTAATGATCAATCTGAGAAGTATGGTGATACAAGTGTATAATTAATTCATACTGAACCTGTATCTGTTTTAGATTCTTCAACATTTAATACCTTTAATTTAACAGCATAAATTTGGTCAGCAGGATTTAGTGCTGTATGTCTGTTATTTACATTTTCTTGAGTATCTAATGCATTACCATTTAATTTGTTTTCAATAGCTTGTCTAGTATTATCAGCAAATACTTTTTCTTTTGGTAAGAAGGCACCATCATTCATTGCTTGGAATACAATGTTTTCTGGGTGTTGGATAGCTTCTAATAAAGTTGCTTTTGATTTTTCATCACTAAAATATTGACCATCTCTATCATAAATAACAATAGCATCTTCGCTTTGAGCGTTAGCACTAATAAACGCTTGTGCTGTTGCATATCAGTTAGCTTTTAATTCTTCAAATTTAGCGTCCGACAAGAATCCACTAACAATATTTATTTTTGGTTTATCAGCATTAATTCTGTCAACACCAGGAATCTTAATTGAAACTACACCTTCAGCATTAACTGTTCCGTTATTTTTATCAGTAATGTGAACGTTTGTTGTAATTTCTTCTAATTTAATATTTTCTGCTTGAACTGGGTAAGTTTTGAAGTACTCAACTTCTTTAATTTTATTCAATACTTCTTGTACAGTTAAATCACTGTTTTTGCCTGTTAATCCTGTTGTAGTAAATCCATTGATTGGTTCAAAGTATTTGTAGTATTCACTAGCTTGCGAACCTTCAAAAAGTGAAACTGGTGTAGATGGAACTCTATTAATTCCATTAATTTCGAATTTAAGTCCATTGTTTAAGGCATCTTTAACAGAAGCGTTGTTTACAACACTTGAAAGAGCTTGTTTTAATTCATCAACTTGTGATTTTCCCATGAACCCATTGATTGTTAAATTGAATGATTTTGAAGGAACTGTTTTTGTTTTGTCAACAGTTGGATCTGTTGATTCAATTGTAACTTTTAATGTTACTGAACCTGATTCATTTGTATCAGCACCAGGATTCATAACAACACTTTTAACTACAAATTTTCCAACTTCTGGAGTAATTTCAGTGTTGTCTTTTTTGAATGTTAATTTAAGAATTGATTTAGCCAAATCAAAGTCTTTAAGTGCTTGTTCAGCATTAAATTCTGTTGAATATTGTGAAGCTAAATATCATTTCTTATCTTTTAAGCTTGCTAAATCTTTATTAGCATAAACTGCATCAGCTTCAAATTGAGCGTCAGCTTCAGCAGCAATTTTATCTAATTCTTTTTGAATTTCTGCATTTACATCAACTGTAGAAGTTGTGTTATCGCTAGCTTCATCTTTTGAAGCAACAAAGTTGTATCCACTTACTAATACTTCTTTAGTAATTGAAACTCCATCTTTAGAAATTGAGTATGTTACTAATAAAGTTTCAGGGTGTTGTGTAGTAGTTCTAGCTGATACCACTTCAAATGTAACACCTTCTGGTAAAACATCTTTGTTTACTTTAATAACTGCTTCATAGTTAGCTTTATCAGCATTTAATAATTTTTCAGCTTTTTCTGCTGAACCATTTTTATCATTTAATTCTGCATGAACTAATTTAACTTTTGAAACTAATTCTTGAAGTGTATTACTTACTTGTAGAGCTTCTTCAGATAATTCTTTAAATCCAAGAACATCTCTTGTAACTACATAAGGTTCTGCACCTTCGATGTTTGATGTTAATGTAACTTCAACTGTAACTTTAGAAGCAACGTTATCTCCAGTTACTTTTGTAATTGTAGCTGTAGCATTAGCGTTTTCGTCCATTAATAATACAACGAAGTTTTCAATTTGAGCATCAGTAGCTAATGTTAATGATTTTTTAAATCCATCAGCTGTAGTAACTTTTAATGAAGTTTCAGCTAATTTTTGTAATCTTGCATTTTCAGCAGCAACAATTTCAGCTTTTTTAGCAGCAAGTTCTTCATTATATGTAACTTCGTTTTTGAATCCTGATTGTGTTACTGTGATTGTAGCAAACACATCTGGTTGAGCTAAACTTCTAAGTAATACTGAAATTTCAGCTATATCATTTTTAGCTTCAACTTTAACAATTGATGACTCAACACCTTCAATTTCTTTGTTTGTTGTTTTGTCTTTTGGATTACCATTAAGTTCAAATAACTTTTTAAGTTCGCTAGATGATAATGATGGTAAATATACATCAGATTTAGTATTTTGACCAACGTATACTGTTTCAATAGTGGCTTTTTGTAAAGACTCTCTTAATTTATTCTTTTCTTTTAAGAACATTTCAGGAACAATTTGATTTCCTTCAAATTCTTGTGTAAGAATAACTGGAGCTAATTCACTATTGTATCTAGCTGTAATTTTAGCTTCAACGCTAACTTTAAAAGTACTTTCATTTACTTTAACGCTTGTGATTTCATAAATAAAAGTATTATTCTTATCGCTTGTAGATTTAACTTCGAAGTCATTTGTTGTTAAAGATGTTACGTGTTGTAAACTTAAACCATTTTTAACAACGATAGAACTTAAACTTTTTTCAAGTTCTAAATCTTCTTTTGTTGTTTTAGTTTCGTTATTACAACTTACTGCAAGTGCACCAGCAGCAAGTGTTAAACCACCTAATGAAGAAGATAAAATAACTAATTTTTTATTATTTTTCATTTTTATCCTTTTCTTTTGTATTTGAGGCAAAATATAGCTGTACATTTGCAATCGATACTATTTTTACCACATTTGGCCTCGCTTATATTATACACATATAAAAAATAATAAAAAAAGAAAAAAATAAAAAATAAATATTGTTTTCATAAGCTTCATGCTTGAATAAATGGATTTCATAGTTTAATGATGTGAATCAATGTTATTAATTTTTAATTAAATGTGAAAATCAATTTCATAAATTGTGATAACAAATTGTTTAGATATTGCCTTTAAGCATTAAAAGCTCTTTTTATAATATATAGTTGGTTTACTTATAATTTGGTATAATTTAAAAATAATTTATAAATAATAAATTGAGGTTAAAAATGGAACAAAATAAACAACAATATGATGCTAATAGTTTACAACAACTTGAAGGTCTTGAACACATTAGATTAAGACCTGGTATGTATATCGGTTCTACCAGTGAAACAGGTTTACACCACTTGGTTTGAGAAATTTTAGACAACTCAGTAGATGAACATCTAGCTGGTTTTTGCGATAAAATCAACATAATTATTACTAAAGAAAATCACATTATTGTAACTGATAATGGTCGTGGAATCCCTGCTGATATTAACCAACAAAGTGGTTTAAGTGGTATTGAATTAGTTCTTACTAAAACTAACGCTGGTGGTAAATTCAATAAAGATTCATATGCTTTCTCTGGTGGACTTCATGGAGTTGGTTCTAGTGCGGTTAATGCTTTGAGTAAATTGATGATTGCCACTGTAAAAAGAAATGGTAATGTATATCAAGCTAAGTTTGTTAACGGTGGACATATTGAAGAAAAAACACATATTATTGGTAATTGTCCATTAGATGAAACCGGAACTACAATTGAATTCTTCCCAGATTATACAATCATGGAAAGAAAACCTTTTAGTAAGGAAAAAATTATTGACAGAGCAAAACAAATTGCTCACCTTAATAAAGGTTTATATATTTCAATCGAAGATCAAAGGGATAATTCATTTACTGAATTTAAATTTGACAATGGAATTATTGACTATGTTGTTGAATTAAATGAAGGATATCCACTATTACATGATCAAATTCTCTATGTTTCAGAAGAATATGTTTCGAATAAAAATGATGGTGAATTTGAAAGTGATGCAAGAATTAGAGTTGAAGTGGCTATGCAATATGCCAAAGAATATTCTAATGTTCCTAAAGTATTTAGTTATGTAAATAACATTTTTACTAGCGAAGGTGGGCACCATCAACAAGGATTCCTTTTTGCTTTAGAAAAAACCATTAATAATTACGCTTTACGTAATAAGCTAATAAAAAATGAAAATGAAAGATTTACTAAAGATGACTTAACACAAGGTCTTTCAGCCGTAATTTCAATTAGACACTCAAACCCTCAATTTGAAGGTCAAACTAAAGCTAAGCTTGGTTCTAAAGATGCAAGAATCGCTACAAATAAGGTTGTAAGCGAATATTTAGAAAGAGTACTTAATGAAGATCCAATAATTGCTCAAGCGATTGTAAATATGGCTAAAGCAGCTAGAAAAAATAGATTGGATACCGCTGCTTTTGCTGAAAGTAATAAACGTAAAACTGCATTTGATAATGCAGGTTTACCTGGCAAGTTAGCTGATTGTTCTTCTAAAAATGCAGAAATAAGCGAACTTTTTATAGTCGAAGGAAATTCTGCTGGTGGTTCAGCTAAAATGGGTCGTGACCGTAAAACTCAAGCCATTTTACCACTTAGAGGTAAGATTCTTAACGTTGAAAAAGCACGTGCTCATGAAATTTTCAAAAATGAAGAAATCCTTAACTTAATTCAAGCTATCGGAACAGGTGTTGGCGAAAATTACAATATAAATAAATTAAGATATCACAAAATTGTTATTATGACTGATGCCGACGTTGATGGTGCACACATTAGAACTCTTCTTTTAACATTCTTTTTCAACTACTTCCGTGAATTAATTGAATATGGATTTATCTATATTGCTCAACCTCCACTTTACAAAATCCAACAAAATAAAACAGTTGAATATGCTTATAATGATGAGCAAAAAGATGCTATTTTGGCTAAATTAAATCCTAACCAAAAAATTAATATTCAACGTTACAAAGGTCTTGGAGAAATGGACCCCGAACAACTTTGAGATACAACGATGAACCCCGAAACAAGAAATATGTTGCAAGTTCAAATTAATGATGTTATCGAAACTAAAAAATACTTTAACACTCTTATGGGTGAAGAAGTTGAACCTAGACGTGAATTTATTAAAGAAAATGCACGTTTTGTAAAGAATCTTGATATTTAATGAATTTCTGATTAGTCAACTAATCAGATTTTTATTTAATTCATATAAAAAAGTTGATTAATCACTACTAAAATTCTTTAATTTTTTCAATATCCTTATATAATACACTTATATATTAAGATAGCTTATCTTATATTAAATATTTTTTATTTTCAATAATCAAAATACATGGAGAAAAAGATGAACCCAACAAGAATCATACCGTTAGGTGGAGTTCAGGAAATTGGTAAAGCAACTTTATTAATTGAACAAGATGATCACATCTTTTTAATTGATGCAGGTATTAAATTTGCTGATACTTTCACAACTGGAATTAAAGGAATTATCCCTAACTATTCATACTTAAATTTACCTAACAAAAAGGTTGAAGCTTTATTTATAACACATGGACATGAAGACCATATCGGTGGCGTTATATATTTAGTTAAGCAAACTAAACTAAAGAAAATTTTTGCACCTAAAATTGCAATTAGTTACTTAAAACTTAAATTTGAAGAACACAAAATCACACGCAAAATTGAATTCTTTGAAATTGATAAAAATGACAGCTATAAATTTCCAAAAGGAGTTGTGGTGGATTTTTGAACTGCACAACACTCAATTCCAGATGCTTTTGGTGTAAGAATATCAACCCCACATGGAAAAATTATGTGTACAGGTGATTTTAGATTTGACTATACACCTATTGGAAACTACACCGATTTTGCTCGTTTAGATGAAATTGGAAAACAAGGTTTAACCGCTCTACTTAGTGACTCAACTAATGCAATGCGTCCTTTTCACTCACCAAGTGAAAAAGATATTTTAGTTGATATTAAAAAACACATGGAAAATGCAAAACGAAAAATTATTATTACAGCTTTTGCATCAAATTTAACTAGAGTTAAAGTTATTATTGAATTGGCTGCTCAATTAGATAAAAAAATAGTTACCTTTGGTCGTTCAATGATTCAGGGAATTAAGATTGGACGTAAATTAGGTTATATTGACGTTCCATCTGATATTTTTATTGATAAAAAACAACTTTCATCAATCGATGATTCTAAACTTGTAGTTCTTACTACCGGTTCTCAAGGTGAGCAACTTGCTGCTCTTTCAAGAATGTCATATGGTAAACATCCATCAATAAAAATTTCTAAAGGTGATACTGTAATTTTCTCAAGTAGTCCTATCCCTGGAAATAGAATGGTGATTGAATTACTTGTGAATAGACTTTATAAATTAGGTGCTACAATCAAAGAAAATGGTACAGATGGATATCTTCACACTTCTGGGCACGCTTATCGTCATGAACATGATAAAATTTTTCAACTAACAAAACCTAAATACTTCATTCCATATCATGGGGAATATAGAATGTCAATAGTGCATGGTCAAAGTGCTGTTGAAAATGGTGTGGATGCTAATAACATCATTATTCCTGAGGCTGGAAGAGTTTATGAAATGAAAGATGAAATTATTACTCCTACAAATGAAATGATTGATTATGGTCCTATTTATATCGATGGTACATCGATTCTAAACACTAATGCAGCATTAATTAAAGAACGTGCAAAATTAGGAACTTCAGGGTTTGTTTCAACCATTTTGACAATTAATAAAAAAGTTAATTCAATCCTTGGTAAACCACAAATCATAAGTCGTGGAGCATTCTTTGTTAAAAACTCAACAAAATTAATTGAAGAAACTAAAAGAATTGTTCATGGTTCGATATTACACTGTATAAGAAATAATTCAAGCTGAACAATTCCAGAATTAAAACAACTTATCATAGATCGTCTTTCAACTTTATATCACAAAGAGAGAAGACGTGTTCCATTGATTATTCCTATCTTTAACATAATCGAAGCAGATGAAACTAAAGATAAAAACAACAAGAGCAAAAAAGACAAAAAATTAAAGGTTACTTTTGAATCTGATCAAAAAGCTAATGGACAACAACAAAAACGTTCTGGTGTTGCTCAGGCTGAAAAAATTGTTGAAGAACTTAGAAAAGGCATCAATAAAAAAGTTAAAGAAACTGAAGAACATATGTATAACGAAATGTCAGAAGATGAGGAATTATAATTATGGATTTAGTAGATAAAAGAATCAAAAAAGTTTTATATTCACAAGTAGAAATTGAACAAAAAATTGTTGAGCTTGCTAACTGAGTTAATCAAGAATTTAAAGATAGTAAAAATTTAATAATTGTCTGTTTATTAAAAGGCGCCATGCCATTTATGGCTCAACTAATTAAAAGCGTTAATGTTGATCATACAATAGATTTTATGATCACTTCAAGTTATGCAGGATCACATGCAAGTAGTGGAAGTGTTAAAATTATTATGGACTTAGCTAATGACATTGAAAACAAGGATGTTTTAGTAGTTGAAGACATAATTGATTCAGGAATTACGCTTAATAAAATAAAGGAAATTTTACAAACTAGAAAACCAAATAAGTTAAAAATATTAACTTTACTAGATAAACCTTATAATCGTAAAGTTAAATTAAATGCTGATAAATTCGGTTTTCTTGTACCAGATGAATTTTTAGTTGGTTTTGGATTAGATTATAAAGAAAAGATGCGTAATCTTCCTTATATTGGAATCTTTGATGAAAAATTTTTAGAAAAATAAAAGTTAAGTTTAAGAACTTAACTTTTTTGATTCATATTTGACTTATTTAACAACGTGTTCTGTAATTGAATGATTTTCAACAACAAGGTATTTGTCACCTGGTTGTGGTTCATATGGTTCTAAAGCTTCAATAGCACTTGCGTGGTTGTTTTTAATTTCATTGAATAAACGTAATGAGTCTACTGATGTGAATACACTTGATGTAGCTCCAAAAGCGTTAATCATTTTTTCGTCATTTACAATACCAATAATTGCTGTATTTGGACGGAATTTAGCAACTTCTTTAAGTAATTGACCTGTTCTTGAAAGAACAATAGCATATTTGTAATCTCCACGACGTACTCTATTAGCAACTTCATAAGCAATTAATGAACGTGGGTTTTCTGGATCTGAGTTTTTACGTACTTCTTCAAGTTGAACATCATAGTAATTTTTTGAGTAGAATTCTTTTTCAGCTCTTCTATTAATTGCCGACATAACTTTAACAGATTCAAGTGGGAATTTTCCGTTTGCTGATTCACCTGAAAGCATTGTTGAGTCTGCTCCTAATTCTGTAGCAAGGTAAACGTCTGTAACTTCAGCACGAGTTGGGTGTGGGTTGTTTTCCATTGAGTCTAACATTTGTGTAGCAACAATAACTGGTTTTCCAGCTTCTCTACATTTTCTGATCATAACTTTTTGGAAGTATGGAACATCATAGTAAGGAATTTCTAATCCTAAATCTCCACGAGCAACCATGATACCATCTGATTCAGCGATAATTTCATCGATGTTTGTAACCCCTAAGTGAGATTCAATTTTAGAAATAATTTGTACGTGTTCTCCGCCATTAGCATTTAATAATTCACGTAATTCTTTAACGTTTTTAGCTGAGTTAACGAATGAAGCAGCAACATAGTTAATTCCACTTTTAATTCCAAAGATAACGTCATCAATATCTTTTTGAGCTAAGAATGGAAGTGTAAAGTCAACTCCTGGAAGGTTAATACGTTTATTTGTTTTTAATTTGTGTGAGTTTTCAGCTTTAGCTTTAACATAACCTTTACCAACTTCTGTAACTACTGTAGATAATTTACCATCATCTAATAAAACTTGGTTTCCAACAATTAAGTCAGCTGACATGTCATAAGCAACAGTTATTTCAGTATCTGTTCCTTCAAAGTTTTTGTATTTATCTTCTGTAGTTCAAATAAGTAATTCTGTACCAGCTTTAATTTGTTGAACACCATCTTTCATTTTTCCAACACGAATTTCTGGTCCTTTTGTATCTAACATTAATGAAACAGGAATTCTTAAGTCTTTTGAAATTTGTTGTCCAAGAACGAATTTATTTAATTGTTCTGAGTGATCTCCATGACTGAAGTTAGCTCTAACTGTTGTAACTCCGTTTTCAATTAAAGAACGTAATGTATCGTAATTGTCACTAGATGGACCGATTGTAGCAACTAACTTACTTCTTTTGTTAATTAAGTTCATTTTCTCTCCTATATTTTCAATTTCTAAGTATTATTGTTTTAAATCATTTATATTTTAACACATTAAAAATTTATTCACTATTTATAAGGTTTTTTTACTGAAATATTTTCTTATTTTTTTGATCAATTTTTTCAGTGTGTTTTTAAACTAAAATAAAAGTCAGGAATTATTCCTGACTATCAGAATTTTCTTCAGTATTTGTATCGTTTTCATTTGAGCTAGATTCTATTTTAAAGGAATCCAATGAAAATCCTTTTTTATCATTTGTATTTGAAGGGGTAATGAATTTTGAAGTAAAATCAAATTCAATTAAACTATTTTCTTTATTGAATAAAGTTCTATGTGGAATGAGTTTATATGAAATCTCTAAGCAATTTGTTTCAATATTTCTTACAGGTGGATAAAATTGAATATCGAATTTGTCAAGTAATTTCTCTAATTTTTCTTGATTTTCTTTATATTTTTCTTCACTAGTTCCAATAGTTTTTACTACATCAATTTTTAAATTATTGTAGCTCATAGTTTCACTATCATAACCTTTAGAAATTTCATCAACAGTTAAACCATAAATATGTGAACCATCTTTTTGGGTTACAGTTAATAAATCATAAATTTCATTAGCATAAAGAAAATCTAGGTAAAACATTTCAACTTGAATGTTATTCCCGACATTAACTTTTTCGTTGATTTTTGATAATTCTTCTTTATTAGCTTCATACACTTTTGAATAAACTGGAATATTTAATGAAACTAAATCAGAATCATTCTCATTAACGTTTAATTGCAATCTAACACTTGAATAATCTACATTGGTAGAGTTAGTGTATTTAACAGCATCTCAAAGTAAACTATTTAATGTTTGTGCTTTTTCATTTTCATAACTATCAGAAATAGCTTTTTTAAATTTTTCAACCGTTTCATAACCTTTGATATAGTTCTTTATTTTTATTTTACTTATTGAGCCCGAATGTGGATAAAATTTATAATAGTTAGAATTTTCAACTTTTTCTAATTTTTTAAATCCATCCACCTTATATAATTGCTCAAATCTTCTAATTTTACTTGATTCAAGTTTTTTATCATTATAAAGTTTTTGGTCTTCTTTGTCAATAAGTATAATCTTTAAGAATAATTCTCCAGTAAAATCATTAGCATAGCTATAAAAAGTAACATCATAATCTAAATATAATTCATTGATATTTCTTAATTTTTTAGTTACTAATGAGAAATTTTTGTCAGCAAAATCATTTATATCTTTTAACTTAAATTGATCTTCTCAATAATTTTTATATCTTAGTTCATAAAATGCTGAAACATCATTTTTGAATAATCTTGGGTATGAATCTGAAAAATCACTTGCATATTTTGTTTTTAAAATATTATCTTTAACAATGAGTTCTAATTCAGATAAATCAAAAGTTAATCCAGTTGTTTTAATTGGAACAATATTTTTATTTTTTGGACTATTTTTATCATACACAGCTTTAGTTGACAGTAAAGCAACCGATGTCCCAATTGAAATTGCTAAAATAGATCCTAAAATAATATTTTTTAGTTTTATTCTCATATTATCCTCCTATAAAAATATGTTCAATTTTTTCTTTTAATTTATCAATATTAGTTTTTTTAAGTGTTGAAACAAGAATATAATCAAACTCAAATCACTCACTTTCAATTTCTTTTATTAGCTTTAAAAGTTTAGATTTTTCACTTTGATTTAATTTATCTAGTTTAGTGAAAATAAATGTTATTGGTTTTCGCAAACTCTTAAGATAACTAATTATTTGCGCATCAATTTCAGTTATACCTCTTCGTGAATCCAAAAGAAGAAAAACATGTTTTAAATTTGTTGAATTTTCAAGATATTCTTGAATCATCAAATTCATTTTTTCATTTTCTCTTGTGCCCATCTTCGCATAACCATAACCAGGTAAATCAACAATTACTTTATTTTCATCAGCAAAATAGTTTAATAATTGAGTTCTACCAGGTGTTTTACTTACACGTGCCAAATTAGAAATGTTTGTGATGCTATTAATTAAACTACTTTTACCAACGTTTGATCGACCTCAAAAACAAATTTCAACACCAGAGTGAACTAGTCAATTTGATTTAGTCGAACTACTTTTGATAAATTTAAACATTCTTTAATTTCTCCTTATGTCTTTCAAGTGTTGAACTATAATTTATGTCTTCATAGTTGGGCATAATTAAAATTGTTTCAAGATCGCTATTTAAGGTTTTATTTCCTGCTGCAAGCTCTAGTTCATAATTAAAATCAGTATTATTTCGTGCACTTCTAATAATAAAATTGACATTTAACTCTTTAGCCATATCAGCAATAAAACCATTTTTGTTAATCAATACTTCTACATTCGATAAGCGTTTAACTTTTTCTTTTACTTCACTAAATCTTTTATCTATATCTGACTGATTACTTTTATCAGGGTTTATTGAAACTATTATAAAAATAGCATCAAAAATTTTTAATGCTTTTTTTAATATTTCCATATGACCCTTATGTCAAGGGTCGAAGGAACCTGGGTAGATTGCATACTTTTTATTCATATAATTTGACTGCATCACGAGCAATCACTAATTCTTCATTAGTTCTAATTACATAAACTGGAATTTCAGAATCAGGAGTTGAAATCAACTCAAATTCATCAATATTCCCATTGTTTTTAACTGAGTCAAGTTTAATATGTCTAAAGTTAATTTTATCAATAACTTCTTGTCTAAATTTTGGACTATTTTCACCTACACCAGCAGTAAAGACTAATGCATCAACTTTTGGTCCGATTTTATTAAAGTAAATCGATGTATAATCAACAACTTTTTGTACATAAAGTTCAAGTGCAAAAATAGCATTTTTATTGCCACTTTCAGCAGCACTTCTAACATCACGCATATCACTAGACACTCCCGAAACTCCAAGAAGACCAGATTCTTTGTTCAACATATTTGTAAATTCACTAATATTTACATTCATCTCTTTCATTAAAAATTCATGAATTGATGGATCGATATCACCACTTCTAGTACCCATCATAATCCCAGCAAGTGGTGTAAGTCCCATTGATGTATCAAAAGATTTTGAGTCTTTTACAGCACAAAGCGAAGCACCGTTACCGATGTGTAAATTAACAAAGTTTACTGTTTTTTTACCAAGAATTTCTTGGAGTTTGTCGGTAATGTATCTATGCGAAATTCCATGTGCACCATATTTTTTAATTCCGTATTTTTCACTAATTTCTCTTGGAATTGGATAAGTTGAATTCACTTTATTAATTGTTGTATGGAAAGCAGTGTCAAAATTTGCACTAGCTTTAGCATGTGGAATAACTTCATTAAAAGCCCTAATAGCTTGGATTGCTCCTGGATTGTGTAATGGAGCGTAAATTGAAACTTGGTCAATTAACTGAATTTCTTTTTCAGTTAATTTTGAAGCTTTATCAAAGTATGGACCACCTTGAACAATTCTGTATCCGATATATTCAATTTCTTTAACATCACTGATGATTTTTAGCTCATTTAACATTTCTAAAATGTGTTGAGCTGCAACATGATGGTTTGGCAGCGCTAGTTCTTTTTCATGTTTACCATTAAACTTAATTGTGATTTTACCCATTGGTAAAGTAATTCTTTCAGCAATACCTGTAGCCACTACTTCAAAATTTTCTTTATTGAAAAGTGTTAATTTAATTGAGCTACTTCCTGCATTAATTACTAAAATTTTAGACATTAATTAAACTCCTTCTGACTGTAAAACTGTGATTAAAACAGTATTTAAAACATCTTCAACTGTACTTCCTCTTGAGAGGTCATTTACTGGTTTGTTTGTACCGACCACTACCGGTCCAATTGCACCATAACCACCAAGACGTTGAACTAATTTATACCCAATATTTCCAGCACCTAAATCCGGGAAAACTAAAACATTGGCTCTTTCACTGTAAGATTCTCTAGAATATTTTGCTTTTCTAATTTCAGAAACTAAAGCCGCATCAAGTTGAATTTCACCAATAGCTTTAACCCCTTGGTAAGTGTCGTTAAATAAATCAGTTGCATTTCTGACCATAACTGTTTCATCAGTTTTGGCCGAACCATCTGTTGAAAAACTTAAAAATGCAACTCTAGGATCAAATCCCATTTGTTTAGCAAAATCAGCTGCATTAAGTCCTATTTCACTAAGTTGTTCTTGGTTTGGTTTAGGATTAACAGAAATGTCGCTAAAGATTAATGTATCTTCATCTTTATGCATAATCATAACTGAACTAATTGTCTTAATTCCTGGTTTTGGACCAATAGTTTTAAATGCCGCTCTCAAAATATCAGCAGTTGAATAATTTAATCCTCCAACAACTCCATCAATTTTCCCTTGAGCTAAAAGCATCATTGCATAAAATGGACGAGAACTAAGTGCTTTTATTGCTTGTTCTTCAGTTTCTTTACCTTTTCTTAAAACTACATAATCTTTAACCATTTGTTCAATTACATTTTTATCATTGTTCATGTTTAAAAATTGCAAATTATCAACTGGTTCGTGGTCTTTTTCAACTAGTAAAGTTACTTCAACATTTTTATATTTTTTAGCAAGTAATTTAGCCGCTTCAATACTTCTATTATCATCACCATCAATCAATACAATTTTTTTTGTTGTATTAATTTCATTTATTTTTTTGTCTAATAAATCAATAAATTTCATATTACTCCTATTGTTATTCTTTTATATTCTACTATTTTTTATTTATTTTAAAAAAGAATGGTATTTTTGGAACTTTTTTGCAGCACCACTTGAATGTTTTGAAATTAAATCAAAATAAAAAGAGTCTTATGACTCTTTATTGGTGTTTTAATTATTTTGGTTGTTTGAAACAAATTGTACTTTTAATTGTTCTTCATCACTTTGTTTGTTGATTTTAGAAAGAAGTATAAATGCTCCAACTAAATCAACAATACTAATAAAGAAACCAACTAAAAGTAAAATAAATGAAGTATTATCAATCTTATAAGATTTGACACAAACCATAATGTGAATAACAAATGATGCGATACCAACGCAAAATAAAATAAAACCAAAAATAAGTAAGAAAATTGCTGTAGAAAATAATCCAAAATCATTAGTATTTGAAGGCTTATCAGCAACTGCACTCGAAAGAGTTAAAAGAAATGAAGGTCCTAAAACTACAAAGAATATAATACATGAAAAAAGTAAAATAAATTTTAAAACAATCATTGTTACGGTAAGTTTTTTTGCTTTTTTAAGTTCTTCATTAGATTTATTTAAGTAAAAATTGTTCATAATATTCTCCAATAATTATTTTCTTAAAAATTATACTATATTAAATTTTTATACTATGATTTATTTAATAAGTCACTTATAGCTTTAGCTGCGATTGAACCATCACTAGCAGCAGTAACAATTTGACGTATTTTTTTGTCTATTATATCTCCAGCAGCAAAAATACCAGGAATTTTTGTTTGCATGTGCTCATCAGTTTTAATAAACCCATTTTCTTCAACAATACCTAAATCTTTGATAAATTCATTGCTTGCCACCATCCCTATATATGGAAATAATGATGAAACTTTAATTTCTTTTTCAACTCCATTATCAATAATGATTGCACTTTCAAGTGAATTTTGCCCATTAATTTCTTTAATAGTAGAGTTATATAAAATCTTAACATTAGATTTTGATTCTAAGTCTGTAATTAAGTGTTTTTCAGCAGTAAGATGATCAATATTTGTTATCAAAGTAACCTCTGAAGCAATATTAGATAAATAAGCAGCTTCTTCCACAGCACTATTACCACCACCTAGTATCAACGAAGGATTTTTTCCAAATAATGGGCCATCGCAAATTGCGCAATAGCTTACTCCGCGATTTTCAAATTTCTCTATATTTTTAATAAAAGTTGGAACTTTATTTTTCATACCACTTGCAATTAAGACAGTCTTTGATTTGATTATTTCTCCACTAGCCAAAACCACTTCTTTATCTAAATCTGAAATATTGTTTATTTTGACAACTTCACCATATTTGTACAATGCTCCATATTTTTTAGCATGTTCAAAAAATTTGGTTCCTAATTCTCATCCTTCAATTAATTCAGTGCCAATTCAATTTTCAACTTTTGAAGTTAACGAAACCTTTCCGCCAGGTGCACTCTTTTCAATAAAAATAACACTTAAATTTGCTCTTGAAGCATAGAGAGCTGCATTAAGTCCTGCAGGGCCAGCTCCAATAATAGCTAAATCATAAATATTTTTGTCCATAAAACCTCTCAATAAAATTATCTTTGTTAATTATACTATAAAAATATTAAAAAGTTGTTTTTTGCACGAATATTTATTAAAAAATCAACTTTTTAATAGTTTAACCTTATGATTAAAATTTACATTAAAAAATAAGTGTTTATTCCACATTTTATGAAACAAAGCACTTATTTTTTTATTTTTTATTAAAGTCAATAACTTTTGTAAACATTGAATAATCATCTTTTTCAATATGGTGTGAAATCATAATTACTGTTTTATCTAACTTAAATAACTTATTCATGATCTCATCACGATTTTTCTTATCTAGGTTGCTTAAACTTTCATCTAATATCATAATCTCTTTATCAACATAAAAGCTATTTAAAAGATTAATTCTTTGTTGTTCGCCTGTTGAATAATTCTTGTTTTCCTCAATTTGATCATTAATAAAGTTTACATTAAATAATTCTTTTAATTCTTTACTTCTATTTTGATTTTCATTTAAATCAACATTCAAGGTATTTTTACTTTCAACACTGCAGTAGTTAAATAAATTACTTAAAGAATCGTTCTTTTCGACTTTAATATCATTAACTAAAATATCACCTTCAAAATTATCATATAAGTTTAACATAAGTTTAGCTAAAGTGCTTTTCCCACATCCGCTTTTTCCAAGCAACAATACCTTATCACCCTTATTTATGGTTAAATTAAAGTTTTCAAAGACTTTTTTATCATCAAAACTTAAATTAATGTTTCTTAATTCTATTTTCTCAAATCTATCAAAACTTAAATTATTTGGTGTTTTAAAAGTTGATAAAAATTTCTTAACTTTTTTTCATAAAGAAATTAATTGGAAATACCCCCCAAAGACTTGAACAGTGAAACTTAGTCTTACAGCTAGAGAACCGAAATGAACAATTGAAAGAACTAATAACTCAATTCCAATTTTCCCACTTTTGTATAAAAAGAATGCACCGATAAATACACTTACTTCAATAACTAAATCTAATAAATTTGCAATATAACTAACAATTGTTTTATTATTTAGGTTTTTATTATAAGCTGTATAAACAGGAGTGATCTTAGTAATAAATTTATTAACAAAATATTCTTTTTTATTGCTAAAAATGATTAAATTATATGCACTTAAAAAACGATTAACTTTATTAAGAATAGTATTTTTAATCTCCGATTCTTTTTTGGTAAAAGGAGAGTAAAAACTATAAATAAACATGTCTTTAGCTATTTTAACAACTGTAACACCTAAAAAAATTAAAAGTAGTTCTCAACTTAAAAAACTATAAAGAATCATAATTCCTATCACTTCCAAAAATCCATTTAGAAACGCAGCTGGTAAAATTAACATTTGACTTATATTATGACAATCATTTTCAAGAGTATTCAATATTTTTTCTTTATCAGCATTTTTAATATCTCTTGGATGTGCCTTGGATATTTGTGCATAAACATCTTTTCTTAAGTGATAATGTCCCCTGAAAATAATTAATAAATAACATTTTTGTTGAACTATAACAAATAATAACGAAATAATACTAAATCCAGCAAATACTGCTATTCTAATAATTAGTGAATTAATATCAACATTAGAATTACCTGTAATATCTTTAAGTAAACTTGTGGTTAATCAAAAATTCACAACATTAATAAAAGAGAAAATTGGAACAATCAATACAGTAAACAAACTTAATTTTCAATTAAGAAATAAATATTTTTTAAGCTTCATTGATTTCTCCATTCTTTATATTAATTAATTGGTCAAATTTATTAATGTGTTCACTATTTAATGTATGCGAAATTATAATTATTGTTTTATTAAGACTTAATATGTATGGTAAAATTACGTCAAAATTTTCTTTGTCAATATTTGAAAAACTTTCATCAAAAAGTAATATTTCTTTATCACTCATCAATGCTTGAATAAGGGCTAAACGTTGGTTTTGACCAGTTGAAAATTCTGGATCTTTATCAACAATTTCTTCATTAATATTAACTTCCATATTAAATAATTTTAGTAATTCATGTACTTTAGGATTTTCCAAATTATTTAGTGTTAAGTTTTCATTTAAATTGGATTCAAAGAAATTCATATTTGTAGTGGCTAAAAATGAATTACTTTGAAGATTTTCTAGATTATTAACCAAATCATCATTTAATTTTATTGTTCCTGAACTAATATTTTCATAGTGACCAGTTAATAATTTCAATAATGTTGATTTACCTGAACCGCTAGCACCTGTGATTAAAACTTTTTCATTTCTTTTGATTCTTAAATTAATATTTTTTAATATTTCTTTATTATCAAGTGTTAAATTAACGTTTTTAAGTTCAAGTGATTCAAAATCAACAACTTCTTTTTTCGGATTTATTTCAGCATCAAGAATACTTTTTTCAGTTAAATTTACTTTTCCTATAACATCAATAAACACGTTTTTAGCAACCTTAATTGTTGTTAAAGCATTAACAATAGAAATTGAATAAGAGTTTAGATCAAAGAATTTAGTCATTAAAACTGAAAGTGAAGCTATGGTAATTAAAGTTGGATCAGAAACTCAAACTACCATGCTTAAGCTTAAAATGATAAATGTGTATAACAATGCAAAAGATTGTAAAACGAATATATAAATAGAATAAATGTTTGAAAGGTTGTTAATTTTTTTATAAATTTTATTTTCTAAAGAACTTGAATATGAATTAGATAATTCATTCGATCTACTATTAATTGAACTAGTAAAAAGATATTCAATATATTTTTGACTTTCAGCCATCGGAATAGTATATAAAGTTTTTTCTAGATCTGATACTTTATTTAATTTGTGTCTAAGTAAATAAATTACTAATAAATAAATCATAAATGCTGGCAAAGTATAACTTATAGTTATTGGTGAAATAATACTTGCTGCCACAATAATGGCTAAAAATGATAATATAGATTTAAGTAATGAAAACACTTGTAAAACATAATCATTAACATATTTAAATGGTGCTTGAGTTAGTATGTAAAATCAGTCATTTCTTTCATACTTAATACTTTCAGATAATTTTAAATTAGCATAACTAGTATAAATTTTCTTGCTTATAAATAAGTTGATTTTAGTAGCTAATTTATTTTGAAAAATATTATGAACAAATGAAATAATTAGTGATAAAAGCAAAAGAGATAAATAAATTAATAAGTATTTTGTACTTTCATCTATTGATGAAGTTAAATATCTTATCAAAATTCCATAAAAATATGAAACTAAAAATTCGATTGCAAAAATCAATAACAATAAGGTAAAAATTAATGTTGAAATACCTTTGAGTTTAAATAAATATTTCATTTCTTATCCCTTTCTTTTTAATTTTTTTACATAAGTCATTAAATATTGATAGTTCAAATTCTGAAATAATGCCTTTATCAACACCATCATTAAAATTATTGATTGCAAACATACTCATTAGTTCTAATTGTTCACATAGTTTTAATAACAATTTCTTATCTTTGAATAAATTGAAAACCATAAATTGAACAAGTAAAATTCCTGTAAGACCATTATAAATTGAAAATTTATTTGCAAAACTATCTGTTAATGAATTAGACAACTCAAGGATTTTACTTTTAACATTTTCATCTTTTTGAATATATTTAAAATACAATACTAAGCAAAATAAATAACCAGCAGTTCCATCTATAAAATAAGGTGAAAGATAAGAATTATTATTGTTATAATAAATTTTATTTTCAACTTTTACTATTTTTTCTTCATACTTGAGTAAAAGTTCATTTATTTTTTGTTTATCATTTTTTCAGTTAAGTTTTAACATTGCATTGAAGAATTCTAAAAACACAAAATCTTTAGTTCTTATATTGATTTCACCCATTTTAACAATTTTTTTAAAATTATATCTTGAATGATTTGCAAATTGATTGAGTTTAAATAACTTATCTTTATTTTTATAAAAGCTTATTAATCAAAAATATAGCTCATCCAAATTAAAATCAGTTCTTAATTTTGAATTAGCATTAAATGAAATTAATTCATCTTTTATTTTAGGTCAACTATCTGTTTTTTTATTTTTCAATATTTCAAAATAGCTGTTTAAATCATTATCTTTATTGAAAGTTTCTAGAAATAATAAGTAAATGCAATAATCTATTTTATTGACTTTTAATAATTTATAGAAAAATAATTTTAATCTTTGTTCAGTTAAATTTTCAAATAGATGGACTTCATTTGTAAAGTATTGATAAATAAAATTTCTCAATTCTAGATTGTTTATGTCTCAGCTTTGTTTTTTAAGTTCACAATGATCCAAATCAATAAAGTAAAGTTTATTTTCATTTCTATTTCAAATCAAATTTCTTGGAACAATATCTATAAAACTTAACTCATTGTTTTTGCTTAATAATTCTAGTAATTGTTCAAAAATTAAATAAAAATTTTTCACATGTAGATTTTTTTCTTTATTAAAATCATAAAAACAAGAAAATTCATCAACTTGATCAGAAATTTTAGTTCCATCCATAAATTCTCAAACTGTAAATAAATCATTTTCAACATTGAAGTTTTCAATATGATTTGCAAAGTTTGACTTATTAATTAATTTATTATAGAAAAGTACTTCATCATTTTTTCTTTTTGTTGATTCAACAAAATGGCTTGTAAAAGTTCCATATTTGGCGTGTTTTATAATATATTTTTCTTCATTAAAGGTTGCTAAATAAGTTAATGATGATGTTTTTTTATTTAAAATATTTACTATTTTATACTTATTGTTAAGCAAAAATTCTTGGCTATTTTCACTAACATACAAGTCAGAGACGCCTTCAGGTAAATCAAAAAATTTTCTATGGTCATCACTATTATTATTTTTTCTAAAATCACCATATCTATAATAAACAATTTCAGAATTAGGTACTTTTTTATCACTAAATATATCAAGGCCTTTGTAATTTTTAAGCATATCAGATAATTTATTCGCTAATTCTTGTTCATTATTTTCTAAATAAATTGTTATAAATTTGCAAGAATTCTCAAGACTTGTTAAATCTGAATAATTTTCCATTAACTTTTCTTTATTTTTTATAAATTTAAATGACAAATTGTTTTTAACACAAAAATCAGTGCATATTAATAACACCTCATTTACATTTTCAATATATGGAGAAATATGTAATTTAAAACCCTTATTTTTGTTTGAATTAGAGAGTGAATTTTCTAAATATGTATAATTTTCATCATCAATTAAGACATAGGCATGATTCACCATTAGTCTTATTTGATCAAAATAACTTTGACTGTAATTAGACATTATTTTCTCCTAATCTTGTTTTATTGTACATTTTCAAGTAAATCCACAAGCAATTGTTATGTATGCTTTTCCATAAACATCAATTACTAAACCATTTCTTGATAATTTTACATTCACTTTGTTTGCAATATTTTCTTTCTTGTTTACTTCTTTTACATAGCTGTTTAGAACTGCTAAAGTCATTTTTACCCTTTCAAAACAAAAAGGCCCAGAATATGGGCCTTTTTGTTGTATAACATAGTTTATTCACATATTACAATTAAACGCCCAAAAATAGATTATCAACAATAATCTTCTTAACAATAATTTGAGCATATTGTTTAACCATAACATCATTATTTTACATTAAAAATTTAAATTTTTTTGAAGTTTTTTAGTTTTTTAATTCAGTAATCGGGACTACATATACATTATCTTTTGTTTTATATAAGTCTGATAATGCGGTTAAAACCATTTTAAATTTAGGTAATTTTCATTGGTTATTGGGTTCTTCTGAATTATGCAAAATAACTTTTTCCTCAAATTTATTTAAGTTTTCTATGGCTTTGTTTATTGATTCTTCTCCACCAAACTTGCACTCAATAATTCCGTATTCACCATTCTCAGAAACAACAACAGCATCAATTTCAAAACCTTTAGATTCTCTATAATGTTTCACTTCTGCATCAAAATCAGATGAATAAATCTTAAGTTCCTTAAAACAAAGAGATTCAAATAAGAATCCAAGAGTATTTAAATCATATTTTAGATAATCAGCATTTATTTTCAATGCAGCTACTGCTAAAGACGGATCAACAATATTTCTTTTATTTGATGTTCTTATAGCAACTTTAGATCTAACTTTAAAATTTCATGCTTCAACTTCATCGATTATAAATAATTTTTGCAAGGCTTCAAAATACGAATTATATGTTGGTCTAGTAACTCCAATATCATCCATAATTGTTTTGTCGCTTGCAAGGCTACAAATATTTCTTGAATATGACAAAATGAAATTTTTTGTTAAGGCTGAATCTCTCTTGATATCATCAATTTCAAAAATATCACTTTTATAAATGTTTTCTAAAATTAATTTAGGAAATAAAAGTTGTTGTGCTTCGCTATTTGTTAATCTTGAAGGTCAACCTCCCTTACAAATATTTAGTACTATATGATCAAAATTTTTATCACAAATTTTTGGTGTAACTGAATATTCAGAATCAAAAAGTTTTTTTAGCGACACCGAACCATTCGATTCACCCAATTCATATAAACTCATCGGATACATTTTAATGTATGAAATTCTTCCTGTGCCAGAATGTAAGCTTTTATCTTTTTTAGCGATAGATCCAGTAAAAATAAATTCACCCTTAGAATTATTATCGTCAATGTATTTTCTAACAGCATTTCAAATTTTCGGATAATTCTGTCATTCATCAAATAAAATTGGTTTTTTATTTTTTAATAATTCTGAAGGGGTTGAATCAATAATCTGTCTATAAAATTCTCCTTTTTCAGGGTCTTGAAATTCAAAAACCGTATTAGAAAAATTTTTAGCAGTAGTTGACTTACCGCATGCTTTAACACCTTCAATAACCAACCCGCCTATTGCCTTTGATCTCTTTTCAATTTTATTATCAATTATTCTTTTTTTATAGTCCATTTTATTACCTAATATAATTATAAAGCTTTAAATATAAAATTTAAAAAATATATTGGTTCTAAATAATCTATAAATAAGGTTAATAAGTATTATTGATATTATTTCACTTTCACTTTTTTCCTTATTTCACTTTCACTTTTTTCCTTATTTCACTTTCACTTTTTTCCTTATTTCACTTTCACTTTTTTCCTTATTTCACTTTCACTTTTTTCCTTATTTCACTTTCACTTTTTTCCTTATTTCACTTTCATTTTTTCCATACATAACAGGAAATAAAAAACCAGATTTTTCTAGTTAAAGGTTTCTTTTTGTTTGTTACTATACAAATGATTAAAAAACTATTGAATAATTAAAAATTGATTATATACTTAGTTTTTATTTACTACACTCACTAATTTATTAATCATATTATTATTTAGCTTTTCCAGTATTGTTAATAGGAATTTAAGTAATATTTCATTGTTTTTTTGAAATCTTTTTGTAGAAATATTATTTATTTCTAAATTAATTCATTCCCAATTTTCTGATATAAAATTATAAAAATCTTTTATATCTGATGTTATGTTAAAGAATTGATTGAAACTATTTCTAAAAACTTTATTTTCACACAACTTATCAATATTTGTTAATAGACAAAACCCTTCATTAACAACCTTGTGATATGGCTAAGCATGTAAAAGTCTGATTTACTTACTACTACATTTTTATCCAAAAAACTCCCATGCATATTTTAGATTTAAGATTTTCTGTACATTAGTTGTTATCATTCCATCTACTTTTCCATTATCTATAAATATTTTGAAGACTATTATTGTTGCATTTACACTTTAAAATTGATATAATATATGTGTGAAAGCAACAATTAAAAAATTCAATATGGGATACAAGAAAAAAATAGAAAATTATCTTAAAGAATCAGGCGGTATTATAACGACTTCATACTGTAGAGAACACAATATTCCAACCATATACATTAATCGTTTATTGAAGGAAGGAAAAATAAGCAGAATTGCAAGAGGTGTTTATATTACAAAATGAGGTAATTATGATGATTTATTTCTTATTCAACATCAGTATAAAAAAGTTATTTTTTCATATGAAATTGCACTCTACTTACTCGGGCAAACTGATAAAATACCATGAAATATAGATATTTCTGTATATAACGGTTATAAATTCAACAAAAAAGATAATAAGTTAAATATTCATTATGTAAAAAAATCGATATATAATCTAGGTGTTATTAAAAAAACAACTATGTTTGGAAATGAGGTAAGACTTTATTCGTATGAAAGAATATTGTGTGATTTCATTGCAAACAAAAAAGAAATGGATATAGAAGTTTATGTAGATCTTATTCGTTCTTACTCTGAATATAAAGAAAAAGATATACATTCACTTTATAAAATTGCTAAACAAATGGGAATTGAAAGAAAAGTTAGAGAAATTATGGAGGTATTTTATTACTAAAGAAAAATTAACATATATTTGTCGTAAAATTAGTGAAGATACTGGAGTATCGTTTAATTCAGTTATGTTATACTACTTTTTAGAAAGTATATTAAAAAAGCTTGCTACGAGCAAATATAAAGGAAAATTTATTTTTAAGGGTGGATTTTTATTATCAAATGTAGTTGGTATAAATACAAGAACCACAACAGATATTGATTTTCTTCTTTACAATTTAGAGTTATCTAAGCAGAATGTTATTCAAATATTAAGTGAAGTTTTTGAACCTCAAAAATCAGATGTTGTATTTTACGAATTGCGAAGTATTGAACCAATTAAAAAAGAAGATGAATACGGAGGATTTCGTGTAAGTGTATTATGTAAAATGGAAAATATAAAACAAATTATTCCACTTGATATTGCTACTGGAGATATTATTACTCCACATCCGATAGATTATAAATATGTAAGTTCATTTGATTCTGATGAAATAAGGATTAAAGCATATCCTTTAGAAACGATGCTCGCTGAAAAAATACACACTATTTACAACAAAGGATTTTTAAACAGCAGAAGTAAAGACTACTATGATCTTTATATAATTTATAAATTAAAACAAAAAGAAGTAAATTGAAAAATATTAAAGGATGCGTGCATTAGAACCTTTAAATATCGAAAAACAGAATTTAATATAAGAAAAATTATAGATTTATTGGAAGATTTAAGAGATGATGATTCTTTCTCAGAAAGATGAAAATCTTATTCTATTAAAAATACTTTTGTCAAAGAAACAACATTTGAAGAGATAATAGATAACAGCATAGAATTGATTAAAAAAATATTAAATACTTAAAATGATTATACACTGAGTTAATTACTCAGTTTTTATTTCATTTATTTTGAGATTAAAATAGCCTTAAAAAAGATATTTATAACACATTAAATAAAAGCATTTATAAATAATCAGACATCAGTTTTATACATAAAATACTATAAATAAGTTTAATAAGTACTTTTATTTCTATTGCACCTTCACTTTTTCCTTATTTCACTTTCTCTTTTACTAACACAGCGTTTTGTAGTAATATAAAATAATTTTTAGGATGATTTGTCATTATTTATATTTCAACAAATTTGTTTTAATTATTAGTTGATATAATTCAAAAGAATTTAATATGAAAAAATTATAAAAAAACTAATTATTTTACTTGCATTAATTACTTCTGCAACCGTTGTTACAGCATTCACGGTAATTAATAAAACAAAAAGAATTATGATAATAGTAATTCTAAAAATACTGAGAAAGAATTGAATAACATGATAGTTAAAATTAATAATAAAAAATTTACTATAACATTGGAACAAAATCCAACAACAAATGAATTAAAAAAACTTATAAATGAAAATGGTTCATTAAAAGTAATGTTTAGCGATTATGGAGGATTTGAAAAAGTTGGTTACCTTATAAAGAAACTACCTCACAATGACAAACATATTAGAACCGAAGTCGGTGATATTGTATTATATGACGCGGATAAAATTGTAATTTTTTATGGAAGCAATTCTTGAAGTTACACAAAAATAGGTAGAATAAACGAAATTTCTCAATTCAAACAAATTTTAAGTTCTGGAACTCAAGAAATTATCTTTAAATTAGAATAATTAAAGGAGAAAATAATAAATTACAAATTTAGAATGAAATAAAACATTTAAAAAATACGAAGAAGTAAAATGTCAAAAGGTTTCATTTACAAATAGATATGGAATTGAAATTGTGGCTGATATGTATTACCCAAGAAATACAAATGATAAACTTCCTGATTTAGCTGTTAGTGGACCATTTGGTGCTGTTAAAGAACAATGTTCTGGTTTATATGGGCAAGAAATGGCTAAAAGAGGTTTTGTTTCTGTTGTATTTGACCCATCATTTACAGGCGAAAGTGGTGGAAATCCAAGAAATATGGCTTCACCAGATATTAACACTGAAGATTTTCAATCAGCAGTAGATTTTCTTTCAAATAACGAGAAAGTTGACCAAGATAAAATCGGAATTATTGGTATTTGTGGTTGAGGCGGTTTAGCTTTGAACACAGCTGCTATTGATACAAGAGTTAAAGCAACTTTGGTTTCAACAATGTATGATATGTCTCGTTTAAATGCTAATGGATATTTTGATGGAGAAAACACCGAAGAACATCGTTATAGCAAAAAGTTAACCTTAAATAATTTAAGAACCAGTGAATTTAGAACAAAAAACTACTCTAGAATGGGTGGATGTTTGGAAATTCCTGTTGATGAAAGTATGCCTCTATTTATTAAAGAATATAGCAACTATTACAAAAGAAAAGATAGAGGTTACCATGAAAGAAGTCTAAATTCTAATCAAGGTTGAAATTCTATTGGATGTATATCGTTTATAAATCAACCAATTTTACAATATAGCAATGAAATTCGTTCTGCTGTGCTTATGATTCATGGTGACAAGGCACATTCATATTATTTTGCTAAAGATGCATACGAAAACATGTTAAAAGGTAATAAATACACAGAAAATAAAATCTTTTTACCTATAAAAGGTGCAAACCACGTTGACTTATATGATGGTGGAAACAAAGATTTTATTCCATTTGATAAAATTGAAGAATTTTTTAAAAAATATTTATCATAATAGAAGTGCAAATTAGTATTTGCATTTTTTATTTTTGTCGGTTCCTGAAATTACAAAAATAAAAGACCTTTTTAAGGTCTTATATAGTTTATTATTTAAGTTTAGCTAAAAATTTCTTGAATGTAAATTTACTTTCAACAGTTTTTTCACTTGCATATTCTCAATCTCAATAGTACGATTTTTTAACTCTTATATAGTTAGTTCTACTAAAGAATTCAAAATAAACAAATACAAGAAGTCCGACAATAGCAAATACGATTGAAACAACAATATAAAGATTATACGAATCTTGACGATAAGGTTCCATAATACTACGAACTATACCATAGTGGATAAAATACAATCCTGAAGTAGCACCAGGTTTAAAAATCCCAAATAAATTAAATATTCAAACGATAATTAAGTATCCAATTATGTTTGCGATACCTTCATAAAGGAATAAAGGATAACGATATGCTGCAACACCTTGACCATATAATGATTCACTTAAATCGTCAATTATGTACATGTTTTGTGCAAAACTTTTACCAAAAATTAATGAACTTTGTCCTGAATAATCAATTCTACCGTAAAGTTCATGGTTAGCAAAGTTTCCTCAACGTCCGATAAATTGACCAATTAAAATTGTTGGAATGATGTACGAAGCAACTTTACGCATGTCGATAACATCTCTCTGGGTATAACCATATCATAAATCTAAGATAACAGCGAGAATAACACCACCTTGAATTGAAAGTCCACCATCTCAGATTGCATATCAGTGTGAACCAGAGAATGGATCAGGTGAATAAAGTAATTCTTCAACCACGAAACCTAAACGGGCACCAATGATTGCAGAAGGAACAGTAATTAAAATAAAAGTCATTAAAATTTCAATTTTATATTTTGCACGATATCAGAAAAATGCAATTGATAAAATCGAAGCTATGATACCAAGCATAATCATCAATGAATAAACTCTAAAATCATATGAACCGATGCTAAATAAAGGGGTATTTGCACCAGCGCGAATTCCTACTTCAGGAACTCAAATTGGAGTAGGCTGATTCATTTTAATTCTCCCTTCTTGATTCTATTGTTTTAATTACATCATATCCATCATGTCTAGCTAGATAAGTACTTACCGCTGCTTCAATTAGTGAAGCAGTGTTACTTCCGTCTTTTACTGGAATTCTAATTTTTTTGATTTTAGTATTTAATATTGTATAAGTAAGGATTTGTGTACCAAGTCTGTCTAATGAGTTTTGTTCGGTTTTTTCAACCAATTCAATTACTAACTGAATTTGGCACTTAGAAGCTACTGAACGAATTCCATATGTATATTTAACATCAATGATTCCAATTCCACGAACTTCCAAGAAATTTCTTGTTATCTCAGGACTTCTACCATAGACAACACCACCGATGTTTTTAATTAAAACTGCATCATCAGAAATAAAGATATTACCTTTTTGGATTAAGTCAAGTGTTGCTTCAGACTTACCTAAACCTGATTGTCCTATTATTAGTACACCAACTCCTCCAACTTGAACTAAACTACCATGAATTTGTGTCTCTTCAGCAAAAAAACTATTTAACTGAGAACCGATTGTTGTTGTAATAGTTGAATTAGAATGATTTGTTATACAAACAGGAATTTTAAATTCATTTGCTGATTCCACTATTCAAGGAATAACATCAGGACTAACTCCTTTTGAAAGAATTACAAGTGGTGGTGTGTATTTAAATACTGATCTAAGTGCTTCACAGGTTTTTTCTTTACCTATCGATAAAAACCATGTACTTTCAGTTGTTCCTCAAGAAATAATGTTTTTTTGAATATAAGGATGATCAATGAATTGAGCCAATTCAAGACCTACCCTTTTAATTGCAGGAGCTTTGACATCTAAAAAGTTTGGATTAGACTCAAAATTGATTACATCTAAGTTGTACATGTCGATGATTTTTTTGGAATTTATACTTTTATTATTACTCATTTTTTCCTTACTAATTATTAATATTTATTATTATATTGTATTATTTTTCTTTTAATAGTATTTGTTTAAGGAATGAACCAGTATAACTATTTTCATTTTCAGCAACTTGTTCGGGTGTTCCAGAAGCAACAACTTGGCCACCGTTAATTCCACCATCAGGTCCTAAATCAATAATATAGTCTGCTGATTTTATTACATCTAAATTATGTTCGATAACCACAACTGAATCCCCATTATCAACAATTCTATTCAATATTTTTAGTAATTTAGAAACATCATGAGTATGCAATCCTGTGGTTGGTTCATCTAAAACATAAATAGTTTTACCTGTAGGTTTCTTTTGTAAATAAAGGGCTAATTTAATTCTTTGTGCTTCCCCACCACTAAGAGTAGTTGAACTTTGACCTAGTTTTACGTAACCTAGACCAACATCGTACATAATTTGTAAAATATCTCTAATTTTAGCTTTATTTTCAAAAACTTGAAGTGCTTCTTCAACAGTTAAATCTAAAATTTCAGCAATATTTAACCCGTGATATCTAATTTCTAGTGTTTCTTGTTTAAATCTAGTTCCATCACAATCATCACAAGGAGTATAAACATCTGGTAAAAAATGCATTTCGATTTTTATATAACCTTCACCAAAACATTTTTCACAACGTCCACCTTGCACATTAAAACTAAATTGAGATTTTGTATAACCACGTGCACGTGCTTCTTCAACATTACTAAAAATTTCTCTAATTAAATCAAATACACCAACATAAGTTGCTGGATTAGATCTAGGAGTTCTTCCGATAGGAGTTTGTGAAACTGCTATTAATTTATCAATGTTAAATAAACCATTAATTGACTTAAATTTAGCTTTTTTAATGTACTCAGTATTTCCTTTACTTATTGCACTTTGAACGCCATTGACTAAAATATCATTAATTAAAGTAGACTTACCTGAACCAGAAACCCCTGTAACACAAACAAATTTACCAAGTGGAATTGTAACATCAATATCTTTAAGATTGTTTTCTTTTGCCCCTTTAATTGTTACAACTTTTCCATTTCCGCTTCTACGAGATTTTGGAACTGGGATAAATTTTTCACCAGAGAGATATTGTCCGGTAATAGATTCTTTGACTTTAGCAATGTCTTCTACAGTTCCTTGAGCCACAACTTTACCGCCATGTACCCCTGCTTCTGGACCTATGTCAACGATATAATCTGCTGAAAAAATTGTTTCTTCATCATGTTCAACAACAATTAATGAATTACCAAGATCAACCATTTCTCTTAACGCTTGTATTAACTTTTGATTATCTCTTTGGTGTAGTCCGATCGATGGTTCATCAAGTACATAAAGTACTCCAGAGAGTTTTGAACCAATTTGAGTTGCTAATCTAATTCTTTGTGCTTCTCCACCACTAAGTGTCTCAGCATTTCTGTCAAGTGTTAAGTATTCTAAACCAACATTTTTAAGGAAACTTAATCTAGAGTTAATTTCACTTAAAATAAGACTTGAAATAGTTTTTTCATTTTCAGATAAATTTAAGTTTTCTACAAAAATTAAACAATCAGAAATCGACATTTGAGTAACTTGATAAATATTTTTATCATTAATTAATACTGCAAGTGCTTTATCATTTAGTCTTGACCCTTTACATACCGAACAACTAAAAGTTCCCATGTATTTTTTAAGTCAATCTCTAATTCTTTCACTTGAAGTATCATAATATTGATTTTCAACTTTAGTTAAAACACCCTCGATGTGTTTTTTTCTTCTTGAAACATTACCGCTTGTTGAAGTTAAAACATATTCAATTTCTTCTTCAGAACCGTACTTGATTATTTCTAATTCTTCTTTGGTAAATTGTTCGATTGGTTTGTTAGTAGGGATATTGTAATGTTTTAGTAGCACTTCAAATTCTTGCCACTCTAAATTCGAAGTGTTTACTGTATTTTGGAAGATTTTTATTGCTCCTTGGTCAATAGTTCTTCAAGGTTCGGGTACTAATGCATCAAAATCGGCCTTAATATCAACACCTATCCCTTTACAGTGATGACACATTCCACTCGGAGCATTGAAAGAAAATAATTTAGTTTCAATTTTAGGCATGTCAAAATCTTTATAAACACAAGAGTGATTTTTTGAATACAACTTTTCGATGTTTTTATCAATATTTTCTACTTTTAGTAGACCATTAGAGATTTTGAATGCAATTTCAATTGCTTGTGTAATTCTTAATTTATTATTTTCATCAACTTTAACTCTATCAACTACTAAATCAATAGTATGACGTGAGTTTTTATCTAGGTCAATTTTATCTTCAAATTTATAAGTAATTCCATCAATTCTAACTCTTATGTAACCCTCGGCTTTATATCTTTCAAGTAAGTTTTTATGAGTTCCTTTTTCGTTATCAATAAGTGGTGCGTAAATAATTAATTTCTCTTCTAAATTTTCATCAATAACTTTATTTATAATACTTTTAGAAGTTTGTGAAGATATTAATATCTTATGCTTTGGACAATATGGCTTACCAATTCTTGCAAATAGTAATCTAAAATAATCATATAACTCAGTAACTGTACCGACTGTGGAACGTGGGTTATTGTGTGTTGTTTTTTGTTCGATTGAAATTGAAGGTGATAACCCTTCGATACTGTCAACATCAGGTTTACTAGTTCCTCCTAAGAACATTCTTGCATATGAACTTAGAGAATCAACATATCTTCTTCTACCTTCTTCGTAAATTGTGTTAAAGGCAAGAGAGCTTTTACCTGAACCACTTAATCCAGTGAAAACAACTAACTTATTTTTAGGAATTGTTAGACTAATATTTTTTAAATTATTTTCCCTTGCGCCTTTAATAATAATTTCTTGATTTTTCATATTTTCTCCAAATTATTCTGGTAAATTACATCCATTGAATGGTTCAAATTTGAATGACATTTTTTTAATTTTATTCATTTCTTCATCACTAAAAATTTCTAATTCAACAAGATTTTTTATATCTTTAGTTGTCCCTACAAGTTCAAGATATGTAAACTTTTTGTTCATTTCTTCTTCAGTTAAATTTACCTTTTTTCTTTTAATTAACTCAAATAATATTTCATGAAACTCTTTTAACGCTTTAGAAGTTTCCTTTAATGTATTTATATTGTTTTTTGTTAATACATTTTTTTCTTCTTCAGTTAAATCAGACACTGCAGATAAAATTTTTCTTAGTGCGTCATAAACTGAAACAACTGTTAAAGTTAAATCATTTATTATGTCCTTATTTTCTTTAATTTCTTCTACTGAATATCACATATTTCTCCTTAAAAAGTTAATTTTTTGTAAATATTGTTTATATATTATAACTTTTTATAATATTATTGTTGTTTTTCTAATTCTAAAATAATATCTCTTAATTCAATTGCTTTTTCGTAATCCATCTCTTTAGCAGCTCTATTCATTTCATCTCTAAGTTTTTTGATGGTTTGTTCTCTAGCAGTTTTATCACTTTTAGTAAGTTTTTTGCTTGTTTCTTGTTTGTTAATTAATAAATCAACTGCATTAGCAAGTTTTTCGTTGTTAATTGGTTCACTTATTGGTTTTACAATTGTTTTTGGAACAATATTGTGTTTTTTATTGTATTCAATTTGAATTTTTCTTTTTTCTTCGTTATCTTCAATTGCTTTTTTCATGCTTCTACTGATTTTATCTGCATAAAACACAACTCTACCAGAAGCGTTTCTCGCAGCACGTCCAGCTATTTGGATTAAACTACGTTCATTACGCATGAAACTTTCTTTATCAGCATCAAGAACTAAAACTAAAGAAACTTCGGGTAAATCAATTCCTTCCCTAAGCAAGTTAATTCCGACAACAACATCAAAAATACCTTTTCTTAGCTTTCTTAAAATTTCGTTTCTTACAAAAGTATCATATTCTGAGTGAATGTAAGCTGCTTTAATGTTTTTTAGAGTTAAATAACTACTTAATTCTTCAGCCATTCTCTTGGTAGTAGTTAAAATAATTGTTCTTTCTTTTTTCTCAATTTGTTTTTTTATTTCATCATGAATATCTTCAATTAGTCCATCAGTTTTCTTAACTTCAATTATTGGGTCTAATAAACCAGTAGGTCTAACATAAAGTCTAGTAATAACTCCTTGAGTTTTGTCCATTTCATAGTCCCCAGGAGTCGCGGAAATATAAACTTTTTGAAAATTGAAATCATTTTCAAATTCTTCAAATTTCAGTGGTCTATTTTCAAGTGCACTTGGTAATCTAAAACCATATTCAACTAAGGTACTTTTACGGCTTCTATCACCTTTATACATAGCTTCAAGTTGAGGAATCATCATATGTGACTCATCAATAAAAATTAATGCATCAGAAGGTAAATAGTCAAATAAGCTATAAGGTCTTTGACCAAAATCCCTATCATTAAGGTACATTGAATAATTTTCAATCCCTGAACAAAAACCATATTCTTTTAAGTCATCCATATCATTTTTAACTCTTTCTTGGATTCGTTGCATCTCAAGAAACTTACCTTCATTTTTAAAAAGAATAACTTGTTGATTTAACTCTTCAAGAATTTTTGGGATGGCTTTATCAAACACTTCATTTTGAACTGTATAAGCTTCACCAGGATAAATTGTATGCGTTTTATATTTTTTTATTACATCTTTAGTAAGTGGATCTATATGTAAAATTTCATCTATTTCGTCGCCAAAAAAATCAACTCTTATTAAATATTCCTCATTATCAGCAGGTGTAATTAAAAAAGACTCTCCCCGCACCATAAATGAACCGGGAACATGATCGGTTTCATTTCTTGAATACTTGATTTTAATTAATTTTTTAGCAAAATCATTAAAATCAATTTCCATTCCAACAAAAATATCAAAGAAACTTTTTTGATATTCATCAGGACTTAAAGCCCCATAAATACTTGAAACAGATGCTACAACAATAACATCTCTACGACTCAAAAGCGAATTCACTGTGCTCATTCTTAAGATTTCAATATCTTGGTTAGTTGATGAAGTTTTTTCGATATAAGTATCTGACTTAGGAATATAAGCCTCTGGACGATAGTAGTCAAAATAGCTGACAAAATATTCCACTGCATTTTCAGGGAAAAATCCTTTTAGTTCACTATAAAGCTGACTTGCTAAAGTTTTATTGTGAGATAAAACTAAAACTGGACGATCAAAATTTTTGATTACATTAGCAATTGTAAAAGTTTTACCTGAACCAGTAACACCAAGTAAAATTTGGTGTTCCAAACCACTTTTAATTCCGTCAGTTAACTCTTCAATTGCTTTAGGTTGGTCCCCACTTGGTGCATAAGATGAATTTAATTTAAAAATAGACATATATCAATTTTATTAAATTTAATACTTTTTATTTATATTTGCTCATTAATGTATAATTTCAATTATGAAAATTAAACCTATTTATTTAGTTGGTTCATTTCTATCTTTGGTTTTTCCACTTAGCTCTGTAAGTTGTTTTGAAAAAAATTACAAAGAAAATTTTGATAAAAGCGTTCAAGAAATGGACAATTTTTTACTGGAGATTAAAGAGAATGATGAATATAAATCACTTTACAATGTATTTTTTTTATATTTAAGTAATATTAAAGAAAACTATATAAAGGCAGTAGAAAGCGGAGAAGGTATTCAACAAGGTATTTACAAGTCAGTGGGTGCACAAGTTTCAGCTTTTACTAAAGTTGCTAAAGAAATTATTGAAGAATTTGAAAAAACAGATAAAAATAATAGTGAGTATTTTGCTAAAAGAATCAATTATCTAGATTTTCTCTTTAATATTTATATGTTGCAAATCCCTTTGAATAATAGTTTTTACAAAAGTTTTATACGTATTTACACACCAACCGAAAATAAAAAGAATCTTAGTTTAGTGGAAAAAATAACTTCAAAAATTAAAGAATTGAAGGAAAACGAAAAGGATGAAAAACAATATTCATTATTAATATCCGGAATTGTTCTTCTTTACAGTCAAATAATACTTGAAGAATTTGATAGAATTCATTTTGTTCTTAGCGAACAAGAATTCACTAAATGAAGTGCTATTTTAGATAAAAAATACTCTCAATTTGATGAAATATATAATAAATTATTAAATAATGAAGAAATTCATTTAGAAAATGAACAAATTTGGAAAATTGATTAAGGAGAAATATGTCACTTAAAGCAGGAATTGTTGGATTACCTAATGTTGGAAAAAGCACTCTTTTTAGTGCTCTAACAAAAAAACAAGTAGAAGCACAAAATTACGCTTTCACCACTATTGAACCTAATGTTTCTTCGGTGGCATTAAAGGATCCAAGAATTGATAAATTAGCTGAATTAATAAATCCTAAAAAAGTAGTTTATGCAACTTTTGATTTTGTTGATATCGCCGGACTTGTTGAAGGTGCTTCAAAAGGTGAAGGACTAGGAAATAAATTTCTTTCAAACATTAGAGAAGTTGATGCAATCATTCATGTTGTTCGTTGTTTTGAAAATAAAAACATTATGCACGTAGCTAATTCAGTTGATCCAGCCAGAGATCAAAAAATTATTAATCTTGAACTTATTTTAGCTGACTTAGAAACCATTAATAATGTTTTACATAGAGTTGAAAAGAAAGCAAAATCTGGTGATAAAATTGCTCAAATTGAAAAAGAAGCAGCGTTAAAAATTAAGGAAAAATTAGAATCTGAAAAACCAGCTAGAGAAGTTGACTTAAATGAAGAAGAATTAAAAATAATTAAAGGGTATCAACTTTTAACACTTAAACCAATTATCTACGTCGCAAATTTAAGTAATGAACAAATAGTTGACTATAAAAATGATACTTTATTTAATGCACTAAAAAACTCTCTTGAACCAAATACCACTATTATTCCTATTTCTGTTCAAATGGAATCAGAATTAATTCAAATCGAAGATATCAATGAAGCAAAAGAATTTTTAAGTATGTATAATGTTGAAAGAAGCGGTTTGGATATTTTAACTAGAGAATCTTTTAACTTATTAAATCTTGAAACATACTTTACTGCTGGTGAAGTTGAAGTTAGAGCATGAGTTTATAACAAAGGCATGTTAGCACCTCAATGTGCTGGAATTATCCACAGTGATTTTGAAAAAAAATTCATAAAAGCTGAAGTAATTTCATATAATGATTTTATTGAACATAACGGAGAGCTTGGTGCAAAAGCTGCTGGTAAAATGCGTCAAGAAGGCAAGAATTATGTTATGCAAGATGGAGATATTTGCCACTTCAGATTTGGTAAATAATCTCTTTATTTCTGGGAGTTTAGCATATCGGCTATGCAGCGGTCTCCAAAACCGTCGAGACGGGTTCGACTCCTGTAACTCCCGCCAGAATAAGTTTACTAAGGTAAACTTTTTTATTTTAAATTTAAAATAAATGCGTAAATACGCATTTTCACTAAATTAATAATTGATTAAACTTTCATCCAAAAGAAAGTTTTCAACACCTATATATAAAATTCCATTTTCATCATAAATTGGTTTTATATTATCCTTAACAATAACGATTTTTTTAAATGAGTCCCCAATTCTTCTTAATGATTCAGTTTCCTGAAGTCTTTTTTCAGCTGTATCTACATTAAGAGCTGATTGAATATAATATCTATTACTTCCGATATTTATAATAAAGTCAACTTCCAGTTGCTTTCTAAGAGATTTTCCATTAGAATCTTTTGTGTTATATTCAACAATACCAACATCTACATTATATTCCCTCATTCTTAATTCATTATAAATCACGTTTTCCATTATATGTGTAATTTCATTTTGTCTAAAATTTAACCTGGCATTTCTAAGTCCTAAATCACTAAAGTAGTATTTGTATGGAGTTGAAATGTATTTTTTTCCTTTAACATCATATCTTTGAGCTTTTTCAATCAAAAAAGCATCTTCAAAATAACCTAGATAGTTAGAAATAATATATTGACTTACAGTTATATTTTTCTCTGATTTAAAAGTTTTTTCTAATTTACTTGGATTAGTTAGTGAACCAATATGAGATGAAATAATATCAAGTAAACTACTGATTACTGTTTCAACATTTGAGATATTATGACGTTCTCTGATATCTTTAAGATAAGTTGTTTCAAAAATACCTTTTAAATATTCACTTTTTTGATTGTGAGTTTTTAATTCAACCACTGAATGCGGCATTCCTCCATAAATACAATAATCGCTGAATGCATTATTTTTATTTCCTTCGTAACAACTATAAAATTCAGCAAACGAAAATGGATAAACTTTAATTTCGTCACCCCGATCTCTAAACTGAGTTAACACATCTTTAGAAAGCATTTTTGAATTACTTCCAGTTACATAAATATCTACATTTTGAATTTTCATTAGACCAATTAAGACATCAACAAAAGTTATTTTTGAATCATCCTCTTCAAAAAATGGATTTTTTATTTCCTTTACAAATTGAATTTCATCAATAAAAATATAGTATTGAAGTGTACTATCTACAATTTGATCTCTTAAATATTTATCTAACTCTATTGGATTTCTATATTTTAAGTTTTGAATATCATCTAAGCTAATTTTTATAATTTGTTCGTTTTTTACTCCTGTTGACAAAAGATATTTGCAATATAGTGTAAATAGAAGAAATGATTTCCCACATCTTCTAATTCCAGTAATTATTTTTACTCTTCCATTTTGTTTTTTAGAAATAAGTTTATTTAAATATCTAGGTCTTTGAATTTCCATATCACTCCATTTAAAATTTTTGCGTATTTACGCATTTTTACTAAATATATTATAACATTTATAGTTATGTTAACTTTAATTTATTTAAGATTTTTGCGTATTTACGCATTTTTATTAAATAAAACTGTTAGTATAAATTTAATATAGATTTATAGTTAGCTCTTCATTGAATCCATGAAATCAATTATTTTTTTCTTTTTTAAAACACGTGCAAACAATAAGTTGATATATGAATAGAATTATTAAAATGTACTTATGGGCATTTATAAAAAATGCAAAAAGACTGATGATTAACAATTGTTGTGATTCTTCTTCATTTTTTTGTTGCATTTTAATTGTAAATATTATATTTTTATATAACAACTTTATGGATTTACTGTATTAATATGTGAACCCATATACCAATGTACAAGTGAGTTCTTAAACATAAACACCCATAACGTTATTAGCAATAAGAATAATTAGTTTTGTTATTAAAATAATTATGGTTTATAATTGTTCACTCTGTATCACTTTAAGAATATATTTTTCAGTATTTTTGTTGAAATTCTTTAAATATGCTTTTAGACATCTTAAATTAGATGTTTTCAAAAGCGAATGTTTTGGTATGAGAAACAATAATAAATAAAGTTGTTTATGTCATCTTATATTTAGGTTACTTGTGGTATTGAAAATTTTAAGCATAAAACTTTTTAGCATAAGCAAACTTCAACAGTTATGATGTATTTATAATACTCTTCCCACCAATTGCATTCTTAGTTTTATTAACTTTATATTATTAAATTTCACTATAAATCGATAAACTTAGGTAAGTTTATAAAAAATAATTACATACTAAATTGCAAATTTTATTTGTGATTTGCTAAATTATTAAAAAATCATGCAATATTTTGCATGACTGTTGTAAATTATAACTTTTTTCTAAAAGTTAAAGTTAGATATACTTTTTGCAATTTAGTTAAATCATTATTCTTTTTAATTTTGCTTCTTGATAACATTACAATTAAGTTTTTAGTTATTATTGAGATTGATAAAACGATTGAATTCAAGAGTGAAATAATTTTGTAAATAAGTTGAAAAATGTTTAATTGGTTTTTAAACCCATCAAACTTAACTAAAAAATTATAAAATGAATATAAGTCTGAAAACATAAAAAATGAAAATAGAACTAAAATTGGTATTACATTTCTTTTATCTTTAACGTACTTTTTGAAGTTTTCAATAGGTTTTATAGATGTATCATTGATTTCATCTTGTGTCTCCATTTTTTTATTATTAAAAGTGAGAAATTTTCAAAATCCAAACGCAAAACCTATATTTTTACCTTTTTTATGCATAATCAATATCATTATTTGAATTAAAAGAAATCAAACAATGAAAACAAATATCACAATATATGAAAAAATAAATCCAGCTACTATAATAGGTTTGCTTAAATCCAAATTATTTTTTAAAAATATCGTTATAAATAATCCAGTTGTCGTGATAACTGTGTAAAAAATTAAATAAATTAATTTTGCGTAGGTTGATCTCTTATCTTTTGTTAAAAACACTAGTATTCCTTTCCTTATTAATTTTCTTTAAATATAGAAATAAACATCATTTTTCTTATATCTAGAAAATTATCCTCATGCTGTATTTGACTAAAACAGTCAAAATAGATCTTGCAATGTTTATAGTTTTTGAAATTCATCTTAAAACTGTTCATATAATTTTTTATTTTTGTAGTATCGTCAAACTTTTGATGTATTTTATGTAAGTCAAGTAGTGTATTATTATTAAATTTATAAAAATCGTCAATAAATAAACTTGGATTATTTATAAATTTTTTTATCTTATTAAGCAAGGTAGTTGTTTTTGTACTTCAAAATATTAATTTGACATATCTTTCAAGTACTTTTGTTTTCTTTTTACTTGCTTTTGTTCTAATTCATGTAATTAATTTATAAAAATTAGTCTTTGAAAGTTCAATTTTAATTGCAGTACTCGGTTTATAAAATCATAAAAATGAAGATGAAATTAGAATAATATCTAAATTTTTTTGTATAGTTCTTTTTCTATATCTTGATAACTTGATACTTAAATCGTTACTTATGATTAATAAATCGTTGAGAACTTTTGTTAATTTTTCTTTGTTTGAATTATTACAAAATAATCTTATTAATTGAAATAATTTACTTATAAAACATCATTGTTTATTAACTGTTTTAATTCCATGTTTTACAACAGTGTATTTCTCGGGGACAACAGAGAGATAAAATATTTCAAAATCTACGGTTTTGTTAAAAATTCCTTTTTGAACAAATTCATCATTTAAATACAGAATTAAATTTTCATTATCATCAAAATTAATATGTTTAACACTTCCAACTGAAATGTAATCAATATCATTGTATTGAAAATTCAATCTAGGAAAATTTAATATGTATGAATAGCTACCTGTAACAACAAGATTATTATTGGACATTTTTATTAAAAAATCTTTAAGAGTTTTCATAGATCGATTTTATAAAGGAAACAAATTTAAAGCTTGTTAATAAATAACATTTTTTTAATTCAGCAATTTTTTTAGGATTATTAAGGTTTCTTTTTGAGTTATATAAAATAATATTTCTAACAAAACTATTTAATAATAATATTCATAAGAATAAATAAATCAAATTAATTCATATAGGTGTCGTAGATGAAAATATTAAAACGCCCCAAAATATTAAAGATAGCAGAATAAACACAAATGAAAATATTAATAATTTGATGCCAACAACTTTTTTGGAATTTACAAACAAAATATAATCATCCGTCCTTCTTAATGTTAAAAGTTGTTCTTTTTTTAGCTTCATATTCTGAACAAATGAAATAATATTAACAATTATTTTGTATAAAGTCCATAAAACAAAAATTGATAACAATACTATAAATATAATAGTCAGTTTTTGAGCATCGCTTATCGGATTTTTTAAGTTTGTCAAATAAGTATCATATGAATAATTAATAATTGCTATACACAATATTATTAAAATTACATTAAATATAATTCTGAAAATATTCGTGTGATTTTGTAATTTATTGTTTTTAAACATTAATATACTCCAAAATATTTATCATACTCAGCTCTTTTTAATGCTAATTGTAACTCGTTGTACATTTTTGAAGCGTCAACTATTTCTCTTCTAGTTCATTTAATATGTTCATAAAGTGACCTTTGAACAATATTTCCACTTATTCATTTTTTATATCAAGGTTTATTATAGTAAATAGAATAAGCTTTTTCTTGCAACGCTAATACGTTAAATATATTTTCTTTTTTCCTTATTTCTGTGGAAAGGGTTCAAATAACGTCATCCTCTGACAAGTTAATACTTTCAAAAAGATTTTTTAAATTTGGAAATACAAAATTTTCTAATACTTTAGCAGATAAATACGCGGAAGCCGTTGTTACTGATCCAGCAAATTTAATATGTGGTTCTTCCACATCCATGAGTGGTGAAAAAAACTCGGAAAGATTGTATAAAAACTCAGTTATTTTTTTCTCATTTTTTTGTATAAGTAATTCATAAAATTCCTTAGCTGTAGAAATTACAAAATTTCTATATTTAATAACATTGCTGACGAACAATTTATTGTAATATGCTAAATCATCTCAATAAGTATTTGACACATATTTGGATATCATTTTTTGTCCTCTTATTATTTTTTCAATTTCACTTTTTGAGCTTCTTAGTCTATTATTAATTACAAACTCTTTGTCCTCAGTTAAAATTGTCTCTTCTTTTATAAATGAGAAATTTAGTATTTTAGAATCTTGAATTATTTCGATAATTTTTTTATAGTCACTTTCTTGTATCTTTTGGACAAAATCTTTAATATGATTTTTAGTAGTTACATCTTTATCATTTTCTAAATTTGTATTTCTGTTTTCAATAATATTTATCATGAACCGCCTTTATAGTAATAAATTTAGTTATTAAAAAGTTAATTTAAAGCAAAATTATTACCTAAAATACTAACTTTATACAATAACTAATATAATTATAAATAGTTTTTACAATGTATAGAAACATTTCTATATTTTTGAATTCAATTACCACAATTATGAAACGCTTAATTATTTTTGTGTTCAAAATATTATCAATTACGATATGATTCATAGAAACTTTATAATTATATGAATGAATTGTATTAAATTTAGATAATAGTATTTATAATGCTGTTTTTAATATAGAATATGATTTCATTGTGCAAAATTAAGCCTAATCAGTAAAAAGTGAAATAGATTCGCTTATTCACATCATATGAAAATAAATTTCATGTCAATTAAAACTTTCTAAATTATTTATAATTAAATTAGAGGTAAAAATGAAAAAGAAATTATTTTTTGGTTTGGCATTAAGTCCAACAATTTTAGTATCTCCTTTGGTAGTTTCGTGCACAGACACCGAGGAAAAGAAAACTAAAGAAATTAACAAAGAAAATATAGAAAAATATTCTAGTTTAGTCAATGATATTCAATTAGCTTATCAAAAATCAAACCCAAATACACCTATTTTCGAAGGAAAAACAATTGCTGATATTTTTACTGAAACAGTTGATAAATTGCTTGAAACAGCAGGTTTATCAGAACAAGGTGAAGATTTTGTTAAATATACTAAAGAAACTATAACATATAGCATAAATGTTTCAGTAGAAGAGTCCATTCCTTTCATCACAAAGATTGTAGATGAAGCTAAGAAGAATCCAGATGTTGATATTTTAACCATATTTAAAAAACAAGAAAACATTGACTACTGATTAAAAGTTCTTGAAAATGTTGTTAATAAACTTAGAGACTATTCAAAGAAAACTAAGGATAAGCTAATGAATATTATGGTTGATATAGACTTAAAAGTAATGCCTGATGCTTCTAAAAGTCAATTATTAAAACAATACAAAATGTTTTATACAGATTCAACAATAGATGCGCAATATGACTTAATTCTCAAAAATTACAAAGATGCTGTAAATTTATATTTAAGTAATGAAAATACTGATATTAAAGAAATTATAAACACTTTACTATCATCAATTAATTCAGTAGCTTAGCACATATCAAGTCTTTATGGCTTGATTTTTATTATATTTATTTGCACCGAATATTATATAATTTATGTGCAAGGAGATAATATGAACTATAAACAATTAATTAAAGAAAGAATTGATAATTTTCATACAAACTATGTTTTTATAGTAAATGATTTTTATGATATTTCAGGATATGAAACAATAAAAAGTACATTAAATAGAATGTGCAAAAGTGAATATATAAAAAGAATAATGAATGGTGTTTACTATAAGCCGAAATATTTTGAAACTTTAGATACTTTTAGTACTCCTTCCCCATCTAAAGTTGCTGAAGCTATTGCTAGAAAATATAATTGAAATATAATTCCTGCAGGAGAAACATCATTAAATATATTGGGACTATCAACACAGGTCTCTTCTAAGTGAATATATGCATCTGATGGAAGAAACATAGATATAAAATATGGTAATTCAATAATCAAATTTAAAAAAATAACAAATAGGGATATTTCTAATAAATCTTATTTAAGTGCTTTGATAATACAAGCTTTAAAAACATTAGGAAAAAACAAAATAAAAGAAAAAGAGATTATTTATTTAAAAAATAAATTAACTGACAAAGATAAAACTTTATTACTCGAAGAATGTAAAACAACAACAATTTGGACCTACCAAATAATAAGAAAAATATGCGAAGGTATAAGTGTTTAAATTTAATGACATAACAACAGAAGAACTTCAAGTCGCGATAGAAAAAGCAAGCTTTATAAATAATATTTCAGAAGTGATTATAGAAAAAGACTATTGAGTTTGTTTTATGTTAAATTACTTATTTACAGAGTCAAAATGAAAAAATTTATTTGTTTTTAAAGGTGGTACTAGTTTATCCAAATGTTATGGTATTATAAAAAGATTTTCTGAAGATATTGACTTGATTTTAGATTGAAGAGCAATTGGTTATGAAAAATATGAACCTTGATCAGAACGTACAAGTACACAACAAGACAAATTTAATAAAAATGCAAACTTAAAAACGCAGGATTTTTTAATTAAAAAATTTATCCCTAATGTGGTTAATGACCTAAAAATATTAATCAAAAATCCTTTTGAAATTTTTATTGACCCATTAGATAATCAAACAGTTATTTTTAAATATCCTAAAATATTTGATAATAATTATATTCGTAAAGAAATAAGGCTTGAAATAGGTCCTTTAGCTGCATGGACACCATCAGAAGATATTTTAATCAAACCAGATCTTTATAAAGATTTTCCAAAAATATTTTCAGGAGATGGAATAATAGTAAAAAGTGTTTCTCCTCAAAGAACATTTTGGGAGAAAATTACTATTTTACATCAAGAAGCCAACAGACCAAATAACGTTTTCATACCTAAGAGACAGGCAAGGCATTATTATGATGTATATTCCTTTATGAATTCAAAATACATTAAAGATGCATTAATAGACATCAAATTGCTTTATAAAGTAGTTCAATTTAAACAAAAATTCTACTATACTAAATGAGCTAAGTATGAAGAAGCCACTATTGATAAAATAAAAATTGTACCTGAAGAATACAGAATAAACGAAATAAAAGAAGACTATGAACATATGAAACAAATGATTTATGGAGATATCCCACCATTTGAATTAATAATCGAAAACTTGAAAAATTTAGAAGAACAAATACATAAATTAAATAAAAAATAAAATACTTTTTTCGGTATAAACTAAAACAACAAAAGTGCACAAATAAATGTCAACTTTTGTTGTTTTAGTTTATAAATGTGTTTATCAAATTTTAACAAACATTAGACCTACTAATTAATTCGTTAATCATCTCAGCCGAATTAATAACTTCATTAAATTTTATCTCTTTAGTGAATGGAAATTTATTTTGATAACTTTTTCAAAGTTTTCTAAATTCTTCTTTTTCACTTATTTCCTTTATTATTTCTAATATTTTATGAAGATTAAATTCCGTCTTTCTATGAAGGAAGGTATTTTACAGGTATATTTTTTATTGTTGTTTTAACACTTTAAACCTAACGCAAAATGTGTATAAAAGCAACAGTAAAAATATGCGTGTGAAAATATAAGCAGAAAAGGTTCCAAAAGTACAAAATAAATTTCGCTTTTATTCAAAAAGCAATGCTTTATTTTGCTTTCTACTATAATTTAAATATATTAAATTTTTATAGAGAGGCATTTATGGAACAAAATAATAATTCCGAAATAACACTTGGACTTGATCTTGGTGTTGGTTCGGTTGGTTGAACAATATTGAAAACATCAGAAGAAAATGGTCAAAAAACAAATGAGGTTTTAAAAACAGGAGTTGAGTTATTCCCTGAAGTTACAAGTGCAAAGAAAAGAAGAGAAAAACGTGGAGCAAGAAGATTAATTAGAAGAAGAAAATTAAAGTTATCTAAATTAAGAACAATGATTATGAATTGTTGTGATGAAAATAACAATAATTTATTTGGATATAAATCAAAAGAAGAATTAGAAAATGATTTATCATCATCTGGTTTTATAAAAATAAATGAAGCTCAAAAAATTTATATACTAGACATAATTGATGAAGAAATGAAGAACATCAATAAACAATATGATAGCAATTTCATTCAAAAACTATTTTTCAACAGTCAAGATTTATCTGGTTTTAATGAATTCCTAAATGAATATAAAAATAATATTCAGCTTTTAAGATTACTTTTTATAAATCTTTTACTTCAAAAGGAATTCGATATTAATAAACCATCTACTAATACTATTTACTTTAGAAAAATAGCAATCAAATTAATCTATGACCTATTCAAAAATAGGGGTGTATTTTATGATATTAAAATTTCCGAAAAAACTGAAAATCCAACTAATATTGAAGTTTTTCCAACATTTGAAAAATTTAAGAAAGATGTATTAAACTCACAAGTCAAGATTAAATGAAATCTTAAATTAAAGGATGATAAATTTAAAGAAGTCTTTTCAAATATAGAATGAAGCAGAGAACTAGAATGAATACTAAACAAAGTATTTGCTGAAAATATTTTTAGTGATTTCAAAGAAAATATAAAGAGCTTATTTAGTTTCACTAGAAAATACAATGAAGGACCTGGTAGTGAAAAAAGTTACAGTACTTATGGAATATATTCAAAAGATGGTGAAAAACTATATAACAACATTTGAGACAAATATATAAAGAAATGTTCTATTTACAATACCATAAATGGTTTTGAAGATTTAAGTGTTGAAGTTATCTTAAGTAATAACTATAAAATCTTTAATACCATTAATAATCTTCAAAATATATTAAATCATGAAGCCCGTAAATTAATCACTCCTGAAATGTATGAAAAGTTAATAATATATTTAGCTAATATTAAAAAATGAGATAAGTCTAAAGCTAATAAAGAAATAGAACTAAATATAGAAAGCTTAATAACAATATTAGGATTAAAAGACAAAAATCTCACAAAGTTTGATTTCTTTTATAATTATTTAAGCGAAACTATTCAAAACGATTTTATTGATGAATCAAAATTAGAATACTTAGATGCTGATGATACTACAAAGTTAGAGAAAATAATTGATAAAAACACCTTTAAATTTCCTAAATTCGAATATGCTAATATATTATGCAAATCTCTTGGTTTTAATTTTAGTAATATTGATCAATTACTTTGAGAAAATAAATCTGAAGAAGAATCTATTTTTAGTTATTTTACGTCACTTCTTTGTAGAAATAGTGATGAAGAAAGTAGAAAAATTCAGTTAGAAAAATACTTTGAAGAAAATATCGATAAACTTCCAGTTAACAAAAAACTTATTAAAGATAATAAAAAAGTAAATGAAGCTATTGCTGCTGTAATTGCATTAAAGCCAAAATACGGTAACTTATCAAGTAAGGCAATAAACGAATTCAACAATAAAATTTTAAAAAGAGAAAATAATGAAGAAATTTTAACCTTCTCAAAATATAGAGAAGAAATTATTCAAAGTGTTCGAACAAAACCAGAAAATATAGATATTGATGTATTTTTCAAAACAAAAAACTTAAATGCTACAACCGAAAAAACATTAAAAATAACTGATAAATTAGTTGACAAACTATATAAAGATTACAAATTTAATAATATCGTTATCGAAATAGCTCGTGAATTAAATAAAAGTGAAAAAGTTATTAAACAAATTAATGATGAAAATAACGTGTTGATGGAGTTTAATAAATTTCTTTTAGAAAAATACGGAAAAGATAGTAATAATCTTAAAAAGATTAAATTGTTAATTGAACAAAACGGAATTGATTTATATACAGGCAGAGAAATATTATCGTCATTTGAAAATTTTAAAATTTCTGACTTAGACGACTATGAAATTGATCATATTATTCCACAAAGTAAATTTTACGATAGTAGAATGGCTAATTTAGCTTTAACAAATTCAACTTCCAACAAGGAGAAAAGCAATGAAACTGCATATGATTATGTCAAAAATAATAAAACAATTCTTAAAAATTGAAATGATTTATATAAAATCGATGACGAAAAAAATAATCAAAATAAGAATAATAATGTTGATTACAAATCTTTTGAACTTTTAAAATCACTAATAGAAGATTGAAAAATCAAAAAAGGAAAAAAAGAAACCAAAACCAAACTACTAATACAATACTTTAAAAACATAAGAAGAAAGAAAATAAGAAATCTGTTAAAATCTGGATATAGAATCGATAATACATTTTTAAGAAGCAATCTTATCGATACACAAACGATAACAAAAACAGCATGTGAATGATTTAAAATAAAGTTTCATGATAAAGATATTAAAATTATTCCATTCAAAGGTTTCGCAACTTCTGCTGTAAGAACATATTCAAGACTCCCATTTAAAGATAGGAATGATAATATTCATCATGCCGTTGACTCAACAGTTATTTCAACAACATACAATAACTCTAAAATATTCAAGGATTTAATAACAGAAGAAAACGTTCTTGGAAAATGAAAATATTATAATAAGGAAAAAGAAGAAGTTGCTGGTGCAGTTCAACAAGTGCTTTTAGATGAAGAACGAAAATATAAAAAGGAATTTGAAAATAGTGTTGATTTTAAATATTACCCAGTTATAAAATTTAATAAAAAAACAACTCAAGAAAATATTGTAGCTGTATATCAACAATATCAGAACGATGAAACAAAAATCATTAGAGACTTAAGAAGATCAAGTGATATTAAGGAAATTGATCTAGCCACATTAATCAGTTTTACAATTCAGACATATCACAAATGAAAGAATAAAGAAAATGATGATTTAGACACTCCTGAATCACTTATAAAAATTTATTTAGATGTTGTTTCCAAAGAAAAAAATAAAGTAAATGAAAAAGATAAAATTTATTTTAAGTGAATTCCTATTTGGGTTAATGATACAAAATTTTTATCGCAAATTAAGGTTATTTATGATTCTTTAATATACTACTTATTAAATAAGTGTAAAAATAATCATAATGTATCTAATGATTGTGCTAATTTGGTTGATGAATATTCTAAATGTATATCAAAACACAAAAAAATAATAAAAGATTCAGATATTCAAAATAAATGATTTGTTTTTATACCTCAAAAATATTTATTAAAAGATTCTAAAAAAATTATGGTGATAAAGAAAATAACATTATTTGATAATTCACAAAATAGAAAGTCAAGCGCTTATATAAATTGGACTAAAAAAGATAAGACTTCTAGAATTGGTAATCTAAAAGAAATTGATGAGAATTACTTTGGTATATTATGTATTAAAAATAAAAATGATAATGACTGAAAACCTATCATTTTAAGATATGATTTTTTAAAAAATGTTAGTGAAAGAATTGAATTAATTAAAATTTTATCAAAAATTGACACTCACATAACAAATAATTACTTTTTACAAAAAATTAATAATTGAATTACCAAAAACATTGAAGGATTTAAAAAGTTTAATTACATCAAAGAAGATGAAGATATACAAATAACCAAAGAAACTGAAGTTATTTATTTATTGAACAAGTTAACTTATATCAGGAAAGAAGAAAAAAGCAACTCTGATAAGTCTGTAGAACAAATAGAAAATAAGAATTTATTTATAATAAAAACGATTGAATATACTGATATTCGGGTAGAATTTTCAACGGTAAGAGAAAAACAAGTCAATTATAAACCAAGATTAAATAGTGTACTAAAAGAATATAAGCGTTGAATTAAGTAAAAATAAATTTATTATTTAATATCTTGCATAAATAAAAATCAAACCACTAAATTTTAATTAGTGATTTGATTTTTATTTATAAACTATTATAAAAACGGTTTGAATTAAAGCCTATACTAACTCAACTTTAACACAACCAAAAAACAGATTGTCTAGCAACATTAGAAAGTTCTAGTCTATACTAACTCAACTTTAACACAACCAAAAAACTGTTCAATTGATTAAATAATTGTTAGAACTGTCTATACTAACTCAACTTTAACACAACCAAAAAAACTGCAGCTTTCATTTTTTTCATAACCTATTTGTCTATACTAACTCAACTTTAACACAACCAAAAAACGACTTTTTACATCACACGCTGAAAACAGTAGTCTATACTAACTCAACTTTAACACAACCAAAAAACAGGGAAGAGCTTTATTCTTTCAAAACTGAGGTTTATACTAACTCAACTTTAACACAACCAAAAAACTTAATGAATTTACTTTAATGTTCTTGCCTGGTCTATACTAACTCAACTTTAACACAACCAAAAAACACGTTTACGATGAATTAATCGCTAAAGCTAGTCTATACTAACTCAACTTTAACACAACCAAAAAACGTCAATAAACAGATACTGGCGCACTAATTCGTCTATACTAACTCAACTTTAACACAACCAAAAAACCTCAAAATTTAGTTTTTTGATATAAAAATTATATCATTACTTACTTAATAATTAATTCTTGAATTATATTTCTAATTTTTCTTAGCTCATTTTTACCATTTATTGGAAGAGTATTATGATTCATTTTAAACGAAGAATCTCTTTTGTAAATCTCAAATTTAACAACTTCATAATTTTCTATATGTAATAAATAACCATCATTTTCTAAATACACTAATTTTAAATCTGTTAAATTTTCAATGATGTTAAATGCATTATTAGTTAGAAAAATAAAATTATAATTATTGATATATTCAGATATATCTGATAATTTTATAAAATCTACATTTTTCAGAATAATGTTATTTTTACTCTGGAGCTTAAAATTATTTAATCATTTAATTAAAGTATTTTTATCTATAAATTTGTCTTGATTAAAATCATAAATATACTTAATTATTTTGGAATAATCGGGTAGATAACTACTAAATTCTTCTCCTATAAAATCATTAATGTTTTTATTGCATTTCTCAAGGATTTCTGAATTAAAAATTACCTCTTTAGTTCACTCTAATGAATTAACAATATATTTATATAAAATGTTTTTTGAACTTATTTGATATAAATCAATAAGTTTTGTTAATGGATCAATTACTATAAAATCACTTATTTTAAATTCACTGTTACCTATCTCAATTATTGCATCATCGGAGTGCAATTCTTTTATCAAGTTATCTACGTTTTCAGATTGAATTATTATGATCCCGTTGTAATCATAATGTTGGTTTTGAAATTTATTTATCTTTATCATTATAATTTTATATACCTCCCACAGTTATTGATTATTTCATTTTTACTGTAATTCCCTTTTATTAGCTCAATTTCTTGATATTGTTTTTCAGAAAGTAATATAAGTCTCACATTTGCACTTTTAGGTAGAAATTTTGATATTTTTTGTTTTTCAGAACTATATTGTGAGTAAGATGGAATAACTTTTACATAAATGGAATACTGAATCATGTAATATCCATTTTTGATTAAGTTAGTTCTAAATGAATTTGATTCTCTCGAGTTATCATCATAAATGTCATACATTAATATTATTCGCATTTGTCTCATTCTATAAAGTCCGCTATAAATTCTTGAAATTCCATTTTTTGAAAATTGTGAATAAAATTACTAATAACTTTTTGAAATTTACTCATTTTTCCATTAAAACTCACTTTTAATTCTAATAAATCAAACAAAGCTTCTTTAAAGTTCTCGATCTCTGAATTTTTATTTAATACATACATTTTATATACTAGAAAATCAACTTGAGATCTAAAAGGCTCCATCAAATCACAAGCAAGAGCTAAAGGATTCACTTTAACATTATGTCAAATAGACAATCTATTATCAAGGCCGGCAGAAATAAGTGTTCTGGAAATATAACTAAGAAGTATACTGTAGCCATAATTTAGTGCTATGTTTATTTTATTTTCTTCTCTTCTATTAAAATTTTGCCCAAAAAGAAGATTAAAATAAACTTTTGCAGCATGTCCTTCTCTATTTGTTTTATCATTTAGTTCTACTTTATCTCTGTATTCTAGAAATTTCTTCTTTTTTTCTTCATCTTCAAATAAATTTAATTCTTGTAGTAAATTAAAACTATTTTGAATTTTGAGTTTAACAATCTTTGCTCATAATTTATATTTATAATCATCAGTTCATTCTAATTGCTTAACAAATTCATTATTATTGTAATTTCCGTTAATTCTTATAATTGATGCTGTTGGCATCATTTTTTGGTCACAAATTATAAAATTTATATCGTTTTTAACAATTTCACTAATCCAGGTTACAGATATATTGCATCTAGGATTATTTAATATTATTGTTTCAATTTGATTTAAGGGCATTGTAATTCTTCCTGTTTGATTTTTTATTAGTAAATTACCAAGAAAAACAGAAATATAATCAGTTAGATTTATCTCAATTACTTTTTTCACAAGTTTAAAATAAAAAACCAACGTTATAAATAACGTTGATCTGCAACTACGGCTGAGGATAAATAAGTATTATCCACGCCTTATTTCTTAGTTTGTGTTTAAAGTTGAGTTAGTATAGATCTTTTTTAGTTGCATTTAAATTATATAACAATTTTATATATTTGTAAAAATATGTTAGAAAAGTTGATTTATTTTTAAATTTTTAATCGCTACATTATTTGTATTATTATAAGCAGACTTATTACTATTTTAATCGTATATATTTTATTGCTCTTCCTACACCCTCTCTCTTGATTTCACCATCTTCAATTAACTTTCTTAATGCTAGCTCAATAGAACTTATACTTAGTATGGACAAAGTTCTCTAATGTCTTGTTTGGTAAATCTTCCAAGTTTGTGTAATATCGCTTTTCTTACTAGTTCAATAGCTGGAAGTTTTTCTTCTATAATTGTAAATCTATCTTCAAACTCCTTATATGCAGCAAGGATTATTCCTAATAGATACTTTATAAAAGGTAATACACCCTCGTTTTCATCATGTCAATGAACTCCTGCTTGCCTTAAAGTATCATAATATGCTGTTTTATCTTTATAAATTAGGGATTCAAGTGAAATGTATTTAGCTACGTAAAAACCACTTCTATATAATAAAAGTGTTGTTAGTAATCTACTCATTCTACCATTACCATCATTAAATGGGTGAATACATAAAAAGTCATGAATGAAAATAGGTGTAGCAAGAAGTGGATCTAATTCCAAATTAGCGATAACCTTATTATATTCATTACATATTTTATCTAACGCTTCAGGAGTTTCAAAAGGTGAAAGTGGTGTGAATAAAACTTCAGTATGTCCATCAGAGTATGTTGCACTGATATAATTTTGCACATTCTTAGTTTTCCCTGCAATTGGATTATTCATATGACTAAACATAATTTTGTGCATTTGTAAAATATAATTTCTCGAAATAGGAATTACATCAAAGCTTTCATGAATAATGTTCAAAACATCTCTATATCCTGCAATTTCTTGTTCATTTCTATTTCTTGGAGTTATCTTTTCTTCCACTAACTGTTTAAGTCTTGTACTTGTGGTTACAATTCCTTCAATTTCATTAGAAGCTTCTGTACTTTGAATCTTCGCTATTTCTATAAGTTTATTCAATTCTTCAGGTTTTTGTCTCAAATAAAGTTCTTGTCTACCTTGGTATCTATAAATTGAAGCAACTAAACCAAGAACTTCTGAATCTCATTTTTTATCCTTAATTTTAGAATAATTAAAATTTCTCATTAGTTTCTCCCTTATAGTTCAACTTATCCCTTAAAATATACCACATTTTAAGGGAAAATTCAAAATTTAAGGACAAATCAAGTGTAAAATCAAACTAAACAAGACTATTGAACGCTACTTCACTATTACATAACGTTTTATAATCCAAAAAATTCTTCAATAAGTTTTTTTAGTTTAGTTATAACTTTTTCTTTTTTCTTTTGTTTATCATTATTCATTCTCGAAAGTTTAGGTAATATGTTATTTAATTGAATACCATTTGGTGAAACTTCACCTTTTTCTATTGATTGTATAATAAAATTAGATGCTTCGTTATCAGTATTGATAAGTTTTTCTTCATTTATAAGTTCTTGTATTTTCTCTTCACGTTTTTTTAATGCAAATTCATAGAACTCACCTAAAATATCTTGTTTTACTTGTAAAGTAGTTAAATTCATACTGTCTAAAAATTCTATAATAAGTTCTTCTTTTTCTCTATATCCAACGCTAGATTTAATGTATCTTCTTATCTCTTCTTTAAGGGCCGAAATATCATTATGTTCTTTAGACTTATCAATAATTAATTTAAATATATAATCTAAATTTATTTCATCAGTTCTTAAAAGTTCAATGTGAAATTCAAGGTTAGGAAAATCTTTCGAGAGATTTTCTTTTTCTTTGTGATCTCTTTCTTTGATGAACGATTCTCTTATATCAAGATACACACTCTTCATATCTTGTTTTTCTCGCTCACTTAAAATTGGTTCACTATTATGAAAATCATCAAAGTTTCTTAATATATTTTCTAATTTAAGGAATTGACCAAATGTTTTAACAAATTCTTCCTTCTCTTTTTCTGAGTTAATTTTAGTTGGTTCTGAAAATTCTGTTTTTAGCTTATTACAAATTTCTTCATAACCTGTTACATAATTACCAGAAATTTCATCATTGAAGCCTTTCATGTATTGTTCATAACTTTTTTCAAGCATAACATTAAGACTGTTTTTGTCACCAAAAGTTCTAACAGCATCTTCAGTAGCTTTTTGTAAGTCTCTAAAACAAACAATGTTTCCAAAACTTTTAACTTCATTAAAGATTCTGTTAGTTCTCGAAAAAGCTTGAATTAATCCATGATATCTTAAATTTTTATCAACAAAAAGTGTATTTAAACTTGGTGCATCAAAACCTGTTAAAAACATTCCTACTACAATAAGTAAGTCGACTTCTTTATCTCTAACTCTTTTTGAAAGATCAGAATAATAATTTTGGAAACCTTTTGTATCTGTTGAAAAATTTAACTTTTCATCAGAAAACATTGAATTATAATCATTAATTGCTTTTTCAAGGAATTCTCTTGATGATTGGTCTAATAATTTTGTTGGTTCATCTAAATCTTCATCTAATAATTCACCAATAGCATCTTGTTTTTCGTTTGGTGTAAAACTAAAAATTGTTGCTATTTTTAATTTTTCTTCATTATTTTTATTTTTTTGTAAATCATTTAAAACAGCATAATATTTTTTAGCTGATTCAACATTTTCAACTGCCAAAATAGCATTAAAACCACTTAGTTTCTTGTTTTTGTGAGTATATGAAATTCCTCTATGAGTTTTTTCATTGAATACCCTCAAAATATGCTCACTAATTTTTGTAATTCTTTCTAAGTTACCAAGAACTTTACTTTCAAGCGTTTTTAACTTGATTTCATCAGTTTCAGTTTCTTCTTCTTTAAAAGAAGCTGATACATTACAATAATCGACTTTAAACTTTAATACTTTGCCATCTCTAATAGCATCAGTAATAACATATGAGTGTAATAATTGTCCAAAAATTGAACCAGTAATTTCATTACCAAGTGCATTTTCAACAAATATTGGAGTTCCTGTAAATCCAAATTGATAATATTTTTTGAATTTTTTAGTTATATTTTTTTGAATTTCTCCAAATTGAGATCTATGACATTCATCATAAATCAAAACACAATGCTTGTCAAAAATAGGGTGATTTAAGTTTTTGCTAATAAAATTATTTAGTTTTTGAATTGTTGTAACAATAATCTTTTTGTCACTAGATTCAATAGACTTTTTCAGTGCAGAAGTATCTCTAATTGATTCAACACTATCTTTATCAAATTTTTTGTATTCATTAACTGTCTGATAATCCAAGTCTTTTCTATCAACAACGAAAAATACTTTATCAATAAAATCTAAATTTCTGGCTAAGTTTGCTGTCTTAAATGAAGTTAGTGTTTTACCCGATCCGGTTGTGTGTCAAATATAACCACCACCTTCTACTGAACCATATTTTTTATTTTCAAAACTTGATTTAATTTTTCACAAAATTCTTTCAGTAGCAGCTATTTGATATGGGCGCATCACTAATAATTTATTTTGTGATGTAAAAATACAATATTTAGTTAGAATTTCTAACAACACTCTTCTTTCAAAAAATGTTTTTGTAAAATCAACAAGATCAGGAATAGGATTATTTTTTGAATCTGCTCATTCACAAGCAAAATCCATACTATTTTTACCATCATTATAATTGTTAGTAAAATACTTAGTCATAGTTCCATTAGAAATAACAAATATCTGTACATATTTGTATAAAGAATTTACAGCATTAAAACTCTCTTTACTATATCTATTAATTTGATAGAATGCTTCAGAAATAAGTCTTCCTCTAGATTTAAGTTCAATATGCACAAGTGGAAGTCCATTTACTAAAATAGTTACATCATAAATATTTAAATGTATCCCATTTTGTTTAAATTGATTAATAACTTGTAAACTATTATTATTTAAGTCTTTTTTATCAATTAGTTTTATATTTTGTTTTTCGTTATTATCAAAAGTAAAAGTTATTATATGATCTTCCTGAATTTGTCTAGATTTATCGGTTAGATTATGTTTAGGATTTGTAAAAACTTCTTCACTAAATCTCTTTCATTCACTATCATTAAATTTAATCTTATTTAATTTTTCAATTTGATTTCTAAGATTAATTAGTAAATCTTGTGGTTCCTTAAGGTTTTCTAAATATTGATAACCTTGTTGTTTAAGTGAATTAATAAGAAATTTTTCTAAAGCTTCTTCACTTTGATAACTTTTACCTTCATTAGCAACAGATTTATACTGAGCTAAAATAATCCCAGTATTTAATTCTGCGATTGTCGATAGTTTTTTAACGTTATTTTCATTGGGATTAGACATAAATCCTCCATTATTATTCTTTAGGAAAATCTAAAAGTTTATTTCTATAATATTCATACTGTTGTTTTCTAAGTTTAATTTCTTTAGGTAAAGAGTTTTTAGTTCCTTCTGTTAACTCTGAAAATTTATCAAGTATTTTTACAATTTTGTTTTGTGTTTCTATTGGTGGAATAGGGATTTTAACTAACTTCATTTGCTCTAAAGTGAACAATGGTATTACTCCTATACCTTTAATACTTATGTTGCTCATGTTTTTCACTAGTCAGTGATAAATAAACCTTGTACCCAGCAAATACTGATCTTTTGGTCAAATAATTCCAGCATTTGCTGTTATTGTAAATTTTCCATCTAATAATCTAACAAATCCAGCATTTCCTCTAGTTGTTCAAGAAACATAGATTCCATTATAATCATATGATTTTAAATATCCGACAATTCCATCATTAATTGTTTGCGATGAGTACACTGGATGTCTATCTTCATCAAAAGTTTGAATGTCTTTTTTTGATATAACTCTTCCGATCCTTAAATAACAAACTTCACCAATAGTTTTTCACTCAACTTTTTCTGCTTCTTCAAGTATAGAAAGATATTCTCTACTTAGTTGCCCCGCAACGTCTCTCTCTCTCTCTCTCTCTGGGCTATGTGTATTATCAAATACTAATAATTTATCTCTATAGTACTTATACTGTTCTTGTCTTTGTTGAATTTCTCTTGGTAAAAGTCCCTTAGTGTTTTCGGATAATTCAGAAAACTTATCAAGTATTTTGACAATTCTATTTTGAATATTTAGTGATGGAATTGGTATTTCAAAATCTTCAATCATAGGCTTTCTTATTGATGTAGCAGTTGCTCCCACTGCTATATTTAATATATATTCTTTAAATCAATTTGTTAGATAATGATAAATAAATTTACTATTAATATTAGTATGTAAAACCTTAATTCTATAAGCTCTTTGATGTAATGAATATTTTCCTTCAATAAAATGAAATATTTCACCTACACCACCTTCTCCAGGAATTATTATTGCTGTTTCATCAAATTCATACTTATTTGATCTTAAAATATTTTTGGATCTAACAAAAAAAGGATATATTCCATCAGACACTTCATCTTTGCGGTTCGAATTACCAGTTCCAATTTCACAAAATTCACCAAGTTTCTTTCACTTAATTTCTCGGTCAACATTCATTAAATTATTTCTATAATTTGATTCTAGATAGTTCTCACTCAATAACACATCTCTATAGTGTTGATATTGTTTATTCCGGCGCTCCAACTCGCGCTCCAACTCGCGCTCCAACTCTTTAACATAAATGTTGAATTTATCAAGTATTTTTACAATTTTGTTTTGTGTTTCTATTGATGGAATTGGGATTTTAATTGATGAAACCATTTCAGATGTAAAAAGAGGTATTGTACCAACTATTGAGTTCTTTAAGTTAACAGAATCGTAAGTAAGATAATAATATAAAAATTTTGTCAATAATTTTTGCCAACACTTAACACTTAAAACACCACAGTGTGTTGTAGCAGAAAATTTTTCATTCCTGTAATAAAAAGTACCTGCATAGCAACCATCCGTTGTTCATGTAACATATTCACCATCAAACATATAATAATTAAGTTTGCCTATTTCTCCATTCTTGGTTGTTTGAGATGAATAAACAGGATATTCACCTTTATTTTCTTCCATAATTTTTTTAGTTATTTTCGTTCCTCTTTTTATATCACAAACATCGCTTAAACTTTTTCACTCAACTTTTTCGTTTTTAATCAAATCTCAAATTTTATTCATCTTCTTCTAAATCCTTAACTATTTCATCAATAGCATTTCTTAATTCGTTAATTCTTTGAACAGTTTCTTTAATTTCTTTGTTTAATAATTTGATATCAATTTTTTCTCTAGTGTCTTCTTTTTCAACGTATTTTAGAACAGATAGATCGTAATCATTATTTTCTATTTCTTCTTTATCAACATATCTAGAGAAATATTGAATTTCTTTTCTTTCTCTAAATTCTTTCACAATGTTTTCGATATTTTCATCACTAAGAATGTTATTATTAGTTTCTTTCTTAAATTCTTTTGATGCATCAATGAATAAAACCTTATTCTCAGTTTTATTTTTAGACATAACTAAAATACAGGTAGCAATTGATGTACCAAAGAATAAGTTATCAGGAAGTTGAATAATACAGTCGATAAAATTATTATCAACTAAATATTTACAAATTGTTTTTTCAGCACCTTTACGGTAGAAAATTCCAGGGAAACAAACTATAGCAGCTCTACCTTGAGATGAAAGATGATGTAAGGAGTGTAATATGAATGCAAAATCAGCCTTAGATTTAGGAGCTAATCTTCCAGCTGGAGCAAAACGTTCATCATTAATTAATGTTGGATCATCTTCTCCAATTCATTTTATCGAATATGGTGGATTCGATACAATAGCATCAAAAGGTTTTTGATCCATATGTAATGGCTGAATTAAAGTATCGCCTCTTTTGATTCAGAAATCATTATAGTTAATGTTATGCAAGAACATATTCATTCTTGCTAAGTTAAAGTTAGTCATATTTATTTCTTGACCATAAAAACCTTCTTCAATAACACCTTCACTGTATTGTTTTTTCATTTGCAGTAAAAGTGAACCAGAACCACAAGTAGGATCGTAAACTTTATTTATTTTAGTTTTACCATCCATTACGATTCTAGCTAGTAATTTAGAAACAGATTGTGGAGTAAAAAATTCTCCTCCTGATTTTCCAGCATTACTTGCATAATTAGAAATTAAAAATTCATATGCATCACCGAAAGCATCAATGTCATTTTCGATAAAACTATCAAAATTGATCTCAGCAATTCCATTTAATATTTTTGCAAGACGATCATTTTTTTCTTTTACAGTATTTCCTAATCTATTACTTGTAATATCAATATCATCAAATAATCCTTTAATATCTTCTTCAGAATCATTTCCTACTGCGCTATTTTCAATGCTTTTGAATATATTATCAAGATCTACATTTAAATTTTCATTAGTATTTGCATTTTTTACAACGTTAGCAAATAATTGACTTGGCAAAATAAAGAATCCTTTTTCAGTTATACTGTCATATTTAAAATTTTCATTTGCTATTTCGTCACTAATATTTTTATAATCAAAGTCTAAATTACCTGATTCATGTTCATCTTTATTAAAATAATCAGCTAAATTTTCTGAGATGAAACGATAGAAAAGAATTCCTAGTACATATTGTTTAAAATCTCATCCGTCAACCGAACCACGAACTTCATCGGCAATGGCTCAAATTTTTTTATGCAATTCAGCTCTTTGTGTTGTTTGTTTTGATAAATTACTACTCATAAATACCCCTTAATAATCTTGTTATTTGAATTATATTAAATTATATGTTCCTTATATGTTTTTTGGATAAATATCTTGAACACTTAGAATGTAAACACATTTACAATATTTTTATAGATAATAAAAAACTTGTTACATATGTAACAAGAATTAGATTTTCTAAAATTTTAAATCTTCTGTCTCAAATACGATCTCTTCATGGTTTTTTTCATAAATATTGATTTTTTTATCAATATCAATTTCATCAACTATTCAGCTATTTAATGTGAAATTTCTTACAAATTCGTCTATTCTATTTCTTCCGTGTATATCTTTTAAAGTTACCACAACACCAAATCTTATCCCTTTTCCATCGTTACTATCTAAACGATTACTTGTTTTAATTTCCATACCTCATTTTTTATTTTTGTAAGATTTTCTTTCTTTTGTTTTTGCAGAAAATTTCTCAATTTTACACTTCACATTATCTCATTTCCTGAAATCATTTCTAGCAGAAACTTCGTGAACATAACTTGTTTTAGAACCACCTTCATTATTCTGTTTATCACCGGCAATGTCTTTTATTTTATTTTCATCATCTATACGTCCAAAATGTAAATTTAATTCAGTGTTTGTATAATCGACCCCTTGGTTACGATTGCACTTTGGAAAATAACACATAGTGGCTTTTGCAACAAAAGAATATTTATCATCATTCAAAGGTATAGGGAAATTATAGTTATAAGAATTTCATTTTTCACTTATATCTGAAATCATAAATTTGATCTCATCCTTTTTAGTTTTTAAAATATCATTGATATGAATAGGAACAACACCATGACCATAATAAGCTATTTTTTCATCACTTATTTCTCAATTTCAACCCCTAGAAGAATCAATAATCAAAGCTTTTGCTATTTCGCGATTAAAACCTAAAACATCAATTAAATACGAAAGCTTTCTAGCAATTCAAGGTGCCGCATAGGATGTACCACTTACTTCTATTTTTCCTGATGGTCCAATAGCATTAATATATTTTTCATCACTGCCTCCGTAGTAGCAAACATCAGGTTTTGTAAAAAATGATAAAATAGTTCCTTTGCGCGTATAATTAGCTATTTTTTTATTTTGCGTCACTGAATTAACAACTAAAGAATTTATTGAATCAGCAGGAGATCCTATTCTTCTTATGTTTTTGGTATGATTGTTTGTCCCAGATATAACAAAAATGACATTATTCTCAAATTGAATTTCATCCAAAATAGATGCTTCTACTGAAATAAAATTTTCATTTACTTCATCATTAGTACCTAAAGAAATATTTCATACTCTAATATCTTTATTGGCTTTTACTATTTCTTTTATATTTTTTATAATGTTGAATGATGAAAAACCATCACTTAATGATACACCAAAATGTCTTACCTTAAATCTACCACAACCATCATCAAGTCAATTGTTTAAACGACAACCATCGACAATTATTGATGTAACTGAAGTTCCGTGAATGTAATCCTTTTCACTCTTTTTTATTTCATCTGAAATCAAATCGTGATATTCAACTCATTTATTGAAATACACTTTTTTATCAAATAAAGTATCAATAACACCTATGGTAGGTTGATTTGTTGGATCTTCTATTTTGTAATTTACAATCTCGTTATTAATCAAAAAATCATCTGGCGAAAGATTAGAAAAATCAACTGTAGACATAGAGACAAGATAAGGTGCTTTTTCATATAATAAATCTAATTGATTTTTTTCTAAAAATATTGTATGATTACCTATTATTCTAGTACTTAAAATATCAATACCCAATTTTCTAAGTAATAATTTTAAATCTTGTTTTACATCATAAAGAGTAATCATGTGTTGATTAACATCTTTTTTAGCTAGTTCTACATCAAAAGTTTCAACATATGATATGTCTGCAATGACTCCGATAAATATTTTTCAATTCTTCAAAGAATTACCATAATCAATCTTCCTAATATATTCTTTCTTCTCTTTAAAAATTTTTTGATTAATTTTACTGTTTAAATATTGTTTTAAAACCTTAGAGGATTCAACACATAATTCAATTGTTTTATTCAAATCATCTTTTGTAATATGATAAGTAGTTATATGCTTATTTTTTTGTTCATTGTATTTATTACCTACAATAAAATCGTTAGAATGTTTACCTTTAAAAATTGTTGATATTCTATTGCTTTTAGCAGCAATCTTATTATAATAAACAGATATTAAGATACCATCAAAAACAACCTTTTCATTATTTCAAAATTCACGAATCTGCATTAATTTATTAATTAATTTATCAAGGTGGTCCATTGTGACTGTGACATGTCCATTTATATTTGGATCACCACCAAAACCTTTTCTAGAAATTTGTTTAAATTCGTTACCTCTAAGTAATAAAATATTATTTTCCACCCTCATCTCCTTTATTTAGTTTTCTAGAAATGTTACTTTTTGATTCATCTTTTAATTTTTCAATTTCTCTTAATGTGAACCCTTGGTCATGTAATTCATTGAAAGTTTTACTATCTAAATCGCCAATTAAATTTTTATATATTTTTTTCAAATAATCGAATTCTGAATCAACGTTGCTAAAAGCAAGTGAAGTTTTTATTATATTTTTTAATTCACCAGGATAGGGTAATTCATCAGATAGTTCGAGTATTTTTTTGAACAATTTAGTATCCTTTGTTAAACCTTTGAATTTCTTTATAAATAAGGAATAATAATTTTCTGCAACTTCAATTAAATCTTTCTTAGAATAATTATTAAAATTAATTCTTGCATCAAATCTTCTTGCTAATGCTTTGTCAAAATTATTAAACAAATTAGTTGTGGCAATAATGACAATACCTTTATTTTTTGATATTAGATTATCTAGTTCCATAAGAATTGTTGATGTAGCTCTTCCCATTTCTCTTACATCATTTTCATTAATTCTATCTAAAGCTATAACATCTATTTCATCAAAAAGAATAACAATTTTATTGGAATTAGGTAGTGAACTAATTTCCTTGAAAAGATCTGATATGTTTTTTGTAGTTTGTCCTAATTTACTATCTACAATATTCTCAAAATCAACTCTTAAAATAACCCTATTTAACAATCTTGCTACATGTTTTGCAGCTTCAGTTTTTCCAGTACCAGGATGTCCTTCAAAAAGAAATTTATTTATTTCTATGTCATGATTTACAGCATTGATTATTCCCTTAATATCATCAGAAATAGATAGAGGTAAATTTAATGAGGATACATTTTCAATATCTAACTTTTTAAGGAATCTACTCTTATATTCATTAATCTGAGGATAATATTGATTATTACCAGAAATAAGTCCCATAATATATTCACTAAGCTGATAATCTCCGATTTTATCAAAATACTTCGTTATTATTAATGCTTCATCAATAAATGAAACTTCGTCTCTTTCCATATGATACTTAATTAAATTTATTACATTTTGTTTTTTCATTTTTCGTGCCTCCTCAATATGCTTGTATTATACATTAATTGGGGACATTTTTTTTAAATATGGGACAAAAATTAAAAAAATGTAGGATATCCTACATTAAAAATCATTAAAGTGATTTGTATCTTTGAATTAAGTTTTGAAGATTATAAAAATTATAATCCTTATTTCCTTTAGTTTCTTGTGCTAATCATAAAATTGACTCATAAATATTTTTTATTTGCGTTTTATTATACTTACTTTCAATTTTTTTAAGCTCTACAATCAAACCTAAAATAGGCATTATTGAAACAATTTTTGAACCAAAAGCATATTGTTCACTATTAAATTTTTTCGAACTTTCAAAAACAAGTTGTGTTTCATCTAAAACATACTCTTCAATAACAGAAATTGTTTTAATTTTATCTTTCATTGCTTTTAATTTAGATTTTCCATTTAATATAAAGTTAATTGATACAAATACAGTAAAACATAGTTCAACAAAATCTAAAATTAAAAAGAATCAAAATTGAGATAAACCTTTAACTATTTCGGTTTCCATTATAAAATTATCTTTAACAACAATAACATTAAGTTTTACTAATATTCCATAAATAAGAAGCATTGCAAAAATTACAATATTAATACTTAAATAAATAAAAATAGTTTTTATTACTTTATTAACTTTATTTTTAGTATCAGCTTCAAGAATTTTGATTGCATTAAAAACATTCTTAGGTAATTCGGTAGTAGAATTGTCTATTATTTTATTATACAAAGCTAAAGTCCAAATTTTAGTATATGGTTTGTAAATTCCATATACATAGAAAGCGCCATGTAAACTCATTAAATATATTAAAAATATTGTTACTATTATTCCTAAAATCATAATTATCCCTTCTACTTTTTATTTTAGTACTAAAAATAACAAAATCCTTAAAATAACTACAAAATTTTAAATAATATGAAAAAATGTGAAATTTAATATTTATTATTAATGCTGATTTGGAAAATTATATTTGTATAACTCTTCTAAGTTGTTAGATTTTGAAAAAATCAACCCTCTATTATATCTACGATTATTCAATAATCAAAACATAGTTTTAAATAAATGTTTTGTTGATTCAGATCCGTATTTTTCTTTGAAATCATTAAAGTTTATTACTAAAGATTTTCCATCAATGAACTTCTTAATTTTTATCCCAAAATTAAAAACGTTATTTTCGATATCAATATTTTTCTTAGTTGAATTTTTTTGATTTTTTAGAACTATATCATAATTGCCAGAAATGTTTATTGTACTAATTATTTCATCAACCTGTGATTTTCAATTTCAACATTTAACCATTATTATAATTAAATATCTACAATTAAAACTCAATTCTATAATCAATAGAATACCTATAAGATGTAATAATGTGAAATTAGAAAATAATTTTCCATCTAATACATAAATTTCATGATCAATTTCATTTGTACTTTTGAGTAATATATAAATTCAAATAAATAAAAAACATGATAAATAAATTAATACATATAAAGTTGCTACAACGTTAAAATCAGTCAATATTTTACGATTATCATCCTTTGTTCTTTTATATAACTTTTTTACTTCCAAAGGCATTTCACTTAAATTTGATTCAACAATATATTTATAAAATCCTAAAAATCAAGCTCTTCGAAAAAAAGCCATAACAAAATACTTGTACACTAAAAAAGTTAATCCAAGACTATATATTAAAGTTATAACAATAAAAATGCTTAATGTCATGCTCTCCTTTTGAGAAATCTTATATTTATAATTTTACTATTGTCATAACATTTTCTATAACTTGTTAAATAAAAAAATGAAGATTAAAATTAAAAATATCAACTTTAATATTCATTATTTGAATTGTGTTAAGTTATAAAAATATAAAATTTCCAAATTCTCTAAATAACTAAAGGTAGATTTACTTTCAGGTTTATTGTTTTCAATCAGTCAAAAAAATGTTTCAAATAAGTTTTTAGTTAATTCTAACCCATATTTTTGTTTAAAATATTCAAAATCTACTTTTACAATACTTTTAGGACTAAATTTGTTAATTTTAATTGAATAAATATAATAGTTTTTTCTACTATTTATATTAAATTGAGATAGATCAATATCTTTTTTTGGTTCAATTTTAAAATCTTCAATTAGTGCGATCTGTTTTATTTTTTTCTCAGCTACTAATGTTCATTTTCAACTTTTAATAAGCATTGAAATTAATAATTGAAATTGAAATATCATATCTATAATTGAAAATATAAATAGAACATGTAAAATTGAAAAATTGAATAATATTTTTACATCTAAATAGTCTATTTGGTGATTGATAACATTAAAATATCTTAAAACTAAATAGATACAAATAAACATAAAACAAACTAGATATCACACTAAATAAATTGTTGTTACGACCGTATAATTTAATAATTTCTTATGATTATCTAAATGAGTATCTTCATATAATTTTTTTGTTTGAATAGGTATATTAATTGTATTTGAGTGATAAATGTGTTCATAAAGACCTAAAAATCAGTTTTTTCTAAAAAGTCAGGTTAGTAAATAACGATAAATTAATGTTGTAAACACATAAAGACATACTAATAATATTATTATAAATATAGTTAATATCATATTCTCTCCTCTATTCTTGTCTATATGAAGTTAATTTAATTTTTTCTAAATTATCACCCATTGACTTCATACAATCATAAATTTTATAGAAAATTTCAGCTGAAGCTATTCTAGATTTCATAGAATAAAGTCTTAATCCATCACTTTTTTCATTTGAATCAACCTTAAAATAGAATTTAACCTTATTTTTAATTTCCTCAGGTATTCAAGATGAAATTAAAATAACTTTTGCTTTTGTTTTTTTAATAATTTCAATCATTCATAAATGTTGTAAAGAAATAGAATTAACTATAATTACATCATTTTCATTCAAAATATGGCTTAATCCAATTTGTTCATATTTATTTCACACCAAAATACAATGTTTGTCCATTCTTAATAGTTTAAGATAAAAATCATAATTAAATCCTACTGATGAAGAAACACCAACTAAAAATATTTTATTAGCACTATTTAATATTTTAGCCGCTTTGTAAATTGAATCACCATAGTCTACTTTTTCAGTATTTGACTTAAAATCTATTAATAAATTATGAACAAAAATAATTTCTTTAAAATTTGTTAAATTTGTCTTTTTAACAAAAAAAGTTAGTGCTGAATTTGATACACCAATAGTTTTAGCAAAATCTATAGCTTTAGTGAATTTTTCACCATTTTGCAACATTTCTAATATTTTTGTAGCTATATATGAACTTACATTTTTATCTTGTTTACTTATTGAAATAAGAGAAGATACATATTCTTCAGAACGACTATTTTTTGATTGCTCGCTACTTGTTGTTTTTTTCTTACTCATATATATAAATTATAGAAAATAACTGGTATAAATTTTCATTTTTTGATGTGGAAAATATATTTTCATAAAATGAATTTTTTATAAAAAATAGTGATTTAATCTGTTTTTAAGTATATAAATTTACTTTTTAGTTATTATTAAAAATATTTTAATAAAAATAAAAGATTAATAAAAATATTTTTAATTTCAACCTATTATATTTATAAAATTTAGTTGTAGAGATAGAGGAGGTTTAATGAAGTTAAACAAAAAAGTTTTTACTTTGATTTTTGGAGCTTCTACAATACTAACAACATTACCACTAGTATCATGCGTTCAAAAATCTGAAGAAGTAAAAAATATTGAAAATGCAAATAAAGAAATCAATCTTTCAATAACTTATTCAAACGAATTGAAAGCAAAAATTGATGATATTGAAAAATTCAATAAAGAAAGTTTAAGTGGCGGAAAAAATTCTCATTTACTAAATGAATCTAAAGCTGAAATTGCTAAAGCTAAAGAACTTTTAAATAAAGTAAATGCATTAATTTCTGAACACAAAAGTTATGAAAATAACACTGATCTTAAAAATAAAATTGATGAATTTGCTAAATTCATTCAATCAGTAAAAGATAGAGCACCATTTGAATTAGTAAATGGATACTCAAAATATCTTACAGAAAATGACTATGCAATCCTAACATATACATCTACAAAAAATAAGATTAAAGATGTTTTAAGCAAAACAGCTGAATGAAAAAAAGAAAATATTTCAAAAAATGAATTATTAGTAAGAATTGCTAATGAATTCATGGATGTGAAATATACAGCTGAAAGACTAATAGGATCACCAAATACATCTGAAATTTTGGTTGTTGATCTTGATAACTTAGATTGCTTTACATATTTAGACTATATTTATGCATTCGCTAATTCAAATACTGAAGATGAATTTATGCAAAACTTAGTTAATACTAGATATGTAAATGGTAAAGTAAGTTATGAAACCAGAAAACACTACTTTACTGACTGAGCTAGTGAAAAATTCTCACCTACAGGTTTACAAATGACTAATGTTGTAGACAAAAATATTTTAGGTGAAGATAAAGTGACAACACTTACATTCAATAGAAACATCAAAAAAGACACTAGTAAAGAAGTTTTAGTAGGAACTGGAAGTGAAGTAAGAGAAATCAGTTATGTAAATTATGATAAAGTTACTGATGAACTTCTTTACAAATACTTCAAAGAAGGAGATATTGTAACTTTAGCAGCTCCTTCAAGCTTAAATGATTGACTTGATGTAACACACTGTGGTTTATTAATATTTAAAGATGAAGTTGATAAAAATGGTCAAACAGTTAAAAAAGCATACTACAGAAATGCTTCATCAAGTGCAAAAAACATGAAAGTAGTTGACACACCTCTTGTAGATTACTTACAAGACAGAAACATCAACACTAAAGAAAGTAACGCACAAGGTAAAACAGTTTACTATAATCCAGCTAAAGTTCCTGGTATTCTAATTTATAGAGCTGTGTAGAATCGGAGGAATTTGAGGTGAATGAAATTTCTAAACTAGATACAGAACAGAGAAATCCAAGAACCACAAATTTATCTAAAATTTCTACTGTTGAAATTGTAGAAAAATTCAATTATGAAGATTCACTTGTTCCACCATTAGTGCTTAAACACAAAGAACAAATCGCTCAAATTATTGAAATCGCTCACAAGCAACTTAAAGAATTTGATGGAAGAATTGTTTATATAGGCGCTGGTACTAGTGGAAGAATCGGTATTTTAGATGCTTCTGAAATATATCCAACCTTCGGTGTAAAAAACAAAGTTATTGGACTAATTGCTGGTGGATTAGATGCAATAATCACTCCACAAGAAGGTTCAGAAGATAATAGAGAACAAGCGATCATCGACTTAAAGAATATAAATTTAAGTAAAAATGATATTCTAATTGGTTTAACAGCATCAGGAAGAACACCATATGTTGTTTCTGGATTAGAATATGCAAAAAAAATCGGTGCAAAAACAGCTTTTATTTGTAATAGTCTAAACTCACCAACATCAAAATGGGTTGATGTGGCTGTTGAAATAGAAACTGGTGCCGAAACAATAACAGGTTCAACCAGATTAAAAGCAGGTACTTCACAAAAATTAGTTTGCAACATGATTTCATCTTCAGTAATGATCAAACTAGGTTATGTCGAAGAAAACTTTATGATAAATGTTGTACCTTCAAATCAAAAATTACGTGAAAGATGTATTAATATGATTATGCAAATAACTAAAAAAGAACGTGATTTTGTTGAAGAAATATTTAAGGTTGCCAACAATGTTAAAATCTCTATTTTAATGATTGAAAACAATTTTACTTATGAACAAGCTAAAAAGGAGTACGAAAAAATTTATGGATCAAGAAATTAATGTAGAATTAATTGCTTTTGAACTAATCGCTAATAGTGGTGGTGCAAAAGCATTATTCTTAGAAGCGTTAGATCACGCTATTGAATCTGAATTTGAACTTGCTAATCAAAAAATCAAAGAAGGAAAGCAATTATTACAAAATGTTCACAGTTCTCATGCTGAATTACTTACAGCTGAAGCTAATAAACAAGTTAATAATATACCCTTATTACTTATTCATGCTGAAGATCAATTCATGCAAGCTGAAAGTGCATTAATACTTGCTGAAAAAACAATAAAAATATTTAAAAAACTAAATATTAAATAGAAAGGAAAGACATGTTAAAAGGGAAAATAATTCGCCCATTTGTACTTTCATTATTAAGTGTAATATTTTCTATTATTGCTACATTGTCATTCATTCCTAAGATTATTCAATCAGGAAAGAGCAATTATGCAATTGAAGCACACAAATATGGTGATATTAACATGAATGTTACCGTAATTATTATGGTTCTATTTGCCGCTTTAGCACTTTATTATGTCGTAAGAGGATTAATTAAGAATAAAAAAGATGGAATTGTTGGAACAAAAAAAGACAATATTTTATCAATCTTAGTTATTTCTATAACAACTATTGCAGTAATTACAGCAATTTATAGTGCTATTGCCTACAAAGCATTTGAACCAAGTTTAGCATATGAACTACTTGAAGGTGGAAACCCACTTATTGAAAGTAAGCTAAATGTCTTAACAGCAAATAACGAAAAAATCAAATATATCATTTTATCAGTTGTATTTGTTTACTTCATTCTTGTTGCAGCATTTTTAGTAGTATCAATAGTACTTAAAAAATCTAAAAAAGAGGAAGTAAAATAATGAAAGTTTTATTAATTTGTTCTGGTGGAATGAGTACACAAATGCTAATTAATTCACTAGAAAAAGAAGCCAAAAATCTAAACATTGATAATTTCAGCGCAAATGCTATTGGAATTCCAGAAATGGATGAATATCAAAATGATTTTGACATCGTTTTAGTAGCTCCTCAAGTTAAATATAGATTTGAACAAATTGAGGAATTTGCTAAAAATAAAAATAAGTTAATTTACCAAATTCAAATGTCTGAATATACTCCACTTGGAGCAGGTAAATTACTAGTCAATATTAAAAGATTAATGGAGGAATAATGAAAAAAGAGAAAACAAAAAACTCAAAAGTCACAAATCTTCTTAAATCTATCGAACGTATTTTTATGCCAATTATGGCTAAAATTGGTGAAAACAGATATATAAATGCCATCAGAAATGGTATGATCTCAATCATTCCTATTCTATTAATTGGTTCAACATTTATGATTATCTTTTTCTTCCCTATCGGTGCAAGCGAAACTTTAGGACAAAATGTCTTAATGCAAGCAAATGGAGGTAAATGAGCCTACTTACTTATGCTTCCATACCGTCTAACATACCCAATGCTAGGACTTTTTGCAGTTATAGGTATTTCACGTTCGCTAGCTAAAACCTATAAACTAGATGAACATCAAGCAATTTTAATGACTTTAATTGCATATCTTATCAGTATAACAGGTCCAACATACAAAAGTATCGGAAACCCAAGTTTTACCACAGCCTCATTCGGTAGTGCAACTGTTTTTGGTGGAATTTTAGTTTCAATCTTTTCAGTTGAAATCTTCAGAATTTGTACAAAGTACAATATTATGATTAGACTTCCAAAAAGCGTTCCAGCAGTTGTTGCAAAACCATTCAACGCTTTAATTCCTATGTTACTTGTTATGATTCCTTGTTTATTTGTATTTAACTACTTGGAATTTAACATTCACTCATATGCTAACTATATTCTTGCTCCTTTACAAGGATTATTTGCAGGAAATAACTATTTAGGATTTGTATTAGTTGTATTATTAATTATGATCCTTTGAATCGCAGGAATTCATGGTGTATCAGTTGTTGGTGCACTTGCTAGACCATTCTGATTAGTTGCGATTGCAGAAAACACTCAATTACTTGAAAGTTTAAAAGTTACACAATTATTTGCTAAAGATGGTGGAACTATAATTACTGAACCATTCTTCCAATGATTCGTATGAATCGGTGGAGCTGGAGCTACATTCGGATTAGTTTTAGTAATGCTTCTTTTTGCAAAATCTAAATACATTAGAGCTATTACATATCCATCAATTATTCCAGGTTTATGTAATATTAACGAACCAATTATCTTTGGTTACCCATTAGTTCTTAACCCATACTTAGCTCTTCCAGCTATTCTTTCTCCAATTGCACTTGGAACAATTACATTTATCTGTATGTCACTTAATATCATTCCAGTTGCTACCCAAACTGCTGGTTGAACACTTCCTACACCAGTTGGAGCTCTTCTTTCAACAGGTCTTAGTTGACAAGCTTGTTTATTTACATTTGTATTAATGTTTATTAGTGCTTTAGTTTGATTCCCATTCGCTAAAGCATATGACAGAAAAATGGTTAGAGAAGAAATTGAACAAGAAACTCAAGAAAGAATCGAACAAGCTAAAAAAGATAAAGTTGAATATAATGAAGAATTAATTCGTGAACAAGTAAGAAAAGAAATTAATTCAAGAAGTATATTTAAGAAAAAAATAAAGTAAAATTTGCATAATGAGCGAATTTTGACTAACTATAACCTTAATGCTAACTGCTGTTATTGGTTACTTTATAGGTTTTTACACTTGAGAATTAAAATGAATTAAAAAAATATCTTCTTGAATTATAGTTCCACTTCCATTTATTGTTCTACTACTAATTGCAACACCTATGGTGATCGAAAACATTAATGGTGAAATAATTTTATACAGTGCTGGTTATCCAACATGCTTACTTATGGGTTTTAGTGTATGTATTTTTCTAAATCGTTGAGATATTTGAAGAAAATTACGTATTGAAAAAGCTAAAAAAGCAGCTGGTTGAACTAAGTACGACACAAAAGAAAAGAAAGGTAAAAAATAATGCTTGGAATTTCAATTTACCCTGAAAAACAAGACAAAAATGAGATATTCAATTACCTTGAATTAGCTCACAAATATGGTTTTAAGAGAATTTTCTCTTGTCTTCTTTCTGCTACAACTAATAAAGATCAAACAATCAAAATCTTCAGTGAAATAAATGAATATGCACACAAACTTGGTTTTACAATAATCTTAGACGTAAATCCAAGAGTATTCGATCAATTTGGTGCTTCATATGATGATCTAACCTTCTTTAGTGAACTTAAAGCCGATGGAATTCGTTTAGACATGGGTTTTGATGGTAAAAAAGAAGCTGATATGACCTTTAATCCACAAAACTTAATGATAGAAATTAATATTTCCAATGACAATAAATACTTTGATAACATCCTTTCATACAATCCAAATAAAGAAAAGTTAATTGCATCACATAATTTCTATCCACAAGCCTACACGGGACTTTCTCTTGATTTTTTCAAAAGAATAACTCAAAAATTCAAAGATAATAATATAAAAACTGCAGCATTTATAACTTCACATTCAGCCAAAGTTGGGCCATGAGTATTATCACATGGGTTAGTTTCACTTGAAATATTAAGAAATATGAGAATTGATTCTCAATATAAGTTCTATAGAGCTACAGGTTTAATTGATGATACGATCATTGGAAACTCTTTTGCTTCTGAAGAAGAATTAAAACTTTTATCAAAAGTAGATCAAAATCCAATTATTAGTTTTAGATTAGAAAAAGATTCAATTAAAAATAACACTGAAATAGAAAATACTATTTTATTTAATAATCCACACTTTAGACGTGGTGACACTAATGATTACAGTGTTAGATCAACTCAATCAAGAGTAAAATATAAATCTGAAGATTTTATTGCTCACAGCACTCCTGAGATTCTTAGAAAAGGTGACGTTGTCATCTGTAATAATAATTATGGTCAATATAAAGGTGAATTACAAATCATTTTGCAAGAACAAAAAAATATTGACTACGGTAAAAGTGTAGTTGGTAGAATAGTAGAAGAAGAAATAATTCTTTTGGATTATCTTAAACCACTTGAAAGGTTTACTTTTGAAAAATAATATTCAAGCAATTGGTTTAATGTGCGGTACAAGTGTTGATGCACTTGATATTGCTCATGTTCAAATTAAGGAAAATACAAAAATAAAAATGAATCTACTTAATTTTAAAATGGTTCCAATTCCTGCTGAATTAAAAGCAAAAATTATGAAATCATTCGAAGAAAATATCACTAGTAGATTTATTTGTTCGTTAAACTTTGAAATTGCAAACTTTTATGCAGAGCAAGTCAATAAATTTATTGCTGAAAATAATTTAAATAAAGATGATATTAAATTTATTGCAAGTCATGGACAAACAATTTATCATTTAATTGATCCAAGTAATTCTGAAGCTAAATCAACTTTACAACTTGGTGACATAAGTGTAATTGCTAAGAAAACTCAAATTACTACAATTGGAGATTTTCGTCCAGCCGATATGGCGGTTGGTGGTCAAGGTGCTCCTCTAGTACCTAAACTAGATCAAATCTTATATAAAGACAAAAATAAAGTTAGATTATTTCAAAATATCGGTGGAATGAGCAATGTTTCAGTAATCGGTGAAAAAGAACTAGCTTTTGATAACGGTCCAGGTAATGTTTTGATAGACAAATGTATGAAACATTTTTACAATTTAGACTATGATAAAGATGCAAAAGTTGCCCTTAGTGGTAAAGTTAATAATGAACTACTTGAATACCTTAAAAACGATCCTTATTATGAACAAAAACCACCGAAATCAACTGGTAGAGAAAAATATAGTGATTCATATTTTAAAACTTTAATAAACAAATTTAATTATATTTCTCCTAATGACATTACTACAACAATAACTTTTTTCACAGCATATATAATTGCTGAATCGTATAAGAAATTTATTATTGAAGAAAATAAAAAATATGAAGTTTACGTTTGTGGTGGTGGAGCTAATAATCCATTTATAGTTCAAAGTTTACAAAAACTATTAAAACCAATAAAAGTATATGACTTTGGAAAACTGGGTATTACCAGTGATTCTAAAGAGGCTGCTCAATTTGCACTCTTAGGTTATTTAACTTATACAAGAAGAAATGGTAATCTAAAAAGTTCAACAGGAGCTGATAAAGAGGTTATTTTAGGAAAAATAGCTTATTAATTCAATACCGACATTTATTTGTCGGTTTTTTGTTTTAAAAAATAAAAGTTGGATTTAATCCAACTTATTAAAAATAATTTTATTCAGTGATTTGTGCTTGTTCATTTACATCTTCTTCTTTTAATAATGATGTAATTTTAACAAGTAAAATAATCAATCCAATGATTCCGACAGGTGGAATAAAAATACCGATAATAATTAAAATCATAGATGTTCTATCAATTTTACTTGATTTAACAGCAATAATAATCATTAAAATGAAGTTAACAAGAGAAAAAATATATCTAGTAACTCATAAAATTGGTAAAATTCACCCTAAAATCAACATTAAAAACGAAATAGATGCTAACACTAATACACAAATAGCTATATTTCTTGTACTTTTAAGTTCGCTTTTATTTAACATTGTTTCTCCTTCAATTTGCTCAAATATTATACTAAAAATATTTGCTAATTATATTTTGTATCTTCTCTTAAAACATAAATAACTTTTAGAATAATCTCATTTGATCAGTTTCATCCAATTCTTCAAAAACACCTAATTCATGCATATCTTTAAATTGAGTTTGATTAATTGATGTACGTTTTTTAAAGTCTTCTATCGAAAGGAATGGACGTTCTTCTCTAGCAGTAATTATTGTATGAGCAGCATTATATCCAAGACCATCAATAACACTAAAAGGTGGTATTAATGCTTTATTTGCTTTATCGACGACTCATTCAACTTCAAGTGATTTATAAATATTAATATTGCTTATTTTATAACCCCTACAATACATTTCTCTTGCTAACTCAAGAGTAGGAATTAAATTTTGTTCTTTTGTACTTCTATCTTTTTTGTCTTTAGAGTTAATTTCGGTTATTTTATTGTTAATTTTATTAGCATTATAGTCATTCATCATTGTTACTAAATCAAATGCTTCACAGCGAGTGGTAAAGAAAGTTGCGTAAAATTCTAATGGATAATAAACCTTAAACCAAGCAATTCTTCAAGCCATTAAGACATACGCAGTAGCATGAGCTTTAGGGAACATATATTCAATTTTTTTCATACTTTCGATGTATCAAGTTTCCACATTTTTAGCTAGCAATTCTTTTTCTTGTTCAGCTGTTATGCTTTTACCTTTACGAACTTGTTCCATTACTTTGAATGATAATGATGGTTCTACACCTTTTCTCATTAGGTAAATCATAATGTCATCTCTACAACAAATGACATCTTTAAGAGTTAGACCATCATTAACAATTAAGTCGTGAGCATTATTTAATCACACGTTAGTTCCGTGACTTAGTCCTGAAAGCGATACTAAATCAGCAAAACTATTTGGATTAGCTTTACTTAACATCTGTCTAACAAAACCTGTACCAAATTCAGGAATTCCTAAAGCTCCAGTAGTTTCTCCACCAATATCTTCAGGTTTTATACCTAAAGAATTTGTGTTTGAAAAAATACCAATTACATTTTCATCTTTAACCGGAATGTCTTTTTTAACATTTAATCCTGTCAATTTTTCTAACATTTTGATAGCCATTGGGTCAACGTGACCGAGAATATCTAATTTTAAAACATTGTCATGAATAGCACGATATTCAAAGTGAGTTGTTTTTCAAGTACTGCTCATATCATTAGCGGGATAGTTTACTGGAGTAAAATCTTCAACAGAAAATTCTTTAGGAATAATGATGATTCCACCAGGGTGTTGACCAGTAGTCTTTTTTACCCCTTCAAGTTTTTTTGAAAGAAACTCTATAAATAGCGGTGAATAATTTAATCCTTGTTCTTCGTTAACTGCTTTAATATAACCATATGCGGTTTTTTCAGCAATTGTTGATATTGTTCCAGCTCTAAAAGTATGACCATCCCCAAAAAGTCGTTTAACTTCATCATGAATTACCGGTTGATAATCACCAGAGAAGTTAAGGTCAATATCCGGAACTTTATCTGCGTTAAATCCTAAGAAAGTTTCAAATGGAATTGATTGACCATCCCTCTTCATTAACTTATGACAATTTGGACAATTTTTCTCTTCTAAGTCAAAACCAGAAGTTATCCCCGGTACTTTTGCTAGTTCAAAATGTTTACAAATTTCACAAATATAGTGTGGTTCTAATGGATTTATTTCAGTGATTCCACTTAAAGTAGCGACTAATGAAGAACCAACAGAACCACGTGAACCTACTAAATATCCATTATCAAGTGATTTTTTAACCAAAATATGAGAAATTCAGTAAACAACGTCAAAACCATATTTTAAAATAGGTTCAATTTCTTTCTTAATTCTTTCTTCGACTATTTCAGGTAATTTTTCACCATAAATTTCATGAGCAGTTTTATAAACTAATTCAGGTAATTTTGTAGTAGAATCGTCAAACTTAGGTGTATATAGATCTTTTTTAATAACTTCGATTTCCTCGACTAAATCAGCTATTTTATTTGTGTTATCTATAACAATTTCTTCAATTAATTTAATATCATTAAGGAATCTAAATTCTTTAATCATTTCATCGGTTGTCAAAAAATCATTATAAGGTAACTGAAGTTTGACTTCTTTGTCATAATTATATAAATAATGTGACACCCCTCCAATACCTTTGGAGTTAACTAAAATTGAATAAACTGATAAATCTTTCTTAGATTCATATCTAACATCTCCAATCGCAACTGGAATTTTATTTTTTTCTTTCGACCTTAAAACAAGATATTTTAGTAAGTCTTCTATCTCTTTTTCGCTAAATTCACCATATTTTACTTTATGTCTAAAATTTTGCGGTGCAGGAATTTCAATGTAATCAAAATAATCTATGTAATAATCGATTTTGTCTTTTGAAGAATAAAGCAATGAATCAATTAGATCACCTTGAATTCCAGATGAACCAATTAATAAATTTTTACTCTTAGGCAAATCTTCATAAAATAATTTTGGTTCTTTATAAAAATTATCAGTTAAAGCAAAAGTAACTAATTCAAACAACTCTTTTAATCCTTGTTGATTTAGTGCCAAAACAGTAATATTAGCTGCCCTAGTTTTATCATATAAGGAATTATCTTTATACTCATATAATTCTCTAAAATTTGTTATTTTTAAGTCTTGAAGTTTTTGAAACGATCCTCTTCAAGCGTTAGCTAAAACTTCTGCATCATAATCAGCACGGTGAGCTATATCTCTTGAATATTCAACTTCTAAATATGAACAGTAATTTTCAAGTCTGTGTTTAGATTTGTCAGGGAAAAGTAACCTTGAAACAACCAACGAGTCAATAAAAGTAGTATGTGGAAGTTCAATGTTGTATTGCTTTAATTTTTCAAAAATAAAGTTGTAGTCGAATTGAGCATTATGTGCCACTGCTACTTTATTGTGTAAAATATTTCTTATTTTAATTAACCCATCAATTTGTTCAAGACCTCTTTTTTCGAGCATCTCATCACTTATTTTTGTGAGTTCCTTGGTAAAATCTGAAAGTTTTTCTTTGGATTTTAAGAAAAATTGAAATTTTTCACTAATTTTACCATCCTTAACAATTGAAGCACCAAATTCAATAATATCACCTACATATGGGCTTAAATGAGTTGTTTCAATATCAAACGAAACATACTCAACATCCCTTAATTGTGAATTTGGTACTTCACCAATTACAGCCATATTATTTTTGTGTATAACATTGAATGTTACCCCATAAATTGGTTTTACACCAGATTTCTTGGATTCAGAGAAAAACTTAGGAAAGTTTTGAACACTCGTATTATCTACTAAAGCAACCGCTTTGTGCCCATATTTAGAAGCAATATCTAAAATTTCTTTTGCTTCTAAAATACCATCCATTGTATTCATCTTACTTCTAGTATTTAATTCAACTCTTTTTCTTTCATAAATATCCTTTTTATCTTCAAAAAGTTTTGCAGTTTTAACAAAATTGTCAAGCATAATGAATCGTCTATTTCTAAAATCATTTTCAATAGTTCCGAAAATTTCAATAGTATCACCTAATTTAGGTAATTCTTCAATAATTGCTTTTGAGATTTTTTTAATTTCAATTGCATCATTATAGTCAGTAACAACAAAAGTATAGATATGATAACCATTTTTAGAAACAGAATAATCAGTTTTAAAAACTTCTCCCACTGTGTTAACATCGGTTTTTGCATAGAGAGATTGATTTGAATTTATTTCATCAATTTTCATTTTTATGTAATTTTTGCTTGGTCTATGAAATTTAGCTTTAGGTGCGTTGAAACTTATTAAATTATTATTTTTTTCTTTTTCTTCTATTTTCTTAATAAATAGTTTAAGTTCTTCATCTTTCTTTTCATTTAATTTTTTGTTGTATTCTTCAATATTAACTATTTGATCAACATGTAAAACTAGATTAAATCAATTTAATCCAATTTTGTGTAAAAATTCATTAACTTTAGAAATTTCAGGTTCATAAAGTTTGCTTGTTTCTTCTTTATTAAGTGTCTCTTTAACTTCGATTAAGTAATTTTGATTATTTACATCTGCTCTAATTTCGCCTGTTTTAGTCAAAAAAGCATAAAGATTATTTAATCCACCATATACTTCATGGATTCTAATAATATATTTTTTAATTTCTCTTGGTTCGAAAAACTTACTTGTGATATTAAATTTTATTTTGAAAATTTGATTTTTAATTTCAGAAATAGTGAGTAATAATGTGAAAAAATCTTCAACAGAAGGCATGCTGAATGAACCGATAGTAAACTTATAAACAGGTATTCCATGACTATTTTCTCTAAAAATAATCTGGTCATCTACAATAAATGATTCTTTAAAGCTCTTCATTTCTTCTAGATTAAGCATCTTAAAAAAACTTGCTAAATGATTATCTCTATAAAAATTCATATTTACCTCTTCTGACTATAAAATAAATGAAAATGATTAATTAAATAAAATAATCTCACATTTGTGAGAGTAATTTAAATCAATAGTAGAATAGCAAATCCTACAAAAGTAATTAATGAAAGTGAATCAAATCTATCTAAAAATCCACCATGTCCTCTTAAAATTTTTGAAAAATCTTTTATGTTATTTAATCTCTTAATACTCGAAAAAATTAAATCACCAAAAATAGCCGCTATTGGTAAAAGTATAATTAGTAAAACTCTAAAGAAATTCTGCATTATTTTTGCACTTATTTTGGAAGTATCTTCAATTTCAAATAAACCTAATGTGTAAATTAAGATAGTTATCACAATAGCAGATAAGACAAAACCAACGATAGCTCCTTCTCAAGTTTTTTTAGGCGAAATTCTTGGAGCTAATTTTTTCTTAATTATTTTTCCACCAAAAAGGGAACCACCAATATACCCACCTGTGTCTGTAACAAAGGAAACAACAACAAATAAAATAAAATACTGATAATTTGAATAAACTGAATAAATCAATATCTTGGAAGCAATCATTAATAAATAACTAACTGCAAAAAAGATTAATGTCTTAAATCCAATTAGTCTATAATCAGGATTATCGACCGAAGAGATTTTTATTACAAAAAAACAAATTGTTGTAAAAAGTCAAATTAAAACAGAATAATAGTCAGAAACAACAGCTAATGCAACATTTTGCATTTCAAATGGTCGAACAAATTCAGCTTCAGTGCTTGAAATATTTTGAACTATTATTATTTTAAAATAATGGAACGGAAAAATAAATGTAATTAACATTATGACAGCTAAAAAAATACTTTGAATTTTTCCTATATGAAAACTAGAAATAAATTCATAAAAAATAAATCCACCAAAAGCGGCGAAAATAGCAAAACAAATTATTTTTATCACTGTTTTGAAAGTGTTATCGACAGTTAAAAGATTTGGATTATTAAATAAAATAACCAAGATTAAAACTATTAAAGTAACAACTAAAAAAATTATTCCTGGAATTAGTCTATCTTTAATAAAATTTTTGTTATTAAATTTCATAGTTTAATTATATTAAAATTTTTATTTATATTTAAGAATATACCAATAGTCCTTAAAAATTAGCAATTAAATTGTTTTTGTGCTAAAATATATTACATGAGTAATAAAAGAGACTATTATGAAGTATTAGGTATTAAAAAAAATGCTACAGAAAAAGAAATAAAAAGTGCATATCGTAAATTAGCTATGCAATATCACCCAGATAAAAACAAAGAATCTGGTGCTGAAGAAAAAATGAAAGAAATTAATGAGGCATACGAGGTTCTTTCCGATCCTCAAAAAAGAACTAATTATGACAATTATGGACATGAAGGAGTAAGCGGTCAAGCAGGTTTTGGTGGTTTCTCTGGTTTTGGTGGACGTGGTTTTGCTTCGGATTTTGGTGATATTTTTGAAAATATCTTTGGTGGTATGGGTTTTGGTGGCTCAAGAAAAAGCAGAAATAGACAAATTAAAGGTGAAGATTACCAAATAAATAAAACAATAACTTTCATGGAATCAATTCATGGTACTGAGTTTACTGAAAAATTAGATAAATATGAACTTTGTCTGCACTGTAATGGTTCAGGCGCTGAATCAAGCAATGACATAGAAACGTGTTCAACTTGTTCAGGTTCTGGTGTTCAAAAAGTAAAAATGAGAACAATTATTGGCGAAATAATCAATAATGAACCATGTAAATCATGTAAGTCAACCGGAAAAATTATTAAGAAAAAATGTTCAAATTGTCATGGTAATGCTTATATTAAATCTGAGAAAAAAGTTACAATTAAAACTCCAAAAGGAACTGCAACTGGTAAAGTTATAACTGTTAAGGGTTATGGTGGTCCAGGTTTAAATGGCGGTGAGCCAGGCGATTTATATATTGTTTTAAATGTAAACCCAAGCAAAAATTACACAAGAGAAGGAATGGACATTTACTTAGACTTAAAGATCGGTTTTATCGATTTACTACAAGAAAAAGAAATTGATATTCCTTCAGTTCATGGAGCATTTAAATACAAATTAAAACACAATCTTAAATTAAATACTTATATTCCATTCAAAGGTTATGGAGTTCAAAGTTCAACATATAGCGGAACATATTATGTTAAATTTATTTTAGATATGCCAGATATTAAGCGCAGCGAACTTAAAAAATTGATAGAAGTTTCAAAAGATTTTGAAGATAAAACAACTGAAAAAGAGGTTGAATCCATACTTAAAGAAAAATAGTAAAACACAATTTTTGTGTTTTTCATTTTAAATGTGTGTGTTAAAAATGTAGAGAACAGATTCACAACACATTTTTTCAACATCGCAATTTACAATGTAAATTCTATAAAAGAACTAAAAAAGATCAAAATAATCACTCTATTTGCACTTTTTTACTTTTGCTTGGAAACTAGAATAAAAAATGTGAAGTACATATACTCCACATGTTCATAGTTTACAACAATTATTCAAATCTAATGCTTGAATTTTCTCTATATTGAACAACTTTTTTATTTATTTCATCAAAAACTGTATCAAGACATTTTTTATATTTGTTATTTATAAAATTGAAAATTGTAAGTCACGTAATTTCGAAAATTATAAAAATTAATGTTGAAAGATTGAATTTATTGATTAATAAATCAACATTTCATCCAAAAATATAATACAACGGATCTGAACTAAAACTTGATTCATTTATTATTAAGTTAGAATAAATTAGTGAAATAATAAATAGTACTGTTCAATTTATCGTTAATACAAATAAAAGTGTTTTTAGGATGATAATTCATTTGTTTTTCTTCCAAATTAAAACGTTATAAACATCTTTTGAAATTGAAATATCATATTTAGAGTTAGCATAAAAATTAATTAAATTATTTAAGTTAAAGTTGTTTTTTAACTTTTCAATGGTTTTTGCTGCGAAAACACTTGAAATAATTGAAATTAAAAAAATAATCAAAACTAGTATAAAAGTAGTGATAAACAAACTTAATGATTTATTGTAAATATCAATGTTATTTAATACTGTTTTAAAAAGAATTAAAGCTGTAGATAATATAAAAATTACAATTAAACTTGTAACTAATGTAATTATTTGTATATAAAATAGACTGTTTTTATTTTTCATTTTTTAATTATATATAAAAAATTTAAAATAAAAAACAGCGGCGCCCTATTTTCACCTTTCGGCTATCTTCGGCACTAAGAGGCTTAACTACTGAGTTCGGAATGGTATCAGGTGATCCCTCTTGCTATAACCACTGATAATATGATAACATGTTTTTAAATAAATCCAAATATTTTTTTATAAATTTTCTGAGTTAAAAAATTATTTGGAGAATGAATTCTAAAAACTTAAATTTATCTTGATTTAATTTTATGGATAAATTTTATAATATGTTTATTTATTTTAGTATAAAGATTCTTTTTGATAAATAAGTACGGATCAAAAATGTTTTTATTAAAAGAAATTTTGTTTGAAAAAAGTTCAAATGATGCCTTCCCACGATATCTATTAATACCACTATTACCTATTCCACCAAAAGACAATTTATTATTATTTAGTACTGACATTGTTGAATTTATCATAATATTACCTGTAGGAATTGTTTTGATAAATTCGATGTTTTTCTTATTTTCAGTAAAAGCATAAATAGATAAAGGATTCTTATTTTTGTTAATGATTTTTTTAATATCTTCGTGACTATCAAATTTAATAATAGGAAGAATAGGACCAAAAATTTCTTGTTTCATAATCGAACAATCAATATTGCTTATTTCTAATAATTGTATTTTGTCTAGAGAAATATCTTTATGATATGACTTAATTCTTTCTTCAGAATTTTCATTTATTATTTTGCTTGTTTTAAGTGTTTTATTAAACTTGTTTAAGTTTTTTTCAAAATTTAAAATAAATTTATTATAAATACTTGATTCAACTAATAAATAATCGGGCGCTATGCATGTCTGACCCATATTCAAACTTTTCCCAAAAATAATTTCTTTAATTGTTTTGTTTATTTTACAATCACTAAAAATAATAGACGGTGACTTTCCACCTAGTTCAAGACAGCAAGAAATATTTTTATTGTCAGCAATTTTTTTAATTTGGTAACCTATATTTGTTGAACCAGTGTAAAAAATAAAATTCCATTCATTGTTATTAATAAACTCTATTAAATCATCTCTATTGTCTGCTAATTGAATGTTTGAATAAACTTGATTATAATCATCCACAATTAATTTTATTACTCTATTAGTTTCTGGTGTAAATGGATGAAGTCTTAAAACTGTTTCATTTCCACTACCAAGTGAACCAGCTAGTGGAATAAACAAAAGATTTATTGGATAATTTCAAGTATTTAATATAAGAACTTTTCCAACAGGTTGGTATACATAACCAGTTTCAGAAAATAAATCATAAAAGCCATTTTTAAATTTCTTTAGTTTAGTTAACTTATTTAACTTTTTTATAAAGAAATTAAACTCATCATAAACACCGAATAATTCGGTTAATATAAATTCTTCTTTCGGTTTTGATAAGTCCTTAAAAATAGCATCACATAAATATGATTCATATTTAATTATTATTTTCTTAAGATATTTTAATTGTTCTTTTCTTTCTCTGATTTTTTCTCTCATTTTTGAAATTATATCAAATCAGCATATTTATTGGAGAGTTCAATATCTTTTAAGAATTGTTTTAAGGTTATTTCAATTGTGCATTTGTATCACCAACAAATCATTTTTTATTATTAAATCTAAAATCATTTAGCAATTTTGTTTGAATTTTTGGATATTTATTTACTAGTGAACTTAAATATCAGTTTTTTTGAAGTGAATTATCACTTCCATAAATAAAGTCATAACAATATTTTTTAATATGGCTTCAATTATTTTCAAAAACTGTTGATATAGGAGTATATAAACCTACATAATTTTCAGACAAATCATTTCTTACAAGATTTATATTATCATATAAAAATAAATAACCATCTTTCAATAATGGGCTACCACTAGCAACTTCGGTATTAAAATATGAATTTCTAATCAATATCTTAACCATTCATTTATATTCATTGGAATACTTATTTAATATCTCAGATCCTCCAAAATTTCACAAATGTATATCCATATCTCTTCGATCAGTATAAATAAGGGATTTATTGTCATTTTTGCTATAGTATGAATATGAACTAACAAATTCGGAATTCAGCTTACTAAAAAATGGGGTAGTATTATTTTCTATTAAATTAAAATTATTATTTGTAAATCTTTTCGCTTCTTGTTCATCATTAAAATTAATTTCCATTACTGCTAAATTAACATAATAATCATCTAAAACATCTACTCCAGATAATATTTTCTTAATATTATTCACCAATATTTTTTCATTTCTTTTTAATAAATAAAATTCTGATGTTTCGTCAATATAATTGAATTTATCATCGGGAATTACTAAAAATCATTTTAAGGGATAATTTTCACCATTAATTTCATAATCAATGAAATAACCATTGAAATTAATTGATTCATTTTGGTTTCTCACTTCTATAAAAGTGCTGTTGACCATTTGCGATATATTATTTAATTCATTTTTTGACTTTTTTAAACCATTAATCTGAAGATTGATTTCTTTACCATCTAATTCATAAATTAAATTTAATTGTCCAGATTCATCAAATGGTTTGAGATTTTTTAATTCAATATTTATAGGAATTGAAAATTGAACACCAGAATTTATCTCTTCCATAGTTACTTCAGATGGTAATTTATCATAAATAGAATTGTCTTTCACATTAAAACCGTATTTAATTGAGAATCTATTTTCTTTTTCTGAATCAATTAATTTTAAATTGACTTTTTGTTCATCAAAATCGTAATATTTTTCTTTTGGCTTATTAATATAATAATGATTTTCATTATAAGTTGAATTAGTTATAAAATGAAATGTCAAAATACAAAATACTCCTGCAAGTGTAATAACAACAGATTTTCAAATTTGGCTATTATTCTTCTTTTTCATGATTTCCTCATTTATTTAAACTTGATAAATAAGTTTTAATTTTAGGGTGTATTTCTCTTAATGATTTCAAATATCAATTCTTCTGAGTTTTTTCATTTCCATAAATTAAATTATATGATTCTAATACTAAATCATTAAAGACATTAGGATTGTTTATTTGATCAACGATATTACTCTTAAAAGATGATATATTATTTCAAATCAGAGGGACATAAACGCCAACATTAATGTTTCTGTAATTTGACACTTTATAACCGAAAAAGTCTTGGTTATAGATTATAGAACCTGATGAACCATTATCAAACCCAGTTTCACTAAAACCTATTCCTGTTGTAATATCAACGTAATTCTCACCATCTATCTGATTGTAATTAAACTTACTAATAAAATTGTTGTTGATTAAAAATGAAGTTTTAAATGATTTGTTATCAAATAAAATATACGGATTATAGTGTAAATATGGGTCATCATCAACATAATAGTTATTACTTTTAACTATAGAATTGTCTTTAGCATTTCTAAATTGAAAATTGAATTTATCAAATGGAGTGAAATTTACATCTTCTTTTAGGAAAATGTTTGAAAAATAATCTATTTCAGAAATGGATGTATATCTTTTAGCTTCTTCTTCGGTATTAAATTTAATTTCTAATACTGCAAAATCAATATATTCTTCAATATTTTCGTCTTCATTAAATTTATTCGAATAATTTTTAAGATAATTTAAATTAGATTTAAAAATATCAAATCCTGTAAAAACTAAATTTACATTTTTAAGTTCAAGTGATGAATTTGAATTATAAATACTAAATATTGAATTTTCCTTATACTTCTTGCTTAAATATTTTGAAGTTAGATCATAGTTATTTAGGTTACTAAAATATTCTAATGAATGTAATGGAAGCATTAAATATCAAGTTGTAGGATAATTTTCTTTTTCGTTTATTTCATAATCAATGAAAAAACCATTTGAATTAGTTATAGTTCCTGCTTCATTATTAATAATTTTTATACCTATATTATTAACTATTTCTCTTGTTTCGGTATTGTTGTCTGGCAATTTTATTTCATGATCAAATCCGTCCAAAATAACAAAAATTTCATTGTGTTCCGGATTAGAAATTATATGTTCAGAAGCTCTGATATATACTATAACACGACCCATTTCTCTAATTCTATACCATCTAGTTATTTTAAAATTTTCTTTTTTATATTTGAAATTGATAATTTCATCAAGCTTTAAGTCTTTATCAGAAATATTTTTACCAACAATTTTTGAATTATCAATTTCGATACCTATTTTCCTTAAATATTCACCATAATTTTTATCCAAAATTATTTCTTGAACATCAGTATTCTCAAATTCCTTTGCTTTTGCAGCTGCCTTTTTAAAATTTTGTCTATATTCAATAGAATTTGGCATATATCTATTTGTAGGATTTAATGGTCAGTTGAGAAATAAAAAAATTGAAGTTGGTACAGTTATAAGTGCAAAAATTGATGCAACTCAAATTTTTGTTGCGTACTTTTTAATAAAATTCATATTACCTTGATTCCTTTAACTTAATTTAAAAAAATATATCAAGTAAATTTATATCATATTTTAAGTATAGATAAGTCATGATTATTGTTACAAAAATAAAAAACAATACGATTATAATAGTAGTAAATCAACTAAAATTAAGTTCAACTTTATTATTTTCCTTTTTTTCTTTCACTTTTTTCTCCTAACTTCATTAGAATTTTTTGGCGAATTTCACAGCATCAGCAGCTTTATTTTTCAATTCTTCAAATCTAATCTTATTTTGAACTTTCATTTTGTTCATATTATTCATAAATTCAACATGAACAATCATTTTTGAATCATCAATATCATATTGATAAATAATTCTTGAATCATCACTTAAAATTATTGTATAAAGATAAAAATTGCCATAACTTTCATAATTATGTTTGATTATTTTAACAATTTCATGTGTTTTAGTAAATTTTTGACCTACACTAAAAATTAAGTCCATCTTTTTAAGGAATATTTTGTCAAAGCTAATTCTTATTTGATCATATAGATGTAAGTTGTAAACATTTAATAATTGATTAGTTTTATAATTTATAAAATCACCTTTAATTTTGTATTCATTGGTCATAAAAATATAATAAAAGAGAAATTTAAGGTTATCATAGTTAAAACCATCATTTAATCCTGTACTAAAAATTCCTTGATTATATGAAAACAGAACATCTTTTTCATTATAAATTTGATTTTCATAAGCGTAATTTATTGAATAACTTTCAAGTAAATTAATGACATATTTTTTAGCATTCAAAGGTAAAATCACTAGCTTATTATCCATTTTTGCACTTCTTCAATAACTAATCATAAAATCAATATAAAGAAAAGCAATCAAATCGTTTTCAATCTCAGTTAATTTTCCGCTTACTTTATTATAAATTTTTAATTGATTTGTTTTATTAACTAAAACAAGAAGATCACTTCTTTCATCATTTGATTTAAATTTACTTTTAAATAGCGAAACATTATGATTTAACATCATAATTTTTGAGTTAATAGTATTTAAATTTAATAATCTAGCAACTGTATTAAATTTCTTTTCAAAGAATTCATTTTGGATTGAATATTCTATTTTTAAGTTTGAAAGGAAATCATCAGCTTGTAAGAAGTTAAATAATTTATTTTTAGAAAAGGTACTTTCGAAAACTTTATCATAACTTACATTAATTGAATTTTCAATATTTGAATAATTCCCTAAACTTAAATTAAATTCACTAAGTGAATCGACAAGTTTTTGTTGAATTTTAATTGGTACTAATACACCTTCAACATCAAAAAATTTGATGTATCACGCTTTTTCATTTTGGTCAAAATCAAAATAAATTCCACCATTAAGTTTTCTATCAATTTTTAATAAATCTCTTAAATTTGTTTCAGAAGTTGGGCTATTTTTTTCAAAAATATAAACTTGAACACCTTGTTGAGCAAATAGATTTAATACATTTTTTCTTATTTGACCTGGCGTATTTAAGTCAAAACCTAATCCTATTTTCATATTTGGTCGGAGCATAGTACAAAAAATCATTAAAATTGTTTCAACTGAAAACTCGCAGAAATACGAATATCCAAAATCATCGCTAAATTTAATTCCTTTGTTTCCAACTTCTGGACTTCTTAAAAAACTCTCTTTATTTAATTCTCAGTTATTAAATATAATGTTAACTTTATTTTGCATGTATTCATTAGATTCATAAAAATTAAGTCATTTTCTTTGGTAATATTCTTTAGTCATATCAATATTTTAAAATATTAAAACAAAAAGTTTATTAAATTCAAAAAGAAAAACTAGAAATTAATTCTAGTTCCTTTTTTAAACCTTGAAGTGCAAACGCTTCTCTTAACAATATTTTACATTAAAATTGGTAGATTTTTTGAGAAAACAAGCCTCGCGGCGCTTGAGCAGATCAGTCCGTTAGGACGCTTCCCTATAAATTTTTAAAAAGAAAAGCCAGAGTGGCGACTGAGCGTAGAGAAAAAGAACCACATTAGAAGTGTGGTTTAATAACGGAAAAAATCAAAAGCCTCTCCACGGCGTTTGAGTGGAAAGTTTATCAACAAAATATTATGTAAAACGTATTGTGGTTGAAATTGGGATATATGTGGTCAAAGACCACATTTTATTATTCAAGATTAGGTAATAGATCTAGCAAAATCATTTCTATATTTAACTCTTGTTCAGCCATTTCTCTAGAAGATTTAAAACCAAAAATTTTTCTTGGCATATTGTTTATTTCATCTTGAAGTTCTTGAACTTCTTCGTCATTCAGTTCTGTAAAATCAAATCCTTTTTTGAATTTTCTACGAATTAGTCCATTTAAATGTTCATTCGAACCTCTTTGAAATGAACAATATGGTTGTGCTTTATAAATTAATAAGTCATTTTTATAGGCTACTAATCCCAAGGCTTGGAATTCAAATCCATTATCAGAAGTTATTGATAAAAATGGGAATGGATAATCCTTAATTATTTCATTCAGCACCTTGTTTATCTCAAATCAAAATTTGCTAGTGACCTTTTTTATAATGGTAAAACGTGTTTTTCTTTCTGTTAAAGTTAGTAAGTTGTGATATCCCTTTCCCTTTCTTCCAATAACTAAGTCAATTTCTCAATGACCCCATTTTTTTCTAGTTTCTATACTTTTAGGCCGCATAGGTATAGGGAAAACAAACTTGTTACCATGAGTTAATCTAATCTTATAATCAGTCTTTCTTTTACCATTCTTAACATAACCTTTTCTTAAACGATTTTTCATTTTCAGGACTCAAATATTTAATTTAATTCACTTGTAAATAGTTCTGATAGAATAACCTTTTTTACCTGTTTTTTCCTGATAAAGTTTAAGAGTAGCTTCAACTCCATGGTAATTTTTTTCATAGTGTGCTGCAAAGAAATCATTAAATTCTTTGTCTGCAAAAGCATTATGATTCCTTGAATAGCATTTTCGAATTTTAGTTTTTTTATTAGCGTATGCAGCATCATATTCTCCATAGATATTCGAATTTCGTTTAACTTCTCTAGAGATTGTACTTACAGATCTTTTTAACATTTCTGCAATTTCTTTTAATGTTTTGGAACTGTAGTTGATTTCAATAATTAATCTTTCTTCTGGTTTTAATTGTGTATAATTCATATGACCTCATTTCAAATTTAAGGGTTAAAAGAGAAACATTGTTTGGTTTTAGTTGGTTTCTCTTTTTTTATTTTAAACTAATTTAAACTAAAAAGCACAAACACAAATATGTTTGCACTTGAAAGTATAATCAAGGAACTAGAAATTAATTCTAGTTTAATTCATTTTCAGAAATTTGATCTGATTTAATAATTTCTACACTAACAATTTCATCATTATTCTTAATGTCGATAATTTTAACACCTTTAGTATTTCTTGAAGTTACACTTACATTTCCTAAATTCAATCTAATTGTTAATCCAAGTTTTGTAATAATTAATGCTTGATCTTCTTTAGAAACGAATTTAGCAAAAATTAAGTTTCCTGCTTTTTCACCATTTATAGCAGTAACACCTTTTCCACCTCTTCTAGTTATTCTAAAGTCGTCTTTATGAGTTAATTTTCCATATCCTTCACTTCCAATTGAAAGAATATAATCACCATCGTTTTCAGATGAAGCCGAAACTATGGTGTTTTCATCTAAGTTCATAGCTTTAACTCCGACAGCATTACGACCCATTGCTCTAACATCTAAAGATTTAAATCTGATTGCATTATTAGTGTTATTTGCAACAAGAATTGTTGATTCTTCATCAACTATAAATGCAGTTAAAAGTTCATCATTTTCATCTTTAAGTTTGAAGGCATTTAATCCGGCACGATTAATATTGCTAAATAAAGTTAAATCAGTTTTTTTGATAATTCCATTTTTTGTTATTGTTGTTAAGAATTTATCTTCATCATACGAATCTACAGGAAGAATTGAAATAATTTTTTCACCTTCATTAACTCTTAAGGTTGGAATTAAGTTAATGAAAGGAATTCCTTTAGATTGTTTATTACCTTCTTGTATTTCATGACCTCTTTTTTTGTAAACTTTTCCAAAATTACTAAAAAGTAATAAATCTGTATGAGTTTTGGTTTGTAAAATTAATGAAATATCATCGTCATCATATGTTTTTGCTGAATATGAACCTTTTCCACCTCTTTTTTGTTCACGGTATTCATCAAGATTCATTCTTTTTACATAACCTTTAACACTTAATGTAATTACAATGTCATTTTCAGGAATTAATGATTCATTTGAAATTTTTCTTGAACTTGTTGGATCCACTTTAGTTCTACGTGCATCACCATATTGTTTCTTAACTTCTTCAAGTTCATTAATGATTAAGTCAACTAATTTATTTTCATCTGAAAGAATCTCTTTAATTCTAGCAACTTCAGCTTCAAGTTCGCTGATTTCCTCATCATTTTTCTCAACATTTAAACCAGTAAGCTTTCTAAGAGACATATCAAGAATTGCTTTTGTTTGTCTTTCGCTTAACTCGAATTTAGCTGATAATTTTTCTTGAGCTTCAGTGTCAGTTTTTGATTTTTTAATAATTTCAATTACTTCGTCAATAAATTGAATTGCAATTTTTAAACCTAGAAGGATGTGTAATTTATCCTCGGCTTTATTTAAGTCAAATCTAAGTCCTCTAGTAGTTACATCTTTTTGGTGTTTTAAATAAATTTCTAAAGCTTCCTTAAGAGTAATTGTTCTAGGTTCTCCATCAACTAATGCAACCATGTTAACATTGAAATTAGATTGTAAAACCGATTTAGTGTAAAGCATATTAAGAATAATATTAGGATTAAATCCTTTTTTAATTTCAATAATTAATCTAATACCTTCTCTATTAGATTCATCTCTAATTTCACTAATACCTTGAATTACATTTTCTTTATGAAGTTTAGCGATTTTTTCAATAATTGTGGTTTTTCTAATTCCGTAAGGAATTTCTGTAACAACAATTCTTGACTTACCGCTGGCGAACTCTTCAATTTCGCAATTACTTCTCATAGGAATTGAACCACGGCCAGTGTCATATGCTGTATAGATTGCATCAATATCCAAAATAGTTGCTCCAGTAGGAAAATCTGGTCCTTTAATATATTCCATTAATTCAAGAGTGTTTAATTCTGGGTTTTTAGCAAGAGCAATAGTTGCGTTAATTGTTTCAGTTAAGTTGTGTGGTGGAATTTCTGTAGCTAAACCAACTGCAATACCTGAAACTCCACTAACTAAAAGGTTAGGAAACTTAGATGGTAAAACTGTTGGTTCTTTTTCTGTAGCATCATAGTTATCCATGAAATCTACAGTATCTTTTTTTATTCCATCCAACATTAACGAAGCAACTTTACTTAATCTAGCTTCAGTATAACGCATTGCAGCCGCACCGTCACCATCAATAGAACCAAAGTTACCATGTCCATCAACAAGTGGGTATCTCATACTAAAGTCCTGAGCTAATCTTACCATAGCTTCATAAACTGATGTATCGCCATGGGGGTGGTATTTTCCAAGTACATCCCCAACAATTCTGGCACTTTTACGGTGTTGTGTACTATGTGTGATACCTAATTCAGACATATCATATAAAATACGTCTATGAACCGGTTTTAATCCATCTCTAGCATCAGGAAGGGCTCTAGAAACAATAACACTCATCGCATATTCTAAGAAAGATGTTTTGATTTCGGTATCAAGTTCTCTTGGTTGAAGTCCTTCAACACTTTCATCTATTATTTGAGATTGGATAACATAATTCTCGTCATTTTGAGGAATTTCTTCTTCCTCTTCTTCTTTAATAATTTTTGGTTTTTTCTTAAAAACAATAGATTGTTCTTCATCTTCAAAATCATCATCAGTGATGAATTCAAGTTCTTTTTCTTTAACTTCTTGTTCTTTTTCTAATAAATTATTTTTTTCTTTTTCAGCCATAAAACCGCCTTAAATTATTTAATATATATAATATATTAAATTTTATCATTTTACTTGTTTTTTCCAACTAGGTAAATAAGACACAAAAGTAAAATTTAAAATAAAAAACTGCTTTTAACAGTTTGATTATTGAGGTTTTTTAGCTTCTAAATAATTTATATTTTTACCTAGTAAAGCAAATTTTTGTTCATATCCGGTTCTTATGTTATTACTATTAAATTTAGAATTGTGTAAATCATTAGTAATGTTAATGATATTTCATTTTTGTTCATTTAATTCTTCAATCGAATATTCAAATAATTTATCATTATCTGTTTTGAACTTTAATATTCCTTCGTCGGTCAACAATTCTTGATATTGTTTTAAAAATTCCCTATTAGTTAATCTTCTCTTAGCGTGTCTTTTTTTAGGTCATGGATCACTAAAAGTTAATCAAATATTATTTGTTTTACCTTTAATTAATTCATTAATTGTAGCTGCATCTTTGCAAATAACAAAAAGATTCTTAAGTTGAAGTTCATTTATTCTTTTAACAATAATTGCAGCTATTGTTTCAAATTTTTCAAATGCAATATAGCGAATTTCTGGATTTAATGATGCAAGTTTGCAAATCATTTCACCTTTACCTGCTCCAATTTCTAAGACGTCATTTTCTTTTAGTATAAATGGAAAACTTTTAACTACAAAATCACTATTTTCCAAAGTGCTTGGTGCTTTAGGATTATTTCTAATTCTCATAGAATTAATTGTACAATAAAAGTAGCAAAGGCTACTTAATATATTTTAAACAACTTTTAGTAATTCTTCCTTAGAATTTCTTTTACCTTCTAAATTATTTCTTTCAGTGTGAATTATTTCAATTTTTTCGTTTGCTCTAGTGTGTTCACCTCTCTTTTGTCCTCTTCTAAAAGATTTTATTTGACCTTCAAGTTCCATTAATGTATTGGCTTCCGCTACTTTTTCTCTTGATGAAACTAAAACTGCTTTGTATTTATACATAAAACCTCCGAATAAATATCTTTACATTTAAATTTTAAATCAATTAGAGCAAAAATTCAATATTTTCATGTTTTTCCATATTTTATATAACTTTTTCATTTAATTAAAAAATATACCTTTTATTAGATGGACTAAATATAAAAATGAGTTTATAATATTTTCATGAAAAAAAGTAAAAAAATTATTTTATGAACTTTAATAGGTACCTTATTAGGTATTTCTGGAATATTGATAAGTTTTGGAATAGCTAAAGAATTCACTGAACAAATAACAAATAAAAAAAAGTCATATATAGCAATAAACAAAAATAAATCTGATGATTATAGCATTGACTCAAAATTAATAACTGAGCCAATTTTTGATAATAATTCTAAAGAAAATGCTAACTATAATAATGAATATTTACTTTTTAATAAAAGTGATGAAAAAGTAAATCATACTGAATTTAAATATGATAAACAAATCAAAGGTAAGAAAGTAATTGAATATATTGACCCATATACAAAAATTAAATTTATTGATTTTTGTTACTATGAAGATGATAAAGGTCCAAGATTTTTACTTGGTGATGAAGGATTAAAATATCTAGCAAGAGAATTTAAAAATAAAATACCTTTTGGTCCCGAGGTATTCAATTTAAATGCAATTCATATTAATGACTATGATATTGTCGATGATTCTGTTAGAGGACTATTTATTTCAAATGTAAATACTATTTATATTAATGCTGATTTTTTAGCTGAAAATGGTTATGATATTGAGACTAAAGTACAAAATATCATTCCAACAATTTTTCACGAATACCTTCATTACTGAGCTAAAACTTATGCTGAAGTTGGTATAAATTCTAGCAATATTGATCTAAATAAAAACACAACACTAATCACCACAAAAAGTGATGAAGGCAGTTTAACTTCAACTTGAAATAGTTATTTTGTAGATAATTTTAAAGAACAACTAGGTTATAACTCAACAAAAAAATACCCCGAAGTTAATAACAATTACAGTTTATTTGCGAACTTAAGTTTAAATGATCTTTGAAAAATTGCTAATGAAAACTCCAATGAAAATTATCCAAATAAAAATTATTTTATTTCACAAATTGGTAAAAATGATGATTCGTATATTTTTGACATTAAAACTGAATCAATTAAATATTATTATTCTATTGACGAGTTAATTCCTAGAGAGTTAACTAAAGCTTTCTTTATCCCTTATTATTTACCATATGAAGAAAGCCCAGTCAAAGATTCTACCACATATAAAAACTTAGTTTATAGAAGTAGTTGATATGGGTTAGAATCACTAACATATCAAAATAGAGCTTATTATAATGATTTTATTCCAAATTCACTATATGTAGATTATTCTAAAACACTATTAAATCCAGTTGTTAAATTAGCAGCAAATAATTTATTTAACACAAATAAAAACATCTCATTAATTTATGAAAACTATCTACAAACTGACACAAATAAAGCTAAAGAATTTTATAAACTACTTTTAGAAACAATGGGATATGGTAAAACAATTTCTCAAATAGTTAATATTCAAAAAAATAATGCAAGTAAAATTAGTCCAAATGATGAAACGGTAGCAATTGAACCTATTGACACAATGAAAATAAAATTGATTGGCTATTTACCTGCTAATTCAGAATATAAAGGTTTTGTTTTTGAATCAAATGATTTATCTAATCCATATATTTTAGCTGAATTTGATACACACGAAATATTTAGATTTCAAGGGTATACTGGTTCAATATTTAATAGAAAAAATAAAGTTAAAAACTTTAACCTAAATCCTAGTGACGTTGGTTATATAGAAGAATTCAAATCATACATTACTAAAGAATTTATTGATAGCACTAAAATTAAGGATTCTTCAGTAATACGTTACTGATTAGATAAAAATAATGATGGAGAATTTCAACAAGATGAAATTGTTGAAGATATAATAACCTTACCTAAAAATAGAGATGTTGTTAGTGAAGTTTATGATTTAAATGAAAAAAATAGTTATATAATAGTAAAAAATAAAACTAATTTAGATGATAAAGATTCAGCTGAGAGAGTAAGAATCTTTAATTATTAAAGGATGTTAAAATGCATGTAAAAATAAATGATTTAAGAATAGGAACTATTCTTAAAGTACAAGCATATAAGTTTAACGGCCTTTTGTATAGACAATGGAATCAAGCTAAGATCATTTATAACAACGAAAAACACATAGTTTTAATATTATATAAAACTAAAGTTACAGAATTAAATGGGGCGGGTTGAGTTTATAAAGAGCCTGTTATATGATTTATGCCTAAAAAACAAAATTTCAATTGTTTAGTTCTAATTAAAAAGAATGGATTTTATAGATATATTAATTTGGCATCAACACCTATTTTTGAAGATGATACAATCAAATTCATAGATTATGATTTAGATGTTAAATGTTATCCACAAAAAGAATTAAAAATTGTTGATAGAGATGAATTTAATACTAATGGTAAAATTATGAAATACCCAGACGTATTAAAAAATAAAATTTTAGATGAGTTATCTAATGTTATTAAGATGTACAATAATTTTCAATATTTCTTTAGTGATGATATTATCAAATATTACCTTAAAATAGCTGAAAACGACAAAGTAATGCTAAATATTAAAAATTATTTAACGCCTATTATTAAAAATAAGACTATAAATCTTAATAATAAGATGTATCAAAAAAATAACAAGAAAAAAACTTATAATAAAAAAACTAAGTTTATTAACTTTGCAGTTAGAAATGCCTAATATGGCATTTTTAAATAAAAAAAAATCTCCAAAAACGGAGAGATCGGTAATAAAAATTATATGGCGCGCCCGGCAGGAGTCGAACCCGCAACCTTTAGGGCCGTAACCTAACACTCTGTCCAGTTGAGCTACGAGCGCACTGGAGGCACCAACGGGATTCGAACCCGTAATCAAAGTTTTGCAGACTCATGCCTTGGCCGTTTGGCTATGGTGCCATTGCTATGCAATTATACCATAAAAACTTTTTTGTGCTTATTAATTCTACCACATTAGGTATCTTTTTAAAGAAAATAAAAATACAAGCAATATAAAGTACTTGTATTTTTATTTTTTATTTAAACTCACTTGAAATCGTGAATCCTTGAGGAATATTATCATACACTTGTCCAAAATTATATTCTTTGTTTTGAGAGTAATTCATATAATCTCTATATGGATCAAGGTATTTTATTTGACCTTTAGAATCTTTGATTTTGATAACAAAATATCTTAAATTTGTTTTATTAAATTCACTATATTCAGTTCCTTCGGGTCATTCTAATGAAATAAGTTCTATATTTTTATAACCTAATAAGAACAATGAAAGTGCATAAAATTCAACATAATGATAAATATTAGAAATTGTTTTTGATTTTTTATCTTTAACATATTCAACTTGTTTTTCGTAAGATTGTTTTAAATATTGACTGTTATTAATATAATTTAACATTTCCTCTTTAGCTTTGTTTGCTTCTTCTAACCTATTTTCGGATTTTAATTCTCTATACTTAAGTGCAAGATCAGTTAATTCTTCTATTTCAATTAGTGTTTCTTTGATCATACGTTCAGATGCAGCAACACCATGAAGATATATACCTTCACTTGTTCTTTCGATTTCACCATGATATGAATCGTAGTAAAGTAAATCTGGATGATCCTCAACAAATTCAACTGGCGAATTCATAAATTCTTCTGATAATTCATCATCATTAGAAAGTTTTTCGGCAAAAACTTTAGTTTCATCAGATTCTCTTCCAACTTTGTCAGTATTATTAAGAACATATACTGGTCCTAATCCTGCAACTATTGAGTGAGTTATCGACATATTATTCTTGTATTCATTATAGTATGGACTATACTTATCGAAATTGAATGGTTTATTTTTAATGTAATCAAAAACTACATTTTTATATACATTTTCAATACTTTTGTCTGATTGTGATTTATATAGATCTAGTAAGTGAACAAAATCAGAAGCTTGAATATAATTGAATACTGCTTCACTCGATTTATAATCAAAGGTTATTTTGTTATTTTCTCTTTTTAATATTGAGTTTTTATTCATCAAATATAATGCATAAAATGGTGTTTCTTCAAGTACAGCTCGTACTACCGAATCCATAGATTTTAATAAAGCATTAATTTCTTGTTCATCTCTTCCGGTAACATTAATAGTAATAATGCTATTTGGTGTAAAAATATCGTAACTTGAAAAAGTAGATTGCAACTTAATGTTTGCCATTATTTCATCATAGAACTTTCTAATTTCAGTGTTTGAAAGTTCTTCAGAAATTTTATTTTCAATATTCTTAGCATTATCTTTTCAGTAATTTGATTTGATAAAGTTCTTAGCAAAAACTACTGAAGGGTGATTTTCATATATACAAGAGCTAGCTATAATTGGTGTTGACGCAACTGATACTGCACCCAATAAAAGTCAAAGTTTGTTAATTTTTCTTTTCATTTTATCCAAACATTTCAACATATCTTCACGATTTGAAACCAGCGTATGTAATTACACTCGATAATACAAATAGAATCAATGCAAATGCTAACCCTCCTATACTATATGCTCTAATAAGTTTATATGTACTTTGAATTTGAGAATCTAATTCAACAACGTTGAATAAATCCATTGTTTCCTTTAATTGATGAATATTAATTGATAAAAGAATAATAGCGATGATAGAAACTAATAATACAACACTTCAGATAACGATTTTAACTTTATAATTTTTCATAAATTATCCTTTAATTGTTGAACCTTGTCTAGAAACGGCATTCATAATTCTTTTTCTAAATACAAAGTATGCAATAAACATAGGAATGTTAACGAGAATTGCTCCTGCCATTTTAATAGATTGAAGTGTCATTGGTTCATCGCCATTATAAACAAGACCAGCTTTGAATAATCAAACTGAAACAACTTTAAGATTATCACTATCTCCAAACACTACAATAGAAGCTCATAAATATGTATTTCATGAAGCAATAGCTGTAAGAATAACAATAGTTCAAGTTGTAGGTGTTACCATAGGGATGGCAATCTTAAATAAATATTTAGCACCAACAGCTCCATCAACCAAAGCAACTTCTTTAATTCTACCTGGAATTGATTCAAAAGCATTTTTGTACATAGTTGCATTGAATATTGAAGCTACGAATGGTAAGGCGATTGTGAATAAAAATCCTACTGTGGTTTCGTTCATACGAGTGTCACGAACAACCTTGTATTGACCAGAAAGAAGAGCTACTTCAGGTAAAACTAGAAGTGCTAAAGCACAGAATCAAACAAATTCTTTACCTCTTCAGTTTCTAAGAGAAAAAGCATATCCCATTAGAATTGTGATAAATACTTTAAGTACAACTGAAAGTAAAACATTTAACCCTGTTATTGAGACTGCTGTTCAATAACCTTCATTTTTTATAGCAGTCATATAGTTAAATCTAATACCTTCACTTCAAGTTAATGGTACGTCTTTCCCATCTATCATGAAGTATGAATCATTAAATGAAGGTAAAATTCTAAAGTCATTTTTTAGATTTAATGCTTCATTTCATGAGAAAAATGAAAATGAAATCATTAAGAAGAATGGGAATAAAATTATTACACCGAATAAACATAAAAGTAATAATTTAAGGAGTGAAATAGATGCGACATTAAATAACGAGCTTTCTCTAACTTGACCGCTTACTTTTTCTTTATTTCTTCTTAAGCGTCTCTTTATTAGTATGTTTTGTCATTTCAACTTTAACTCAAACATTTCTTTCTCCTAAGTAATTTAATGTAGTTTGTGCCGCAAAGAATCCACCACGTATGATTGATGAGAATGTAACTCCAATAATAAATAATGCTATACTTGATGCTCCAGAAATATATAGGTTTCCTTCTTGGGTTTTTTGATAGATGTATAACATCAATGTTGACGCACCATTAGCTGTAGCATCAGTAGGTTTATTCTCAAATAATGCAAGTGGGAAAACTTTAATTCCACCAATTATTCCCAGTGTTATTAAAAAGTTAATCGTAGATTTGATCGATGGTAAAGTAATTGAGAAGAATTGTTTCACTCCTCCAGTACCATCAATTGAAGCTGAGTGGTATAAATTTTTATCTACTGAAAGCATAGCTGTAGTAAAAATAAGAATATTAAATGCTAATCCACTTCATACTCCGTTAATTATTAATGCAATAACTGCATGAAAACCATCTGGTGAACCTTCTTTTAATCAAGCGATGTCAGTACCTATAATTTGGTTTAAAACACCTTTTTGTTCAAAAACTTGAATAAATGTAAGTGAGATGGCAACACCATTAGTAATATATGGCATAAAGAATACTGTTTGTCAGAATCCTCTTGCTCATTTTCTATAAAGTTTAGCTATAACTGACGAAATGACTAATGAAATCATCAAAACAAATGGTAAAACTAAAATTCCATAAATAAATGAGTTTCTAAAACCTATAGCATATTCTAATGATGAAAAAGTTTGAATATAGTTTTTAAGTGTGAATTTTAATGTAACACTATCAGAAAATGAGTTTATGATGTTATAAATCATTGGAACAATAGTGAACATGAAAATTAATATTAAAGCAGGTAATAATAGAACAAAAGGAACGTAAAATGGAGTTCTTTTGTCTAAAACTGTTGTTGATACATTTGATTTTGAAACTGATTGTTTTCTGAGTGATCAGTTAAATAAGGGTTTAAATTTTTCACCAATTTTTGCATAAGAAGAATTACTTTTTAACTTCATATTGTAATCTCTCTTCAGTTATTGCATCAAAAATGTGAAGTCTATCTTTTGGAAGATTAAAGTAAATATCTTGTCCTAATTCATAGTGCATTCTATTATCAAGTAAGAAATTAATTTTACCGATATTTGGAACGTCAACAATTAATTTACTTTCTTTTCCAAAGTTTTCAACAACTTTTACTATACCTGTAAAGTCAGCTCTAGATTTTGTTTTAACTATTTCAAAATCTTCTGAACGTACACCTATGTTAAGTTGTGCACTTTCTTTATCTTTAATATCGATATTTGATATAACTGTTTTATCGATATAAATTTCACCTTTTTCATATTTAGCAGGGAATAGACCCATTTCAGGCATCCCTAAAAATCTAGCGACGAACTGGTTTTTAGGTCTATTATAAAGTTCCATTGGTGAACCCATTTGTTGAACTCTAGCCATAGACATACAGATAACTATATCGCTAATACTCATAGCTTCTTCTTGGTCATGTGTAACAAAAACAGTTGTAATTCCAAGAGATTGCTGAATTTCACGAATTCATTGGCGGGTAGAAATACGTAATTTGGCATCTAAGTTTGAAAGAGGCTCATCCATTAATAATATTTGAGGTTTTTTAACAATAGCACGTGCAATTGATACACGTTGTTGTTGACCACCTGATAAACGGGTAGGTTTCTTTTGAAGGATAGGAATTATTTCAACACGTTTTGCAACTTCCATAACTTCATTATGAATTGCTTGGCGAATAGACACAATGTCTTTTGTATATTCCTTGATAGCTTCTTTTTCATTTGTGTCTAACATTTGGCGACCTTGAGAAGCATCTTCTTTCATAACTTTATCCAATGTTGGATACTTAGCTAATAAAGTTTTCTTAACGTGATTATAGTTATTTCTTACTAATTTTGCTAATGTTTTATCGTAAGATTTTAATGTTTTTAACTCTTCATTTTCAGCATAAGCCAATTTATAATCAACTCTTGCTTTTTCATAATTGTTTTTCTCAACTATTTTTTCTTCTTTGTATTTTTCTCTAATTTTTAAAGAATTAATTTGGTATTTATATTTCATTACAAGTGAAATAAGTTTACCTTCTGCTTTAATTACTTTAATTCTTTCAGAAAGTAATAAATTATCAAATTCAACCGATGTTAAAGATAAAATAGCTGATTGAACATCTTCGATTTGTTTTTTGATTTCATCAATATTTTTTGATGGATTAAATTTTAATAATTTTTTATCAAGATTTTGTAATACTTCAGAATGTGTTAAATTAGATTGAACTAATCCTGAGTTTTTATTTTCCTTGAATTTTTCTTTAACTAACTTAATTTTTTGTTTTGTCTCTTTTTTAGTTAATGATTGATTTTTAAGAATATCTTTTGCAAGTTTTGATAATTCTGAATTTTCGTGAACAGAAACTAATTTATATCTACTTTGTGCTACTTCTAATTCGCTTGATAATTTAGCATTAATATTATTTAATCTAAAAGTAAGTTCTTCAGAAATAGTTTTTGTTCATTTATGTGCTGTGTGAAGTTCTTGAATTTCTTCGCTAGTTGCCCCTAATTTTCTAAGATAGATTTCTAATATTTTATTTTTTGCTAAATTCTTTTTGAAAACTACATTGCTTTTTCAAGCAGAGTCATTTTTAAGAGGGAATGCTATATTTGCATAAACAGACATATGTGGATAAAGTGCGTAGTTTTGGAACACAAAACCAAGTTTTCTTTTTTGTGGTGAAAAGCTAGTAACATCTTTTCCTCTGAATAAAATTTTACCTGATGTTGGTGTAAGAAGTCCAGCTATAGCATTTAATGTAGTAGACTTACCAGAACCTGATGGCCCAAGAAGTGTAACTAATTTTCCTTCTGGAATCTTAAAACTAACATCATCAACGGCCAATGTTTCACCAAAATCTATGTATAAGTTTTTAAGTTCGATTGCAGGAATTTCCCCTTGATCTCTATTATCAGAATCTTCAGAAAGTTTTTCAATAATTTTAATTTGTTCTTCAGTTAATAAAGACATTGAGTACTTATTTTTAATATTTTTTTGTTTTTCCATTACTATTTTTCCTTGTTATTTTCTAATTCTTTAATTCAATCTAAGATACTAAATGGCATTTTGGGTTGGATTTCAAATAAATCTCCACGGTTAGTGAACACTGAACGACGGAAAAATAAATCTCAACCTGAATTTTCTTTATTTCTGTATATAGTTTTTTGTATTCCAAATGGATTACTTACAAACTTATAGAAACCATTTTGGTTTATAAATGCCTCTTCAGCAGCTTCGGCTATTATTGGATAAATTTTGGTTTTATATGCTGTTTTATCACTTTGATATGTTGAACGAAAATTCTCTGATTTTGTATCATAAGGTAATGTCAATCCTGCTCTTACAATTTCAGCTGAATAAGAATATTGATAATTACCATTTGGGTCATCTTTTTTGTTTATAAAGAAGTCTCCAACTAGTCTTTTATAAGCATCTTCTTCACCATTAGATCAAAACACTACATCTTGACCCATTAAATTCTCTTCAGCAAACTTTGTTGATCATTCGGCAAAAGTATATTCAAATGGTTTTGATTTCACTGAACTTGAACCAGAACCAACAGCTTTTTCAGGTGTATCTATTGATGCTATTCTAACTTTATATTCCGAACCTACAGAATAAGTTTCTTCGAATTTAGTTGGCACTTCAGTAAGTTTAATTGTTGCTGTATCACCATCAGAAATAGAAACAATTTTTCCTCTCATAACTAATGGTTTATAAATTTCACTATTTCAATCAATATTAACTGGTCTGAATTTTTCTTGTCCTAAAGCTGAATTCTCAACTTCAGCAATAGACTTAAACGACTTCTCTTGCACTAGATCAATAAGAAAGTCTGTGTTTCTAATAACTACTATTTTAGAACCACTTCTAAAAACAATTTGAAATCTTAATGTTTGTTTAATGTCTTTTAAGGAAGAAGTGTTTTTGTCGAATGATTTAATTACAGTATCAGTATCGGGGTAACTTATTTCACTAACAATATTCAAATATAATTGCCCAGGTTCATCTAATTTAAGTTCATCACCAACAAACTCAATTTTTAAATCTGGCCACATTTCTTTTAGCGAATAACCTAATTTATTTTCAAAGTCAAATTCACTTCATGAATTAAATATTTTGTTGCTTTTAACATTTGCAACATGATTGTTAACAATGTCTTTTAGTTTTTTCTCAATTAAATTTTGTATATCTATTCTTGAAATTGTTCTATTGTTCTCATCTTTAAACATCCCAAGCGTTCCACTTTCATCTGTATTTAAAACAAGTTTAAATGGTTTTATTAAATTATCGTTTGTTTCAGGATTGCTTGGTTTAGTATCAATAGGATTCTCATCTTTTTTTGAACCATCGCATGAAGCAGATAATGTAATTGTAGAAACTACCAATGGTACACTAATAAATGAAGACAATAGTTTGTATTTTTTCTTAAACATTTGTTTTCTTTCTTTATAAAAATACAATTTCCTATACATAAGAAATTATATTTTTATTAAAATGTTATTTTTCAGGATTTAATTGATTTACGAAATCGTTAACAAAGTCAATTTCATTCGATTTACCTTGTTCAATTTTATTTTGAACAGTTTTGAATTGCGAAACAATTTGAGATCTAAATTTATCTGATAATGTTGCTCCTGGTTCTTCAAAAATAAACACATCATCATTTAAAGCAGCGTTTTTGAACATTTGTAATGAAACATTTAAAGCGGCGTTTGTACCAAATTGATTATCTGGTAATTCTGTGAAGTTAGCTGTAGGAATAAAGTAGTTAGCAACATATTGAATATATTCAACCGCTGTATGTTCTTTAGCAAAGAAATCTTTAAGACTCTTACTAAAATCACTAGTATTATCTAAAATGAATTTATCGATTGAAGTTAAAAGTCATTTAACGAATTTTTTGGTTTGTTTGTCATCTTCGGTAGTTCCATGAATTCCGATAATTGATGGACCTTGTGTGTAAACAATTGATCTTGATGAAGCATCATTTCATTTCAATGGAGTAGACATAACTAATAATTCTGATTGACTTAAGATTTTTTCTCCTGATGTTTCAATTACTTGAAGTAATTTATTTTTAGAATCCAATAAATTAAGTGTTCCAATTTCAGAAGCTTTTAAATCACCATCATTTGTAGATTCACCCTTAAATCCAATAAAGTAAACGAATCTTCCTTTTGTTTTAATACTTTCAACTTTTCCTAAATAAGCTACTTGATTACTTGCATTAACTTCTAAAGCTCTAAGTACTTTTTCTAATTCAGCTGTTTTTGATGCATTATCATCACTAATTAAAAGAATTCTGTTTGCATCGATTAATTTTTGATTTTTTACAAATAATTCTTCATCTTCTTGCGATGCAAATTTATAATCATATCCACCAACTTCATTTTCATTTACACTTGCTGAATAACTGAAAATTAAATTGTTGTATTTTGAAATGTATGTTTTTACACCTTTATTTTGATGTTCTTCAGAAACACTAGTATTAAGTTTATAAACATTATTTTTTGTAAGAGCTAATTCAATGTCTCCTGCACTTAAGCTAGCTTGGAAGTTGATTTGTTTTTCAGCATTGTTGTAGTTGTGTGAGTATCCTGCACTTGAACCAATTGAGAAAGCCATTTTGTGGTAAACTTGGTCATTCGAAGCATAAGCACCATCACCATAAAGTTTTAAACCATTTGCTTCAAGGGCACTCTTAATTGAGTTGAAAATTTCTTCAGCTGCTCTTTTTGTAGTATCGTTTTTATTAATATTGTCAAATAAAACTTTTGTAACACCTTTATCTTTACCAAGTTTGTGAAGTCCATCTTCATTCATATCAGTAATTAGACCATGTGAATACATCGATTGATTGAAAACTCCCGCTGCATCATCAATCCCCATTACATGAAGACCTGTGTTTGCTTTAGAAGAATTTGTGAACATTTTTTGTGCAATTTCTGAGAAATGTAACATTTGTTGATATTGTGTCAAAATTGTACTTTTAATTACATAACCTTTAACAAGGTCCTTAACATTTGATACAGTTGTTCCTCATATTTGTTCAACACCTTTTTCATCAGCAGAACCAGCTTTAAGAATTTTGTTATATAGCTCTTCAAAATCTTTATCCACTGTAGCACCATTTTCAACCATATTTTTAAGAATATAAGCTAAAACAGGTTGATTAATTGATAAAGTATTTGTACTCTTGAAACCTGGAACAACTCAGAATCCATTAGGATATTGAATGTGTTCAACGTTATCACTAACCTTAGTGAAGTTTTTATCAAAGTAAGTTTTCTTTAAATCAAATTCTTCCTCTTTATCTCTAAAGTTAAGTAACATACCTTTTTCAGCTAATTTAGCTGCATTAGGTGAATAGTTAAAAATTAAGTTATATGATCCTGTTGCGTCATGACTGGTTAAAAAGTTGTCAACTTTTTTTCCACCTTCACCATAAGCAGAACCAATATTGTCAAGTTGAATTTCTTTGTCGCTTGCAGATTTTACATGAGCATTATAATATTCAATTAATGCTTTTAAAATTTTGAATTGGTTATTACCTTTTGATCAAGTTACACCAATTTTTATTTTTTCACTATCTTGATCATAATATCCGGCAACTGCTGAGTTGTTTTTATTAGCAATAGGAACAAACTCATCGTTAATATTATAATCCACATCAAAAACTGAACCATTTCCACCTACATTTGGATTTGATGGAGTTGTGCTTGGATCTTTACTAGGATCTTTGCTTGGGTCTTCCTTTGGTTTTTCTGTTTGACTAGAGCTACCACATGAAGCTGATAAAGCAATGAATGAAGTCATTGTTAAAGCTCCAGAAACTCCTAATATTAATTTATTTTTCATAAAATAATTCCTCCTAAATTTATACTTATATATTATATTTTATTTTTTAGATAAACATCTATATGAAATTAATTTTCAATTTTGAGTGGTCAAGTATCTGTTTACTTTCTTCAATAAGGTAAATATTTATGAATTGGAATATTAGACAATAAAAAAATCACCGTAAAACAGGTGATAAAAGTTTGTGGATGAGATTTTAATAATCAATTTTTTCTTTTTCAATGAGTGAGAGTGCTTTTTCTATTCAAGAATTAAGTATCTCTTTTGGTCAATATTCATAACCTTTATTGATAATTTCATTATTTAAGAAAATCATATGTGTTGGAACTTTGAGAATTTGTAACTTGTTTGTGTAGTTTCTAAAAAGTTCAGAATCCTCAGCATCAATTTTAATAAATTGAATATTTGTATCTTCACCATATTGTTCGGCAAGTGAGTCGACAATAGGTTTCATCACCTTGCAATCATTGCATCATTTTGTAGTGAATTCAACAAAAAACACAATGTCTTTTGTACTTGCAATTTTACTTTCAGCTTCATTCCACATTAGTTCTTTAAACATAATTACCTCTTATCTTTAGGAGCAACTGATTCAAGAAATTCATCAAGTTCTTTAAATAATTTTTCTCTTTCTAATTCATCTTCATCTTCAATAGTTAAATTAGGTTTTTGATTTGTGTTATTTTTAATTGCTTTCTCAAATTTAACTTCTTTAACACTTTGAGAAGGTGAATTACTTGCATTATTATTAATTTTAGGTTGATTTTCTCTTATAACATAAGCATCTTCATAAGTTGAATTATAACTTATTGGTTCTTCATAAATATCTTCAAACATATTTTCTTGAGTGCCATTAGAAGTTGTTTCATAGGCATTTAATGGATTAGGATTAGCAACACGTTCTTGATCATTTTTTTTATTAATTGAAACATTCACTTGTTGTTCTTCGCCAGTTTCTTTAGTTTGTTTAGAAAGTTTGTCATTAATTGTTTGATTAACAATAAACTCATTTTCTTTTATGATAATTTGATCTAAGTCAGTTTTTTTCTCATTTTCCAAGTTAACAAATTTATTTCTTACACTTTTAAGATCAATTGTTGCTTTAGTTTTTTTACTATCAATAGTTTTTTCAATAACTCTAATTTTTAATTCAGCAAAATTAATTACATCTAATTTATCAGTGATTAATCCTTTAATAATCATCATAGTGTAAAAATACAATTGAACACCTTTAGTAACAACAAAAACACTTTGACGACTATTCATATATTCTTTAACACTTTCAAGTGAATTACCTTTACTCATGTAAACTTTTCATATTTTTTTAGGTTCTACTAGAATAGCTTGAATGAATAAAAATAAAACCAAAAATAATCAAATAAAAATTGGGAGTATACTTGAAACAGAAATGTAATAAAAAACGTTGTAAATGGAGTCAAGTAACATTCCGATATTATTTAATGAATTTGGATAATTTACATTTGAACCTGAAATATAGTATCATCCATGCTTGAATAAATTAACTGAACCAATATTAAAGTCAAAAGATCAGTTATAAACAAAATGCATAATTATATGCTCACCAAGGGTTAAGATGAAAAATAATAAAATTAAAATTTTTCTAATAACTCCTAAAAGTGTAATGACATTCACTTTTCTAATTCGTGAAAATAATGTAAAAGCGCGTTCGCTTTTCCTATTTAACACTAACTTTGTTATCACTCAAGTAGCACTTAAAATTAGTAAAATAATAAAAGAATTTCCAAAGTACATACCTATAGAATATTTATAAATATCCAAGAAAAATCATCCTTCAACAATCGAAGCTATTAATGCATAGGCAAATAGTAAAAAAATGATTACCAAACTTAAAATATGTCATTTTAGGTTTAATTTTTTAGTTAGAATTCTATTGTTTTCATTTAATTGTTCTACATAAGGGATGTCTAGTTCATTAAAAACTTTTCTGTTTTTAAATAACCTAAAAAGGGATGAAATTTTGGTTCTTCTTTTTTCTTCTAAATATGAATAGTTTTCAAATTTTCGTCTATTTTTAATCATGTCTAAATTATAAACAAATTTAATTTAATATAGATTATTTGATAATAAAAAAAGTAGCTCAGCTACTCTAATCTATAAAATAGTGAAAGAAACAGCAATTAAAGGTTCCTTATCAGTTAACTTAAATATTTTTTTACGAATTACCTTTCTAAGTCTCTCTTGTAAATCTTTAATACCTTTAAATACTTCATTTTCAACAACATCATAGATAATTTCTTTTACATAATTTGTTGTTTCAACTTTTTCGTCTTTACCTATAACACCAACAAATTCAATTTTCATATCATTGCTAATTTCTTTAGTTTTTGAATTAAAATGTAAAACTACTAAAATTAATCCATCGCGCCCAAGTAATTCTCTTTCATTGATTACTTCACTAGAGATATTTCCTACATCGAAACCATCGATTATAGTATCACCAACATTCTTAATTTTTCCATTTTGACTAAATAAAACTCCATCAATAAAATGAGCTATCTTTCCATTTTGTAATATTAAAGATTTAGTTTTTTTAGTTCCTTTGTATTCACCTAATGCATTTGAAATATCTACAAGATGTCTGTAAAGTCCTTGAACTGGAATTATATATTTTGGATTTAACTTTTCAACTAAATCGATAATATCGTTTTGAATTGGTCTATGGAAAAAATAATCTTTATCAGATGCATCAGTAATTTGTGGAGTAATTCTTGCTACTTCATCTAAACAAACTGCTTGCAAGGACTCAAGTCCATTAACTGGCGGAGCCATCATAATCACCTTATCAGTTGCTTTGAGTTTCAATAAAACATCTTTATTATCAGTAATTCTTAAAAAACGATTGTAAAGTCTTTCAACCGCACCAGTAATTAAAATAACCGCATTTTCATGTTTGTTTAATGAACGATAATCAAGAATTGTTGGTAATTCTAAATCCGGTTTAACTTGTTTGATTAAATAAAGTAATTGCCCATAAGTTTTTCCGTAAGGTATTACTGGACGATTGTGTTTTTTAGCTAAATCAAGGATTTGGTGTAGTGAAACCATTTCTTCATCATAGGCACCTACAATTATTCTTTGATTTGGAAGTGCTTTTTCGAAATCTTCAATTAAATTTAATGGCAATTTAATTTTTTCAATTGCATAACCTTTGTGATTTGAACGACCAGCGTCAGTAACTATTGCAATAACATTTCTATTATTTATATTAGTTTTAATTTCATCAAAATTAGTATTTCCATAAATTCCCAAATCACCTTTAACATAGTTAAATAAGAAAATTATATCTCCATCAGGAGTGATAAAATCAAAACCAATTGAACCTGGTAAACTACCAGCAACAATAATTGGTTTAACTGTTAAACTACCTACTTTTTCTTCTTTATTAAATGAAATAACTTCGACATTTTCAGGATTTATAGAATATTTACTTAGTCTTTCTAAAATCATAATTTTGTTGAATGGACTTGAATAAATTTTAATTTTAGGCAATTTCATTGCTAATCAAGGTAAAGCACTAAAACTATCGTTTTTAACATCCGAAATAAAGATTCCTTTAATCCTATCCTTGTTTTTTTCCAAATAAGTAAAATCTGGGATTAATGTATCCACACCATTTGATGAATTAATTGGTATTTTAGCTCCTGAATTAATAATATAAATTTCATCATTGAATTCTAAAATATAGCAGTTTTTTCCATTTTCGTCTAAACCACCTAATGCAAAAATATTTAAATGATTCATAATCTTCCTTTACATAATTTTTTAATTATTTAATATGAATATAGTATTGAAAATAACATTTTTATTATAACATATAAGAAATTCAAGTAAAAAATAAAGTTAATAATAATTAGTAAAATCAAGGACATAATATTTATTTTAATTCCTTCCTTTTAGCTAAAAAATATCATTCCGAATGATATAAACTTCCGCAGATTATTTAATTTATTTATGAAAATTAAGTATATAAGGGTAAAAGAAGTAGCAAAAAATAAAATATCTCTGAGAGAAGGGTCAGAGAATTGTGTTCAGAAAATAAAATTTTTGGCACATTTAAGAAAAATAATTCTTAACAAATACCAGTTGAATCTGATAAACCAAAGGATAATAGAGAAAATAATGGTCTAAATTTAGCTTACTTAATTAATCAAAAACTTGACATTTTAAGACAGAAAAGAGCTTTAACAAAAGGTTAACTACAAAGATTAAATGAGAAATTTTTAGTTGAATTTTTTTATAACTCTAATGCAATTGAAGGAAACACGTTAACTCTTAGGGAAGCAGATTTAGTTATGAGCGGTTTAATAATTAATAAAAAATCATTAAAGAAATTTATTTTTTAGTTCTTGCTCACAGTAGTGAAGATAGAGGAATTTGTAAAAAAATCCTGTTCAAATATTAGGTGCAAAAAATAAAACATATGAGCCCATTTTAATTCAAGATAGTATGATCAAATTAATTGAAAGTTACAAAAATAGTGCCTATAGCTTCTTGGGTAAAATATCAAAATTCCACATTCAATTTGAAGAAATACGCCCTTTTATAGATGGAAACGGAAGAACGGGTAGATTGATTATGAACTTAGAACTAATGAAATTAGGACTACCGCCTATAAATATTAAGTATAAAGATAGAATGAAATATTATCAAGCTTTCGATAAATATCATACTGAAAAAAACTTAAGTTTTGTGTATAGAATGATTGAAAAATATTTATTGCAAGAATTGGACTACTACATTAAGATACTTGAATAAGTTAAATAAAAAGCTTACTTTTATTAGTTAACTTCATCAAAAATTTACTTACTCTTTCTTTCTTATTCTAATTTCTATTTTTCTTTTCTAGCGTCTTCTTCATTTAATTCATCACTGCTTTCTTCTTTATATTCATGAACCATTTCTTCAGCAATTATTTCAATGTCTTTTAAGTTTTGATTATTAAAACGATTAATTCTTTTGTGTGACAATATAAATTTGATAATAACTATTAGTCCATACAACCCAGAAATTATACCTACTATTAATAAAATTATTCTATAAACTAAATCTAACCACATTTCCAAAATAACAAATTGCATAATAAATAAAAATGAATATAAAATGCATGGTAATACTATGGTTAACATGCTTCTAGTTCAAAATTCTTCTTTTAAGAATTTATTGCCATTTCTAAGAATTGATAATAATTGAAGATTTTGATTTAGTAACTCTTTTGAATATTTCAAACTCTTCATATATTTTTTAAATTCTGCAAAGTTAGTTTGAGAAATTAATACTAAAATCTCGTTATTAATTTTTCTATATTGAAAAAAATAAATAAGATAAAGAATTAAAGAAACACTAAATGTAATAACATAAACCAAACATTTTATATTCCTATCTAAATTAGAAAATGAGTTACTTTTTAGTATGGATAAAAGTATCATTGAAAGAACTGCAATTATATAAGGTATAAAAGTTATATCTATTATTTTCTTTCGTTTCTTAACTATTTCATTAAAAATCCCCATAATTTTCCTCTTTATTTAATTTTATAAAATTTCATCAACAGAATTCTTTAAGAGACTCATATTTGTTGATAATAAAACAGAAAAATAAATTTCTGTTCATTATAGTTCAGTTTTATTTTTATCACTTAATTCCAAAATATATTTATCAAAAGCGACTGAACCAATATTTCTTAATTTTTTATTAGATGAAAATACTTTTAACACCAAAAATCACAACCAACAAATTAAAGCAATTGATACGATTAATATAATAAAAAAATATGTTAAATTATTATTTAGATAACTTAATGCTAGTGTAATTGAACGAATTCCTAGTGCAAAACTTGCAACTAATTCAACAATCGCAAACCATATTCAACTTTGATAACTTAAGTATTTTTTCTTGTATTTTAATATATTAAATATCTCTAGGTATCTGTTATAGTGCAATTGATGTGGTTTACAATCTGCTAAATATGAATTAAATTCATCTCAACCTACGGAATCAACCATTTTTATTATTTTATTATCAAAATAATTAAACAATAAAATGTATAAAAGTGCTCCTAATACTATGAAAAATACTAGAAGAAACACAAAGATGTAAATCTTAGAAATTCCTAAATTAATAATAATTTTTTCACCTAAATTTAATGTAAAAACAACCAGAACAATTTCAATCATAAGAATTGACATAGTTCAATATATTTTTTGAGATTGCATGCTTTTGATTTTAACTATTAATTCTTTCATTTTAGCCTCCTAATTAAAAAAACGTTAAAAAAGAAAACTGCCTTACTTTAACTCTTGCTTAATACAACTATTTAAATTTTAAATTAATATATTGTTTTTTATAAAAATCCAATCTTCAACTAAAGAAAAATGAGTAAATAGCTATAAATAAGCATTATTTGTGGAATTAAATATGAAACAAAAAATCACACAGGACTACGAATTGTGCTTAAACATAATAAAATTCAATTACTTTCAAAATAAGATTTGATTTATCTTTAGACCATAGTTGTTTTTATTAAAGCATATAAACAAACTGATATAAATATTATCGCTGAAAAAACAATCATCAAAATAGTATTTAAAGCATAACTACTGAACAATACTTGTAAAATACCTATAGTCAAAGTACCTAAAAAGATGAAAATAAATATAATCAAAAGACTTATTTTTAATTTTGTTTTTAATTTTTTAACGTTGAATATTAATAATAAACATACATAAAATATGTACTTAATTTCCAATATTGAGAATATATTTAATAGGAATTGTCCAAATGATTTATTGCTAAAATTAAAAGCAAAATTATATTCAATAATTCTATCTCCTAAATTATTTTGGGTTGTTGAATAATTTAAATAAGGAATTACAAGAAAAACAAAAATTAATAGGATGAAAAACAGCGTTCAAAATCTTACAATAATATCTTTTCTCATTATTAATTATCAATTTTTAAAAAGTTAACAGATCCAAAAATAGGAGACATTAAGAACACTTTTTCAAAACCACTTCAACCATAATTACAAATATAATAATCATCTGTGTTATTTAGTTTTATTTTTTCATTATATCCAATAACTTCCATAATTGCTAAATTATTTTTATTTACAAATATTTTTGTGTTAATACCAACTCCATACCAAGTTGTAATTTCTGATTCACTAAGTAAAGTATATAACAAAATGTTTTTCTTCATTTAACCACCTTAATATTGTTGATATATTTAAATTTTACCTTAATCTTTAACCTTTTAAGTGAAAACATTTCTACATAATAATCAAATAAAGATAATTGATAAATATTTCGTAATTTATGGAATTAAATGTGGAACAAAAAATCACACTATTGTGTGACTTATGTTCATGTATGACTAATATCCCATAGCTTCATCATATTCTTCAAGAGTTCCTCTGAATAAGAAACTTTTTTGTGGACTTTGTAATTCTAAAATTACATTAGCACATTGGTTAACGAATGCTCTGTTATAAGTGGTGAAAATTGCACCACCACGGTAACTTTGAACACCCTCAATAACTGAGTCAATACTTTCAGCATCTAGGTGATCAAGTGGTTGATCTAAAATAATAAAATTACTTTCAAGTAGCATCATTCTACTGAACATCAATCTTGCTTTTTCTCCTCCACTAGTAACTTTAACTTTTTTAAATACAGTATCATTAGAAAAAAGCATTCTTCCTAAGAAACCTCTCATTCTTGAGTCACTATTATCTTTAGTTTCTTGAGTTGAATTTTCTATAGGTCATTTACTAATTCATTCTAAAATTGTTTCATCATTTTCGAAGTACTTACTGTTTTCATTAGGGAAATAGCTATGTTTAATTGTTTGACCTCAACTTACTGTTCCAGAAGTTGGTTGCAACTCACCAACAAGAATTTGTAATAATCTTGTTTTTGCAATGTCGTCTTCACCAATAACAACCATCTTTTCACCTGGATTTAATGAGAACGAAACATTTTCAAAGAGGGTTTCTCCTTTTTCGTTAATGTATGTTAAATTTTCAACACTGAGAATTTGTTTTCCATGATCTCTATTCATATCTCATTTAATATATGGATATTTTCTATTTGAAGGTTTAATTTCATCTAAAGTAATTTTGTCAAGAAGTTTTTTTCTACTTGTAGCTTGTTTAGATTTAGATGCATTGGCACTAAAACGAGCTATAAATTCTTTAAGTTTTTCAATTTGAGCTTCTTTTTTAACATTAGATTGTTTTAACATCTCTCTAGCTAATTCACTACTTTGTTTTCAAAATGAATAGTTACCTGTATACATTTTAGCTTCATTATAGTCAATATCAACAATGTGTGTACAAATTGCATCAAGGAAATCGGAGTCATGAGATACAACAATAACAACATTAGGATAATCAATTAAAAAGTTTTCAAGTCATTTAATACTTTTAAGGTCAAGGTGGTTAGTTGGTTCGTCCATAATTAAAATATCAGGATTACCAAAAAGCGCTTTAGCTAATAAAACTTTAATTTTTTGGTTAGCTGTTAATTCCTTCATTTTTACATGTCATTTTTCAGACGGGATAGAAAGATTTGCAAGCAATTCTTGTGCATCATTTTCTGCAGTTCATCCTCCAAGCTCTCCGAATTTTTCTTCTAATTCACCTGCTAAAGTATAATCTTCCATTGTAGCTTCTGGATTGCTATAAATAGCATCCTTACGTTCTTTAATCTCATAAAGCTCATTATTTCCTGTAATAACAACTTCAGTAACATCCATTTCATCATAAGCATTATGATTTTGAGAAAGAACGGAAATTCTTCTGTTTTTTTCAATAATGATTTGTCCAGCACTTGCTTCAATTTCTCCTGATAAAATTTTTAAAAACGTACTTTTACCAGCTCCATTTGCCCCAATTATTCCATAGGTATTACCTTCTAAAAATTTAATATTTACATTTTCAAATAACTTCTTATCACTAAAAATTTTGGATAAATTTTGAACTTCTATCATAAAACCTCCATAGTTATTATTTATTATATTAAATTTAAAATTTATGTTCCACTTATTAGAGATGTTAATGTGGGACGTTTTCCACTATTATGTTTTTAAAAAGCTAAAATTTATCTAGAATTTTTTAATTTTTTTCACTTTTAAATATCACACAAAACTTTATTAAGTTTCTATTTTTATAACTGATTTTTTCCTTTTTAATTATGTTATGAAGAAGATTAGTAAATTAGTAATTTTAACAAGTAGTTTAAGTATTTTCTCATTAGCAGCTTCATGTAATTTCAGTGCTAACAATGAGAATGAAATGAAAAATGAAGAGGGCGAAAATAAAACGAAGGAGATAGTTGATACAACTATTAATTTAATTTTTAAGAATGTAGATAATGATGAAATAATCCTCAGCAAAAAAATTGAAAAAGGTGAGCTTAATAATAAAAATTTAGCTGATTATTTTAATGATTCATCTTTCGAATCTACAAACAAAATCGTTTTTAATGAAAACGAAATTACTTTATATTTTAAAAAGATTAACAAAGTAGATTTAGAAATTATCTTTAATAATGTTTCTTATAAGTTTAACATCCAGAATACATATGATAAAATCCAAAATACCTTGGAATCTTTCAAGATTGAACATAACATTGATTCAAGTTTTTTGGTATACAAAAGATCCGAAAACACTTATATTATTGAGAAAAAAGTTGATCAAAACACATATTTAACTTTAAGAGATTTTGAAACAAATAAAGATCTTTTTAGTATTAAATTATTTAAAAATGAATTAGACTTTAACGATATCTCTCAATTTATCCCACAAAACTGAGAATTAGCTTCTGAAGATTTTACTTTAGAATTAAATAAGGAAAACATAGTTAAAGTAAAGAAAAAAACTTATGTAGATTTGACAATAATTTATAATGATAAAAACTATTTAATTAATAAAGTTGAAAACAAAGAAGAAATAATCAAAGAAAAATTACATATTTTTATGCTTGAAAACAAAATAAGTACTAAAAATTTCGAAATAGTAAAAGAAAGCAATAATGTAATCAAAATTAATCCTATAACAAAAAGAACTTCACTAGTTTTTGTTGACGAAAAAAATCAAATAATTAAGATAATCGAAAAAGTTACATATGGTTTAGAAACTTTCGATTATAAAGTTTTTACTCCAGATAATTATGAATTAAAAGACGAAAATATAGAAATAATATTTGGTCAGGTAAATGAAATTAAAGTGTTAAAAATAAATGAATCTGAAAACAATGTTAATAAAACAGATGAAACAAATAATACTAATGAAACAGTTGATTCAGAAGATGATAAAGAAGAAGTCAACGAAATCTCATACATAGAAGAGCAATTTGATAAAGTATTAAATTTTGCTAAAAATTCACCAAATTTAGTTATTCAAGGAAAATTAACAAAAGAAGATTTCGAGTCAATAGTTCAAAGATATGACACAAACACAACAGAAACTTACAGAAAAATGATCTATAAGGACACTGGTACCTTTGGTTTTACTAAAACTATTGGGTCTATAAATAGTTTAAGTTTTAACTCAGAAATTTCTGAATTTATTGAGTTTAATCTAGGAAATAATGATGAAGATGACTATATAACATTTGCAAATGTTGATCAACTTGAAAAAAATGGTACCTACAAGGGGGGGTCATACTTTAATTTTGAAGTAGATAAAGAAAATAAAACACTTGAAATTATCGGTAAATTCACTTTAGTTAATGCAGGTCAAATAACCAAACAAAGTGATTTATTTAAATTTGTAATTCAAACAGAAAAAAGTGAAGAAAATGTCGAAGTAATTAATGAAGCAACTGATGAAAAGCAAAACGAAAGTATAGATGATAAGTTCAATAAAATACTAGAATTAATGAAAGAAAGTAATTTCAGTGTTTTTGATAAAAATTTAAGTGAAGAAGATTATCAACAATTACTTGGTAGATTTAAAAAGGGATCGACCGCGACATATAGAAGAATATATTATAAAGATACAGATGTCTTTGGATTTACAAAAACTATTGGTAATACTTCATCAATAAAATTCAATAATCAAATTAAAGATTTTATATCTAAAAATCTATTAAATGATCAAGGTGAATATATTGCCTTTTCTAATATTGACCAAATTGAAACAAAAGGTACATACCAAGGTGGAACATATTTTAACTTTGAAGTTAATGAGAATGAACAAACAATAAGTTTTACAGGTAAATTCTGTTTAATAAAAGAAAATCAAGTTGTTAAGACAAGCGAAGTAATTAATTTTACTTTCAAATTAAATTCTAAAACTTCAGATACAGGGATTGAGACTAATACAAATTTTGATGAAATAACAAATGAGTCTAAAACTTCCACAGAATCGCCAAAAGAAAAAAGTAATGCCAAATTTAGAATAGGTCACTGAAATGTTTTAAATTACGCAAATACTGAAGCTAATTACAAATCTAATGGAATTGCTACAGTTATAAATGATGCTAATATGGATATTGTTGGTTTAACTGAAATAAAATTAAATAAAGGTGATTCAATTAGTTTTATTGTAGATAAACTCAATGAAATTAATCCAAGTGCTGCTTATAAATTTTATGTTCAACCAGTTTCTGAAGCAACAGAAAATAGTCAGCCTACTCAATCTGAACAAATAGGTATTATTTATAAATCATCAATTTTTGAACCTACTAGATTTACAAATGGAAAAATTGGTGACTCATTTAACCCTGAGGTTGAAAATTATAGTGATCCAACTGAAAAACGCCATTATGTTAGAACTCCTTACGGAATGAAATTTACTAATAAAACTACAAATAAAAATATAACAGTCGTATTTAATCACCTTGACAGCCCGGGCGCTAAAACTAAAAGTGGTGAAGTTAATATAAGTAAGACAAAGGATGCAAAAGAATTGATAAAGGGTGAAGCACAAGGTAATTTTGAATTAACTGAAGCATATGGTTTAATTCATGTTATGAATTATTTTGACTCTATTGATGATGATTCTAGTTTACTTTTTGCCGGCGACACTAATATAAAACTAAACAATATGCAAGTTTTTAAACCTATGTTTGACAATGGTTATTTATCAGTTTATGGTGATACAGATGAAAAACACAAAACAAGTCTTGGAGTATCAAATTATTGATCACAACCATATGATAAAATCTTTATTAAAGAAGCTCAATCTACAAACTTTATAACTGAGCAAGAAAATCCCGAACTTGAATTTAAATATGATATTTATGCTGCAATAAATGCTAAAATAATTACTGAATTTAAAAACAACGAAGACACAATAATAAAAAAAGCTAGATCTATTTCAGATCACACCTTAACTTGAGTAGATTGAGAAAACTAAAATGTATAAAAACACAATACCTTATAAAACCGGATTCATGAACACTGAATCTGAGCATAAAATTTACTATGAAATCTCTGGTAACCAAAATGGAATTCCTGTAGTATTTTTACATGGAGGTCCAGGTGGTTCTTCTTCAGAAAAACATAGAGAATTTTTTGACCCAAAGTACTATAAAATAATAATTTTTGATCAAAGAGGATGTGGAAAGAGCACACCAAGTCGTTCATTGATAAATAATACAACAGACCATCTAGTTAATGATATTACTAACTTAACAAGAATGTTAAATGTAGAAAAATTCATTCTCTTCGGAGGTTCTTGAGGAAGTACATTGGCTTTAATTTATGCTATTAGACATCCTGAAAAAGTTTTATCACTAGTATTACGCGGAATATTCTTATGTAGAAAATCCGATATTGATTGACTTTATCAAAGTGGAGTTGAACAATTCTTCCCAGAATATTTTGAAGATTATATGAATCACCTTAATGAAAACGAAAGAAAAGATGCATTGTCTTCATATTACAAAAGAATGACTTCTACAGACAAAAATGTCGCTTTGCAAGCTGCAACAAAATTTGCAAACCTTGAATCAATTACTTCAACGATTAAAACTGTAAAACCTGATTCAGATGATAAGCACATTTTAGAAATAGCGACTTTGGAAGCACATTATTTTGTGCATGACTCATTTTTACCATCAGATAACTATATTTTAGAAAACATAAATAAGATAGAAGATATTCCATCATATATTGTTCATGGTAGATATGATATGGTTTGTCGTCCTTCTTCAGCATATGATTTACATAAAAAATTAAAAAATTCACAATTACATTATACCAATTTAGCTGGTCACTCACTTTTTGAAGGTGAAACAAGTCAAAAATTATTTGATATTATGGAAGAATTAAAGCACAAATTCTAATCTTTACACACTGTTAAATATAGTGTGTTTTTTTAAAATATAAAATGCAGATAAGACTGCATTCTAATTAAATTTTTGTTAATCCGACGATTTCATTATTTAATTTTTTAGGATATAAAATTACAACAACAGCTTCTGGTCCTGTATGAATAGCGACAACTGAAGGAATTGAACCGACAAAAATATTGCCTTTTATTTTATTTTTTGCAAATTCTATATACTCATTAATTTCTTCATTTTTTGAGTGTAATAAAATCAATTCACAATTTTCATTATAATTTTTAACTTTATCCTCAATTACATTAAAAACAGTTTTAGAGAAAACTCTTCCTTTGCCTTCTTTAAGCAATTGACCATCTGAGAAACTAATAATTGGGACTATTTTTAATAGTCTTGCTAATGTTGCAGCAGCAGGGGATAATCTTCCACCTTTGACTAAAAAATCGTTATATTTAGGCATCAATGAAATTGAATTATTATTAATACCAAATTGATTATAGGCTTCTTCGAAACTCATTCCATTTTTGATGTTTTGTTCAAAAGCAATTAAATCAAGAACTGTTGGTGCTGCAATATTTTTTGATTCAACAACTCTTAATTTAGGATAATCTGCTTCAAGTATTTTAATACTTTGATATTGTCCTGAGAGATACTTACTAATTGGATAAACCAAAATTTTGTCATAATCTCGATTTAATTTTTCAACTAACTCAACGACTTCTCCAAGTTTTGTTGATGAAGTTTTTGCCATTTTTGAATCAGCATTAAAAACATTAAATAATGTTTCATTGCTAATATTTATTCCATCATCATACAATTTATCATTGATTTCAATATGCAATGGAATAAAAAATCAACCCTTCTCTTCTGCTTGTTTTTTTGTTAATCCTGACGAAGAATCTACTACAATAGCTATTTTTTCCATAAAAGTATTATAATAAATTTTAAATTTAATTATAATAATTATATTATGGTTTTAGTACACAAATTAAGTGAAAATTTTAACAATAAAGCAATAATTACTTTTGACACTGAATTAAAGGTAGAAAAGTCATTTAATACACCTGATTTTTGTGTAAATTTAGACTCAAAAAATAGAGTTCATTCAGTTGTTTTAAAAGATGCAGAAAAATACATTCTAGACTATAAAATTAAACGTAATTTTTTTGGTTTAGATTTAGTTCATTTAACTAGTTTATTGCATATTTTAGATGAAAATAAACTTGAATATCGTGATTTTAAAAAGTTTGTAAAAGCAAAAATTTTAGACAAACAATCTCATCCAAAAAGCAACAAATTGTTTGTTATTGAAATTGAACATGGTGATGAAAAAACAAGAAAAATTGTAACTAATTCAACTGAAGTTCAAGTAGGTGATGAAATATTCTTTATAATGCCAGGTTCTATAATTTATGATGGCACAGAAATTGTTGATGGACAAGTTATGGGTATTGATAGTCCGGGAATGTTATTGAGTTATAAATCACTTGGTTTAGAAAATGAGTATGGAAGTGGTATCGTCACAGAAAAAAATTTAAAAATAGGAGAGGAATTTAAGTTTTAGTATGGATATATTAAAAGAATTAAAGGAACGTGGAATTTTAAAAAATATCTCAAGTGAAGAAAAGTTCAATTCACTTGAAAAAGGTTCTAAAGTTTATATTGGTTTTGACCCAACTGCTCAAAGTTTGCATTTAGGTAACTACATTCAAATAAAAACTCTTCAAAGATTTAAACAAGCTGGTTTCACACCAATTATGGTTGTCGGTGGTGCTACAGGAATGATTGGCGATCCTTCTGGTAGAAACACTGAAAGAAATTTATTAGACTCTCAAACCTTGGAAAACAATAAAGCAAAAATAAGAAAACAACTCTCTAAATTCGATATTGAGGTTGTTGATAATTATGATTTTTATAAAGACATGAATATCTTATACTTCTTAAGAGAAGTTGGAAAATTAATCAGTATTAACTATATGTTGTCTAAAGATGTGGTTTCTTCAAGACTAGAAAATGGTATTAGTTTTACAGAATTTTCATATCAATTAATTCAAGGATGAGACTTTTATCAACTTTATAAGTTACATAACACTAAAATTCAAGTAGGTGGATCTGATCAATGAGGTAATATAACAACTGGATTAGAAATCATTAGTAAAAAATGTGAAAATCCGGACGCTGTTGGAATTACACTTAATTTATTAACAGATGAAAATGGTAATAAATTTGGTAAATCAACTGGTGGTGGTAGTTTATGACTTGATAAGAAAATGAACTCTCCATATAATTTATATCAATTCTTATTTAACCAACCAGATTCACAAATTGAAAAATTACTTCTTTGATTAACTTCTTTAGAAATCAGCAAGATCAAAGATATTGTTAAAAAACATTTTGAAAATCCAGTGTTACAAAATGCTCAAAGAATTTTAGCTTTTGAAGTAGTTAAAGATATTCATGGTTATGATGAAGCGCAAAAATCATATAATTTATCTCAATTCATTTTTAACCCCAAATTTGACATAACTTCATTAAGCTTGAATGAATTTGAAAATATGATTGATCATTTTAAAGTATTAAAAGTTAAAAATAATACTAGTCTAATTGAAGAATTAATGAAAAATGAAGTGTTCAAATCTAAAAGAGAAGTTAGAGAATTTATTCAAAACAAATCATTAAAATTAAACTTTAACTATGTTGATGAAGACAGCAAGATTTCATCAGAATTATTTGATGGTAAATATGCAATTATTAATAAAGGTAAGAAACAAATCTTTATATTGGAAATTATTTAATAATATAATTTAGTTAGAAAGGAGAATATATGGATAGAAAACCTCTTGAAGATACAAGTGATATTAGAATAGTTGAAAATAATAGTATAAACAATCAAGTTTTATCTACATCGTACCTTAAAAAAGATCCAGAAGGTGTATTAAATTCACGAACTTACAGAATAATTACAAGAGAAAAGAAATTTAAATTTTTTTCAATGTCATTCTGATTAATTATTTTATTAACATCTATTTTAGTGATTACTTTTTTATCATTATCTCAACAAAACATCATTCAACAAAATTTTGTTACTAGTTATACTGGTTACTACGTTTTATTTGGGATAACTTTAATTTTCTCTCTTTTCTATACTACAAAAGCTATAATAGAATTTATGGGTTGAAAATCCGCTGTAGCTCGTATGCGGGAAAGCTATGCTAATGGCGACTCATCAGCTAAAGTATTGTTTCACACAACTTATAGAAACATAAGTATTCGTTCAGTTAGAATTTTATGAGCTGTAATATTTATTGAAGTTTTTTATGGTTTATTTATTTTAATAACTTTCTTGTTGTATAACTATTTTGTCTTGAAAAATAACAATCTTATTTTAGACATAAATATGCTAAACATTACTGTCGAGTGGAATATTAGAAATATGTTAAATAACTGATATAACAATAATATTGAACTATTTCTAATTCTCAGTTTAATATTTTTAGGTTTAGTTCTTGCCATCTACTTTATTTTCTTTACTTTTGATAAAAAAAGACTATTGGAGATTTCAGGTTTACTTGGAGATGACTATTCCCAAATAACAAGTTCAGTTATGGAAGCTAAATCAAAAGAACATAAATTATGAATAAAAGTATTTATAGTATCATTCTTTTTAATATATTTATTGCCATTTTTAATTATATTAATATTGGTTTGAAGAAAAGTTATAAGAAGAAAGGCTTAGTTTATTAAATGAAGTTATTAGTTATTACATTAGATGGATTTAATGATGTCGAATTAACTGGTGTTTTATCTTGTTTGTCGCGAAGCAAGAAAGCAACTTTTACTTACTATAATCCAGATAAAAATCATGTATTAAGTCAATATGGAACCTATGAAATTAATGCTCAAACTAAAGTTGATTTCAATGAATTTGATGCTATTTTCGTTCCTGGTGGTCCGGCAGCCAAATCTTTAAGAACGAACCAAAGAGCTTTGGATGTCATTAGAGAATTTAAAAATCAAGATAAAGATATCTATGCAATCTGTGATGGGCCAAATGCATTATATGATACAGGCATTATTGATCCAGAGATTTCATATAGTTCATTCCCTATGTTTAGTGATCCTATTGAATTGAAAGAAAAAACAGGTAAAAACAGAAATGAAAATCTTGTTACAAACTCAAACAATCATTTAATCACGGGTCGCTGTGCTGCAGCTGCAATTGACTTAGGATTAGAGATAATTAGACACAATTTTGGTGAAGAACTATTCAAGCAAGTCTCATTTGGTATGAAAACAAAATAGTAGCACTCTATATAACGGTCTGCTATTTTTTTATTTAATTATCTTCTGAAATTAAAAAAAATAATATAATAATAAAGCATACATAATGCAAAAAGTTTAAAAAATAACTTAAAAATGTATAGAATAACAAGTTTTTAAGTTTACTAAAGAAAGGATATTAAATATGGATTTTGACTTTTTAAAAATTGCACAAAATAGATATACAACTAAGATGTACGATCCAAGTAAAAAAATTTCTGAAGAAGATATTAAAAAAATCAAGGAAATTTTAAGACTTTCGCCATCTTCAATTAATGGACAACCTTGAAAATTCACAATTATTTCTAATCAGGATCTTAAAGAAAAATTATCGACAGTTTCGATGAATAATGCAGAACGTGTTAAAAACGCAAGTCATCTAATAGTTTTAAGCAGGGTAGATGATTTGTCAATCTATGAAAATCATATGCATGCAAACTTGCATCCAGGTGTGGTTCCTTACTACGAAAATGTGATTAAAACTTCAGATGATGCTGCAAAAGCATGATATAAAAATCAAGTTTACCTTGCTATGGGATTTATATTAGCTGCTTTAGGAACAATGAATATTGATTCTACACCAATGGAAGGAATTGATGCAAAACAATACAAGGAAATTCTTAAACTTGATGGATATATGCCTGTTTTAGGTTTGGCGATGGGTTATAGAGATAAAAATGACTTTAATCAAATATCCAAAACGCCAAAACAAAGATTGGAAGAATCTAAAGTAATTGAGGAAATTAAATAAAATTAAAAATACAAATTCTTATAAAGGAGTCTGTATTTTTTAATTTAAAACTAACTAAATTAGCATCCTCTTATTGAGATTGTTTTCATATTATATGCTTGTTTTCTAGATACAAAAGCATTTTAAAAAAATGACTAGTATAATTTAAATGTATAGAATTAAAGCTTAACTTGGAGGTTTTTTATTATGGCAAAAATGAAAGCTTTTGTGGTTCGCTCACCTAAAAATTGGGCGGTGGAAGAAGTAGAAATTCCAAAACCAAAATACAAAGAAGTATTAATTAAAATGGAAACATCAGGAATCTGTCATACAGATTTACATGCTGCTAATTTCGATTGATTAGTAGAACCTAAATACCCATTAATTCCTGGACATGAAGGAATTGGTATCGTTACAGAATTAGGTGAAGGATGTACACACTTAAAAGTTGGTGATCGTGTATGTTTAGCTTGATTACACGATGCATGTGGTGCATGTGAATTTTGTTTACAAGGTGAAGAAACATTATGTCCTAACCAAAATATGTCAGCATATACTAAAGACGGTTCATATGGTGAATATGCTATCGGACATGAAGATTACGTTGCAATCGTTCCTAAAGAATTAGATTTAATTACTGGAGCACCTATTGTTTGTGCTGGGGTAACAACATATAAAGCAATCAAAAGAGCTAAAGCTCGTCCAGGATACTGAATGGCAGTTATCGGAGTTGGAGGATTAGGTCAATTAGCAATTCAATATGCTAAAGCAATGGGATACCGTCCAATTGGAATTGATCTTAGTGATGAAAAATGCGAATTAGCACTTAAATCAGGTGCTGAATATGCATTCAACTCAAGAAAAGATCCAGATTGAATTAAGAAATTAATTGAAGTGACAGGTGGTGGAGCACATGCTGTAATTAATACATCAGTTGCTACACAAGCTGCTGAACAAGGTATGGAAATGTTACGTCGTGGTGGACGTCAAGTTCTTGTTGGGTTACCTTCTAAAGATGCTTCAGGTCAAGACAATGTTAAAGTTTCTGTATTCTGAACAGTGTTATTCCAAAGAGAATTGGTTGGATCAATTGTGGGTACAAGACTTGATTTAAAAGAAGCTTTACAATATGCAGCTGAAGGTAAGGTTAAATCTGAAGTTACTAAAGTTGTAAAACTTGACGAAGTTGCTGACATCTTTGATAAATTACAAAAAGGTGAATTCATCGGTCGTGCTGTAATTGACTATAGAAAATAAATAATGCAAAAAAATCATGCTTAGTGCATGATTTTTTGTTTAAGATTAATATATTTGTTAACTTTTTCTTTTTTATTTTTCTTAAAACTTAATACAAGTGTATATTCACCTTTAATCGCTTCTCTTTTATTTAGTATATCAATAATTTCTATTGAATTACCTCTAAAAAACTCTTCATGCATTTTAGTTAACTCTTTAGCTAAAAATAATTTTTCTTCTCCATTAAACACTTGATTTATGTCTTTTAACGTGTCGATTAATTTATGAGGCGAAACATAAAAAATATAAGTTCCGAATTCTAACGACTTTAGTTGATTTATTCTTTGCTGTGACTTATCTTTAATAAAGCCTTTAAAAGTAAAATTATTATCTAAGTTAGACATAACAAAAGTTGTAACTGCAGCATTAACTCCAGGAATAATTTCAACATTAATATTATGTTGGTAACATTTCTTAATTAATTCAAAACCAGGGTCGGACATAACAGGCATTCCTGCATCAGAAACTAAAGCAATATTTAAACCTTCTTCGTATTGCTTCAATAAATAGTTTGATGTTGTTTCTTCATTAAAATTATTATAAGTAACTAATTTTTTATTAGTTATATCATATCTGTCTAAAAGTTTTTTTGTTACTCTAACATCTTCACAAGCAATAATATCAACTTCTTTTAAAATTCTTAATGCTCTTAATGTTATATCTTCCATATTTCCAATAGGAGTACCTACTATATAAATTTTATTTGTCATATAGCTCCATTAATTCAACTAGCATTTTTTCTTTTTGAATATCAAAATTTAAAGCACTTGTTAATTTATCTATAAATTCGCTTCCAACAACTATGAATTTTGATAACTTAATACCTTTCGTTCTCATTTTATTACTTAAACTCATAGTTTTAGCATAAAGTGGATCAGAGGATTTAGCAATATTAGTGTTTGCAACAGCTGAAATAAAGAAAATTAGAATTTTTATGACAAAAATATTTTTTTCAATTTCTTTTTTTGTGAGCAAACCAGAGAGATAAACATAGAGAGTTGATGGATTATCTAAAGAATTTAATAAGTTTTCATAAATTTCTTCAATTAGTTGATATCAATCATCACTAATGTATTTTTTAGCAACATCATAGTCATTAAAAATATTTGAATAAATTACGGCGACTCATTTAACAACATCAATATCTCTTAACGTCTCTAATAAATTATTTCTCGAATCACTTTTCACATTAATAATTTGTGACCTAGATCTAATAGTTTCAATGACAAAATAAAATTTATTTGTAGATAAAATTATTTTTGTTTTATTATTTGGATCTTCAATCCTTTTTAATACTGCATTTATAGCATTGACACTAGCACATTCAATATTTTTAATTACTAGTATCTTTTCTTGGTTTTTAACAGCAGAAGTATAATTTAATTTGTCAAATGCATCAATTAAATCATCCTTTGAGATATTATTATTTTCATTTTGTTCTATAACAAAGATATTATTATATCTTTCAGAAATATTATTTAGTGATTTTATGCTAGAGTTATTTAATTGGTTTAGTAAATAAATAATGACTTTATCATTATCATATCCTCTTTGGGAATTAATTAGAAAACAATGAGATATCCTTTTAGAGCTAAAAATATTATCAATTATTTTTTTTGTTTGTTTATTTAGCATTTACAAAATCCATAAATTTGTCATTACTTAATAATTTTTTGATCATTTGATTGAATACTTCTTGAACAGATTTAGTCGCATCAACAACAACAAATCTTTTGGGGTCGCGTTCAATCAAAAATTGATATCCGTGATAAATTTTTTTGTGAAATTCATCAGACTCATCTTCCATACGATCGTCGAATAAACGATTTGCAAGACGTCTTTTTTTAGACTCTTCAGGATTAATATCAAAAAACACTGTAATATCTGGATAAGTTTTTTCAATAATTAGTTCGGTAATTTCTTCAACATATTGAATTCCTAAATTTCTACCAAAACCTTGATAAGCATAAAAACTATCAATGTAGCGGTCACATAAGACTAACTTATTTTTTTCTAATGCTGGTCAAATTACTTTTTCTAAGTGAATTCTACGACTAGCTGAGTATAGTAATGCTTCAGATTTAGGACTAAGTTCAGATTCTTTGCTTAAAATTAGCTGTCTTATTTTTTCAGCCATTTTAATATCTTTCCCACCCGGTTCTCTAGTTAAAATGTAATGAATATTAGAATAATTTTCTTTAATATATTCAACCAACATATTAATTAAAGTTGTTTTACCAGACCCATCTAAACCTTCAAACGTTATGAACATAATTAGTTAATCCTCCGATATTATTTAGTTCTATTTCTGATTGATTGTTCTAAAGTTATTGTATCAATGTAATCAACACTAGCGCCCACTGGTAAACCAATCGCCAATTGAGAAACTTTTATATTATTTTCTTTTAAATATTTCTTCAAAATTTGACTAGTTAATTCTCCACCTAAAGTAGGACTTATTCCAATGATAACTTCCTCAAAATCTTTAGCATAAAAAATTAATTTTTCAATCAATTCATTTGATTCATCTAAAGATTTTTCATCGGAAATTACTTTATTAAAAATAAAGTATTTACCATCATAAATATTCGCTTTTTCCATCTTATTTATAACTTTAGAATTTTCAACGATAAATAAAACATTACTTCTTGAGTTATCAGTACATATTAAACATCTTTGTTCTTCAGTTTGATAACCACATAGCGAACAATACTTAATTTTTCTTTTAAGTTCCATAAAAGCATTTGAAACGTCAAGCACATGCTTTTCATCAGTTTCGATAATTCAATTCACTATTTTTTCAGCTTGTTTAGTTGTTAAATTATCAATCTTTTTTATTTTTTCTATTGCTTCTTCAATAGCTTTAATTTTGCTATTCATTTTTGTTAATTAAAATGGCAATCCATTAGGCATAGCAGGAGCTAATTCTTCTTCTGCTTCTTCAATTTCATCAATTAATTCGTTTCAAGCAACAACAATTAAGTCCTCTATCAAATCTTTATCATCGGGATCTATCAACATTTCATCAATAGAAATTGAAACAAGTTTTTTATTTCCTGAAGCAACAATTTTAACACCTTGTTTTTCAATAGTGAATTCTTTTTTATTAAATTCTTTTTGTTTCTTTTCCAATTCTGTTTGCATTTTTCTTAATCTTTTTAACATTTCTGGATTCATAGTTTACCTCTTTTCTTTGATTACTTTAATTCCAGTACCAAAAATACCAGTTACATTTTTTTCGGCATAATCATTATCGTGAAGTTCGTCTCCATCTAATGGTTCAACCGTTTTTGACTTATAAAAATTAATTTCTTCGTTACTCAAACTACGATATTGAGCTAATAAATTGTCTCATTCAGGTCTTAAGGCTACAAAAATTCTTAAATTTTTACCAAAAAATTTTCTTATAAAACTTTGGAATCATTTTCCGTGTTTTTCCCTCTCCAACATCTTAAGCGTATAGGGATCATTTGTAACAAGGTAAATGTGTTTATCATCTCCTGAACCTATTTTTGTATTTAAGAATAAATTAATTTGTTCTGTGAAATCTCTATATTCACTTTTTAGTTCGTCAATCTTCTTTTGTCTACGTCTATAATCTTCAACATACTCACGCGATCCCTTCGCGAAACTAACAAAGGTTGATATCTTTCTATCATCTTGATCATTAAGTTTTTTAATATCATGATTTGTTTTTCTTATTTTACTTATATCTAAAATTAAAGTTTTGTCATCATGGTGATTCGTATCTAAAATTTCGTTGTATAGTGAAATTTCTTGAGTTGTAATCAATTTATCATTTTGAGACTCGTTTTCTTGAATAACTCTATTTTGAATTTCATTAAGATCTGCTTCATTTTCGTTGTATTCATAGAATAACTGGGTTGTCTTACTCATTTCTGTAGTTAAAGTCGATTCTAAATCATCAACATTTCTGCTTAAAATGTCATTTAAGCTATTTGCTTGCTCATTAATGTTTTTTTGAGATTCAATAAAGTTTTCAAGAGAAAAGTCATCAGAGCTTCCGAACTCATCTTCAAAATCTGTTTCAGTGTATTGTTCTTCAACTTCCTGTTTTCTCATTTCTTCAATTTTTGATTCAATTTTATCCTTCATTGAATGACTTTCAAATTTTAATCCTTTTTCAAATGTTGTAGCATCATCATTATTAAAGTCAAAGTTTTCATGATTATACTTTAATTCCTTAATTTTTTCATTTTGGCGTTGTATAGCTTGATTAATCATTTCTTCGACTCTTGACAAAATTTCAACATCATAGGTTCCACCCATGTTTGAAACAACAGTTTCTTTATTTAATCTTTGTCTTATACCACAAGTTTGAAGCACAAAAATTTCACAAACTTGGAAGGGAACTTCTGAGTTTTTGATTTTAGGCATCCACTCATTGATTTGATCCAAAAATTCAAAGGCAAAAATTTCTTGTAATTTTAATAATTCAACTTCATCAATAGAAAGTATTTCTAAGGTCGATTCATCCCTAGTTCTTCTAAAAATTATTCAGTCTTTAACAACACTAAAAAGTGTATCAATTAGAGAATTGGCTTCCATACCAGAATCTCTAAGTGAATTGAAAATATCAATAGAAGTCGTTATATTACCTCTAGAAATAGAATTTAAAAGTTGTATTGCATTTTTATTGGAAATTAAACCAAACGAAACTAAAACATCTTTTTGTTTAATATCACCATTACTATATGCAGCGACTTGGTCAAACAAGGACAAAGCATCCCTTAAACCACCATTAGCTAAACGAGAAATTAATTTCAGAGCTTGTTCCTCGAAACTTATACCTTCTTGATTTGCAACATAACAAAGTTGAGTAAAAATTTCATTTTGTGAAATTCTTTTGAAATTGAATCTTTGAGCACGCGAAAGAATCGTTGCAGGAATTTTTTGAGGATCAGTTGTTGCTAGAATAAAAATAACATGTTTTGGAGGTTCTTCTAAAGTTTTAAGAAGTGCATTGAAAGCACTCTTAGAAAGCATATGAACCTCATCAATAATATAAACTTTGTATCTTCCTTGAACAGGTAATAATTCAATCTTATTTTTTAGATCTCTAATTTCATCTACACCGTTATTTGAGGCTGCATCCATTTCGATGATATCTAAAGAATTATTTATATTTTTAAGGCAAATGCTACAAATTTTAGTAATATCCTCATCGTGCATACAATTCAACACATTAGCAAAAATTTTAGCAATTGATGTTTTACCGGTTCCTCTTGGACCACTAAAAATGTAAGCATGTGTTATTTTTCTGCTTAAAACAATATTTTTTAAAGTTTTAACAATGTGATCTTGTCCTTTAACTTCATCAAAATTTACAGGTCTATACTTTCTATATAACGATTTATAGCTCACGTTTTCTCCTTGTTATTTTAATATTATAAATAATAAAATATTTAAAATTTTAATAAAGACAAAATAAATAAAATATATAAAAATTTTTTTCATATTTTCTAAAAAGTGAATAAAAAAGCACATAGTGCTAATTAACTATTTTGACTTCTTTCGAAGAATTCCTTAAAGGTAAATGTTTTTTGAATTTTAAATAATTTAATTCCGTTATCTAAATTTACTTTAACATTAGCAAGCACTATATGTAAAATGGTTGCTAATGTTACAAAAATAAAACCTAAAATAAACTCTGCTATAAAAATAAATGGTCATTTTGTTATTGGGGGTAATAATTTTGAAAAATTATTAATTTGATCTATTCCTGTATAAAAATAATTACTCTTTCATTGCAATGGAGCAAAATGTCCCGTTAGTGCATTTATAACGAAGAAAAGTGTGCAAAGTGAACCAAAGAAGATTATTGTTTTAACAAAATCTTTTACTTTGTATTTGAATGGATATAAAATCATCAATGTAGATGAAACAATAGCCAAATAACTGTGAATTAGAATGTAGTCTCAATAATGATAATTATCTATGAACAAGGCAAAACTATATGTTTGTCCTTTGATATATTCTTTACCAAATACTGCACCATTAAAATCTGCTTGATACTTATTTGCAAAATCCGGAAGTGACATTGCTAAAATAGAACCAAAAATCGCAAAGAAAGCGATGTATTTAAAATACTTTATTTTATTAAAAAGTAAAATTAAACCAATAAATAAACAAATTAAACGACAAAAATGTAATGGTAAAATTTCTCAACTTTTAGGAAAGTGATAAATAATCAGAACGCTTGTTCTAAAAATCATAAAGATTATTGTGAATGAACCAGCTAATCTGATTAGTAAATTTCTTCTTCTAACATTAATACTACTACGGTTATAATAGATTCTTATTTTATCTCTAAACAATCACAATAAAATCATTGTAAGAAATATTAAAGCGGTAAAAATATAGAAAATTATTTTACTAATCCCACCAAAAGTATCACCTGTCAATTTAAAACCAGTTCAAGAAAAAAAACTGTTTTGTAAGTATCAATATTCTTTTTCTAGCATAAATAAAAAGAAAGCATTAATTTATAAAATTAATGCTAGTTTGCTGCAGCTTCTCTTTCTGCTCTTCTTTTAGCTCTTGCTGCTTCTTTAGCTAATTTGTGTGATCTCTTGATAGCACGCGCTTTGTTTCTTTCTCTAATTTCTTTACGCATATTGCCTCCTATTTTAGTGTATTTATATAGGAAATTTTACTATAAAATATATAAAATAAAAATATTTAATATAGTTTATAATTATAGAGAAAGTCGATAAGAATTAAGGAGAGAAATGGCAAAGCAAACAAGTCCTGAAATTAGCTACAAAATCATTAAAAATATTGCTGTTTTATCAGAATCAAGTAGTGGTTGAAAAAAAGAAATTAATTTAGTTGAATGAAATGGCAATAAAGCTAAGTATGATATCAGAGACTGAAACTCTGACCGTTCAAAAATGGGAAAAGGTATAACTTTATCTGATGAAGAGGTTAAATCTTTGGTTAAAGTTTTGGAAAAAATAAAATAGTTAAGAGTATGTCAATATATCAGAAGTTATGCTTCTGATTTTATTTTGAATTTTTAATAACATATAACTAAAATGGTATTTTTACTCGAGTAGAACTTTTGTGTACTATATATATGAATTTTCTTTTATAATTTAAATATGTTTAATTTTTTAGAAGATAGAATGCAAAAAGCATTGCAAAAAATGTCAAAAAAGACAACAATCAACGAAGATGATTTGAAAGAAATTACTAGAGATATAAAAATGTCGCTTCTTGAAGCTGACGTTAACTTGAAAATCGTTAAAGAGTTTGTTAACAATGTTAAAGAAAAAACAATCGAATCAAATTTAATTGGTAAACTTAATCCGTCTCAACAAATGATTAAAATAGTTCATGAAGAATTGGTTAGAATTCTTGGTGGTGAAGTTGTAGAACCTCAAGTAAATAAAAAACCATACATTATTATGATGGTTGGACTTCAAGGTAGTGGTAAAACTACGGCTACAGCAAAAATTTCTTACTTTTTCAGAAAGAAGAAATTCGTAGAAAACCCTCTTTTAATAGCCGCTGATATTTATCGTCCTGCTGCGGTTGATCAATTGGTAACTTTGGCTAAATCAATTCAAATGGATTTTTATGAAGAAGGAATTAAAAATAATCCTGTAGATATTGTTAAAAATGGTTTAATAAAAGCAAGAGAAAGTAAAAATGATTTAATTATTATTGACACCGCCGGACGTCTTTCAATTGATGAAAACTTAATGAATGAACTATTTGAAATTAAGAAAGTCGCTAGTCCTGATGAAATCTTTTTTGTTGCCGATTCAATGTCTGGACAAGATATTATTAATGTAGCTCAAACTTTCCATGAAAAATTAAAACTTACCGGTACAATCATCACTAAATTAGATTCTGATGCTAGAGGTGGAGCTGCTTTAAGTATTAGACAACTTCTTAATTTGCCAATTCGCTTCATTGGTACAGGTGAAAAAGTTGCTAACTTAGATTTATTCTACCCAAATAGAATGGCAGATAGAATCTTAGGTATGGGTGATGTTATGTCACTTATTGAAAAAGCTAGCGATGTTATCGACGAGAAAAAAGCAGCAAAAATGGTTAATAAAATGTTTTCTGGTAACTTTACTTTAGATGATCTTTTAGACCAATTAAATCAAATGAAAAAACTAGGTAAATTCTCTAAATTATTAAAAATGTTACCTGGTAATTTAAGTAGCAAAATTAACGAAGAAGAATTGGACAAAGCTGAAGAAAAAATGAGAATTTATGAAATTTTAATCAACTCAATGACTAAACAAGAAAGAAAAAACCCTAAACTTCTTAAATTAGCTTCTCGTAAAGAGAGGGTTATTAAAGGAAGCGGAAGAACAGCTCAAGAATTTAACAGATTAATGAACGAATATGATATGATGGTTAAAAAAATGAGCGAACTTGGCAAAACGATCGGCAGAGGTGGAAATCCTTTTGGCGGATTATTCTAGTAAGGAATTGATATGGAAATAACTCAAGAATTATTAAAAAAATTTAATAGTAAATATTCTAAATCTAAATCAAACAAAATTATTGAAAACACAATTGTAAAAAATGGAATTGATGCTTCAACAATCAACCATGACACGATTAAAAAACATAATTTCGTTTTTAACGTAGAAACAGAAAAAGGCGAAATAACGAATCAAAAAAATAGTGGTAGATGTTGGATTTTTGCTTCTTTAAATATGGCTAGAATAATAGTGATGAAGAAGTTTAATATTGAAAATATTGAACTATCTCAAAACTATTTGGCTTTTTATGATAAATTAGAAAAGGCCAATACATTTCTTGAAAACATCGAATTAACTAAAAATTTAGATATTTCAAATCATTTAGTACAACAGTTTTTATCTTCACCAGCTCCTGACGGTGGATATTGAGAATACTTTCAAAGTTTAGTTACAAAATACGGTGTTGTTCCAAAAGAAGCTATGCCAGAAACTTTTCAATCTGAAAGAACTTTTGAATTAAACGATCATCTTTTCTTAAGATTAAGAAAATATGCCAAATTAATTAGAGAAACCAATTCAAAAGAAGAAATAGAGCAACTCAAAGAAACTTGTCTTAATGAAGTTTATGACATTCTTTGTAAATGTTTAGGTATCCCTCCTAAAAAATTCAATTTTGAATACAAAGACAAGGATAAAAAATATAAAAAAATAAATAACATCACACCTAATGAATTCTTTGAAAAATATATAGGTAAAGAATTTACAGATAAAGTTGATATTATTCATGATCCTAGAAACATTTATAAACATGGTAGTGCTTTTGTTTTAAAATATGCTTATAGTGTATTAAATAAAAATGAAGTTAAAATGATAAATGTACCTTTACAAGAATTAAAAAATGCAACAATAAATTCATTAAAAGATGGTAACCCTGTTTGATTTGGTTGTGATGTCGGAAAATATTCAAATTCTAAACTAGGAATAATGGATACAGATTTATTCAACTACAATGATATTTTTTCAGACACTTCAGATTTCACCAAGGCTGATAGACTTCAATATCGCGAAAGCGGATTATCTCATGCTATGTCATTTGTTGGAATGAATTTAGATAAAAAGAATAATGTTACAAACTGAATGGTTGAAAACTCATGAGGAAGCGATTCAGGTAAAAAAGGAATATTCTCCATGTCTGACAAATGATTCGACGAATTCAATTACTCAGTTATTGTTGATAAAAAATATGTTGATGAATTATATTTAAAAACTGCTGAAAAAGAAATTATTGAAATTGAGCCATGAGATGTTTTGTGTAAATTCAACTAGAAGAACTTTATTAAGTTCTTTTTTATTTTATTTAAGTAAATATAGTTTTCAAGTTTAATATAAAAAGAACTATTTTTAATAAAAAAATATAGCTTTATTAACTTTTTTCAAAAATTACATAGGAATTTGGGTCAAATTCATAGTAAAAAATATAAATAACAAAATAAGTATTTTTCAATACTTCAAATGTATAGAAATTCAAGAAATTATGCTACTAAGTGGGAAAGTTAATATAAAAGTTGACATACGTCAACTTATAGTTAAAAAGTTTTCATTAAGTCGTCAATATCTTCTCTTGTTATTTCATTATTTTCTTTATATTTATCAATTCTTTTTAAGTTAGTATTAATGTTTTCTTCAAAAACTGTTATTTTATCAGTTATATTAAAGAATGACTGTACAGAAATCAAAAGAGTAACAACAACAGAAATAAACGCTATGCTAACAAAATAAATCATAGTTTGGTGTGGATACTCATTAAATCTTATTGAATATAAGTTCAATATAATGATTATTGAAGAAATAACTAAAGTAAGAACGCTTAGAAAAACAAAACAATATTTAGTAACCAAATATTTTCTTAAAACCGATTTATATTTTTCATGATTACTTAATAATTCAGAACGTTTTTTTAATTTTGCTTTTCTCATTCTTTGATTTCCTCTCTTTCAAATTTTTCCTTATTAGAAAGATAAAATATTCTTTTATATAAAATATAATCTCTATCAACTTGTTTTTTATTTCCATAATAAAATTTCTTTTCATTATAAATCATCATTTCCATATTTAACTTATTTAATAATGATTTTTTTTCAATGAATTTAGTATTTACTAAGAAAAACGAAATGATACCCGAAAATAAACTAAGTATGGCATTAACAATTGTTGTAGTTAACACATAATTAGAATCTTGATTTAATCAGCTATTATAAGGATTTACTGTATCTCCATAATATTTAGAAGCTCCCGCAAGATAAATTATAGCTATTGTACCAACAATAAAAGTTGTAATAATTGTAATTGAATTTAGTAGGTAGTAAAATAAACCATAAATTAAAATTTGTTTTTTGGTTTGCGAAATCGTTCTTTTAGATTCTTTTAAAGCGTCAAACATTATTTATTTCCTTTCTTTAATTGTTGTTTAACAACATCTGCTACAATTATTTTTCTTTTTTGATTTGCGCTTCTTCATAAAATATCAATAAATTCATTTAATTCCTCATCAGAAATTAAACCTGATGAATGTTTCACATATAAATCTTTAATTGTCGTTAAGTACTTTTTATATTCGTTTGTTCTGGCATTGTACTTGTAAATTTCTATTATAATGGTTAAAATAAAACCAAAAATAATCATAATAGCTAAACAAAGAATCAAGACTAAAGATGTTTTTTGATATCACTGAGATGAATTTTCTAATTTAATAATATTCAATATTTTAACTAAAGCTATAAAAGCCAAAACAACCGCAGTAATATTAAGTATAGCTATACTTAAACTTATAAATTTATCAACCAATTTATATCTTTTTAACTTTTTTTGATCTTTGTCAATCTTTTCACTTATTACATTCAAAATATTTTGCATATCTATATTTTATTAAATTTTTTATAAATAAAAATTGTAGTATAATTTTAATGCATATTGTTCGGAATGCAGTATGCAGCAAATTTTCGCTTAAATTATTCCAATTAACCATTGTTTATTGTTCATAATACAAAAAACATTATTTATATATTTTTTTCTTTAGTATAAAAACTTTTTATTCAATTCAAAATTATTTATATATTTCATGTCTATTATTTATAATTATTGTGTATAGCATAGTAAATCCATAGTTTACTCTCATATATATTTATTAAATAATAATGGAAAGCGACCGAGGTTGCTTTTCTTTTTTTATTTTCTGATGTATTAAGAAACATTGTGCTTTTTCAAAAGTATTTTTTATTCTTAATTTAAAAAGAAAACTATAGTTTTCTATAGTTCTCTATAATGATTTAATTTCTTCAACTAATTGCTCATATGGTCTGTAGCCTAAAAAGTCTTTAACTCTTTCACCATTTTTGTAAACAAATGTAGCAGGAATTGATTGTACACCCATATCTAGTGCATAGTCTTTGTCTTTATCAATATCAACTCTGTAAATTTCAATTCCATCTTTTTCACTTAGTTCAATTAAAGAATTTTTATACATTCTGCATGGAGCGCATCATGTTGCGTGGAAAACCAATAATTTTGTTCCACTTTTTAATCCATCACCTAATTCTTGTTTAGTTGTTTCTTTCAACATAGTTACCTCTCTATTTTAATAAAAAGTTATTTTTTTACAATAAAAATTGCTTAAAATCTATTTTTTACTTTTTTATTATACTAAAAAAAATAGTTTTAAAAAGTTTTTATAAAAAAAGTCCAAATGGACTTATTTATGTGGAATTACATGAATATGTGTGTGAAAAACAGTTTGACCAGCTTTAGTTCCAGTATTAACTTGAATTCTAAAATCCGTTATACCGTTTTCAATTAATCTCTCATTAATTAATTTTCTCACAATTCTCATTGCATGAATAAATTCCTCATCAGAATTCTCAATTATATTCTTAGATTCACTTTTAGGAACCACCAAGAAATGTCCTGGTTGCTCGGGATAAGCGTCTAAAAACGCTATTACGACATCGTCCTCATAAATTATTGAAGCAGGAATTTCTCTATCAATTATTTTCTTAAAAATATCCATAATTATTAAATAAAATCACTTCCTTTGAGAGTTTCTTTAAGAATTTCATAAATTAGCTCTAATTTATAACCAATTTTCTTAAATGAACTAATAGCTTTAGTTGTTATTGAACTATCACTGAAACTCAACATAATCATTAATTCTGTCAATTTATTTTTGAAAATTGATTCATCAAATGAAAGAATTTTTTCGACTTTAGTCTTGTCATTTTCTACTTTTTCAATTTCTTTGACGGTTGGAATTATTTGTACGACATAAGCCGCTTTAAGTTTTTTCGACTCTTCATCATAAAGTGAAATTGATGTAGTTAATTTGCCTTCATTGTTTACTGAAACAATTTTTTTATCAGCATTATTTGAATAGAAACCATCTACAACAGAATCTTTATTTTTTGCAATTAATTTACTGAATGTGTAATCTAAGTTGTACTTAGAAGCATTATTAACAACAATTCCTTTATATCCACCAAACTCTGTCAAATATCCTCTATTCGGTAGAAGCAATTCATTTTCTGAAACTCTATAATTTAAGTCATATTTGTCGGCTAATAATTCCTTAAAATCACTTGTTGTGCTAATAATTTTATTTCTTGTAACAAAAATATTTGATGTATTAGTTTCCTCATATTCTCAAACTTGATATGGTTTACTATCTATAATGTAGCTAATTAAATTATAATAATTCAAATCATACTTAGATTTATTTGTTTCAAAGTTTGAATCAAGTTTTTTTAGTTGCTCTTCATTATTGATAGAGAAGTATTTTAACGTTAACAGTGAGTTGTTAATTGTTTTATTAATTTCAGTTTTTCCGTTTTTATAAATCAATTCAAACACTTCAGTTCCTGGTTTAACAGTAGGAATATTAAATGGAACTAATATTTTTTGTTCTTCAGAAGTTAATCAACCTTTTTTATTTCATTCTGCATACATTTTAACAAAGAAATTTGGATCCTTTGATAAATTATTAGAAGCATATATATCAAAGGTTAAAAGAGCTTCTTTATAAAACTTTGATTCTTTATTCTCCAAATAATCAGAAAGTTTTTTTACTTCACTATTTTCTTCACTATATAAGTCTAATAAAACTTTTTCTGTTCAAATTGACTCAGCAATACTTTTGATTTCGTCACTTTTAAAATCATCATCTTGTTTAGTTTTTTCGATTGAATTTTCTACTCTACCACAAGAAACAACACTTAAAGCAGGCAAAATAAGAAGTGATGATGATAAATATTTTATTTTACTCATTATTCATTTTCTCCTTTATCTACATTTAAGTAATTGTTTAATTGATGATATAAAATTTCACCAAATTCTTTTTCAGATAAATTAGGTTTACCTGAGGTTTTGTCATAGTCAATATAAACTTTACCATTTACAAGAGAAATATTATAAACAGAGCCTTTATTCACTAACTCTTTAATTCAGTCATTAACTTTTGAATAAATATTTATTACTTCAGCTTGCTTGTCACCATTTATTAAAATATCATTTGATACAATGGTATTTTTAATATCTTCATCAGTGAACTGACTATTATTTGATGATAATCTTTTATCCGACTTAAGGTATTCTTTAAAATTATTATCTTCTAACATTTTATTTAGAACTACATTTTTATTTTCTAAATCACCGTTAATGATATTAAGCGAATTAAAGTATGGCGTTTTATCATTCGCTACAGCATTTAAGTCATATTTTACTAATTTCATTAAATGATCATAGTCTGTAACTTCATCAAATTTAAATATAGTTAAACCTTTTGAAGTAGGAATTAATTTAGCTTTATCCATTCCATCAATTGAATAAACAATTGAATAGAAGTTTTTGCTGTTTACACTTACAGATAAAACCTTATTATAAAGTTCATTAATTTGTTGATTAAATTCTAAATCACTCATAGAAGTGATTTCACCTTCCATAATACTTATTATTTCAGAAGCCTTATCAATAATTTTATTTTTAATAATGTTTTTTTCTTCTCTAGAACCATTTTTGTATTCTACCGATTCTTTTAGTTCTTTAATTTCGTTTTTAAGATTTTCAATTCTTAATTCTGTCTTTTGGGCAAACTTAAATTCAAATAATGTGTTTAAATTAACAAAAGGTAATTTTGAATCTTTATTTTCAAAAATTTCTGTCATTGTACTTAATGCATAAGCCATATCTTTGTTTTTGGCTAAAGTTAAATAATTCTGTACTCCTAAAGAACCTAGATTATTCTTTACTTCAGAGTCATCTATTGAAAGAAGTTTTAGATAATTTTCATAATTACTTTTAGCACTATTAGAAATAAGGTTATTTTCAAGAAGATAATATTCTAATTTATCAAATTTTTGAATTAAAGTGTAATTAGGAATTAATTCATCATTAATTAATGAGTTAATTAAAAATTGTAAATATTGCTGTTTATCAACTTTGAATGAACCTGTAACAGAATTTTCAAGTACACCCGGTATTGTGAATGTACTTACAACATAATTTTTATTTAATTTATCAAATTCTGTAAAGTAATCTAAAATTGTATCTCAATTTTCAGTTACAAAGCTGCTTGATTTTAATAAAGTTATTTTATTTGAGTTTTTATCAATAAAATAATTTTTTCCTTCAATAAATTGAGGGAAAACTTTTTCCCCTTTTTGGAACATTATTTTTGGTTTTCCTGTAGCTTCATCTACAACATTATTGTTATTTTCATCAACATAATAAATATCACGCATTGCAACTCTATTTACATCATTTTGACTTTTAAAATACGAGTTTGTTGATGATTCAATAGTAAATTTTCTTAAAGCATCTTTTTCAATTGCTTTAATAATCAAATAATCAACTGCTTGTTGTTCTGAAGTGGCATTACCATACTCTTCACTAGTTATAACTGAATTGAATTGTTTTTCTCAATTATCAAATCCATATCCTGCTTGTATTTGTCTTTTTAAATCTTTAATCTTGTTTTCTTGTTCTTTTCTGACTTCATCTAACGATTTAAGAGCAATATCCGTTCTTTCAGTATCTCCTGCATAAAGAGATTCATTTCATAAACGTTGAAATTCTTTAGAAGCTTTAACTTCCTTTTCATAAAGGTAGAAGATTGCTTCTTTATATATTTTTTCTGTGTTTTCACTATTAATATTTTTATTAGCTTCTAATTTTCCTAAAATATCTTCAACATTGATTGGAGTCTTAGAATCATCAGGTTTGACGAATTCAAGAACTTTGTCACTATCACTTAATGCTGGTGTATAGTTAACTTTAACTGTATTAACAGTAACCGGTACAGCAATAGAGGTAGCAACAACCACACCTAAAAGTCCTAAAATAACGTAGGCTTTAGTATTTCTTTTTTTAATAATTTTCGGTTTAGTTCTTTCTAAATGTTTATCATTTTTTTCAGCTAATTTTTCAAAAAATGATTTTTGTTTTTTTGCCATTTTTACCTCAAATCTAATATTTAAAATATATTTTAAAAATTATATAGTATTAATTTTATCTACAAAATCAAAAATATTACTCAAACACTATAAGATATTGAATGATTACAGTTTTTTGTTTAATTTGCTGTAACTCATTTATAATCAAATTAATTATTAAATTTTGTTAATCAATAGCTTACGTAAGGGGTAAATTTATTTAAGAACTTTTTAAAAATAAAAGATTAAAATTTTAGTATGAATCAAAAAAATCCAATACAAAGTATTATTTCTATTTCAAATTACTTAAATGAAAGAAATGTAGATTTTTCTCTCTCTGGTGTTTTATTGGAAAAAAAGTTCTTTAATATGGAATTACAAAATCTTTACCCATTAAAAATATGTATGAATTGAATAGACTTTATTTCTCTTTTAAATGACAATAAAGGTGAATTATCACTAAGAAGAGATGTTATTTCTGATAGTATATTACCTTTTTTTAAAGTCGGAGATGATAGAATTTATATTCAGCTAGCAGTTCAAAGCGATAGGGAGATAGTTAAAAAAATTAAAAGAAGTTTTGTAAAACAACTTTTTAAGACTAGATTTGAAAACAAACATTTTGATAATTTTTATGAAATTGGACATTTAGTTGATGAAATATATAAAAAGGATGGTTCTATATGAATTTTAATAGATGATGAAGAACCAGAATTAAAAATAATAGATAACTTCAATAAGCGAAATATAGAATATTTTGAGTTTGAAGGAAATAAGATTCCTTATTTAAAAAGTATTCTAAAAAAATAAAAAAATATTTGGATTTATCAAAAAACATGTTATCATATTATCAGTGGTTATAGCAAGAGGGATCACCTGATACCATTCCGAACTCAGTAGTTAAGCCTCTTAGTGCCGAAGATAGCCGAAAGGTGAAAATAGGGCGCCGCTGTTTTTTTATTTTAAAAAAGTGTTGTATGTTTATATAAAAATAGTGAAACAATACTGATTCAGTATTGTTATAAATAATTAATAAAATTTATTAAAAAAAACAACAAGTTTTTAGCTTGTTGTATTATTTTTTAAATTTCTTAGAATAAGATAATCTATATCATTTAGTTTTTTTCAATAAATGAATTCCTGTTGTTTCTAAAATTGCTCATATTCCAGATGCAATTCAATAAATTTGAATTCCGGCTGTAAACGCAATCGTAAAGAACAAGAAGACAACCATCATAATTCTTTGTGTCTTTTCTGATTTTTTGATTGCTGCTTTTTGATCAGTTGTCAATCTTTGATTTTCTTTCTTTCTATTAAGAAGTCTAGGAAGAATTTGTGACACAATTTGAACAACAGCTGCTACAACTATAAGAATTAAGTAAGGTCAATGACCTTCAAATACTTTTTGATATGAAGTTGAAGCGAAATTAATTGTTAATCAAAATGTTGACTTAATTTCTGGAGTAATTTGTAAGGCCCTTCAAATAGCAATGAAAATAGGCATTGTTATAATCATATTGGCCATTGAGTCCATTGGATTAATATTATTTTTGCTATATAATGCACTAAGTTCTTGACTTTTGCGTATTTTCATTTGTTTATTATTTTCAAAGCCTTTATATTTAGCTTCAATAGCTGCTTTTTTAACTCTTAAATCATCTTGGATAGATTGAGAGAATCTTGATTTAAATGAAATAGCTAACGCAAGTGTTTTAGTAACAACCACAGCAAAAACAATAATTCAAATTGACCCTCAACCAGCTCAAATAGGTGTAATGATTGACATACTTTGCATTAATGCCGCTAGTGGATAAATGAATAATCCATAGAATGGTCCAAGAGCTCATGAATCACCTCAAGTTGTGAGAACTTTTTGAGCTCTGTCACCAGCATAAGTTAATGATGTAGATTTAATAGCATCATAAGTTTTGAATTTATTGTTATTTTCTCATTCACTTCTATTTATAGATAATTCTAATGGTTTATTAGTTTCTTCTTTATTTGTAGTAGTTGAAGTTGCTCCTTCAACTTTATCTTCATTTTCATTATTTTCAGCTTTAACAACAAAAGAAGTGAAGGTCATTAATTGGTCACTGTTGTATCCAATATTAACAGCAGATAAATATGAACTAATAACTGAATTATATTTATTTAAAATATCATATTGGACTTTTGTTAATTCTGGAATTTCACCATTTACAATTTTGTCATAAATTTTAACTTTAATGAATTCAGATGGTGTTAAACCTTCTAAGTATTGAGTAACATCTCATTTTGAGATAGATTCGTTGTAAAAAGTTTGAAGAATATCTCTTGAGAATTTATCTTTAGGATTTGTAAAATCATTTGAAATTTGTGCAATTCCTGTAATACCAATGATTCTTCCGTGATCACCAAACTCTAAAGTAATGTTTGGAGCACCGCCTGGTTTTAACGAATTACTATCTTTATCTTTAGTTCCAGCTTGAGCTACAAGATAAATATTTGTGAAAGTGTTGATTGGATTATATTCTTGAGCTGTGTCGCTCATGAATAAATAGTTTCCATTTTTTGAGTATAAATAATTTTCTGGTTTTTCACCCAAATATTGTTTATCACTATTTTGGTAAATACTAATAGCAGAAGAATATGAATCATATTTTCCATATTCACCTTTTTCGTTTTTTGTTTTATCTCTTAAATCACTTATTACTTTTTTATCTGTAATTTGTCTGTTAACTAAGTCATCAATTTTGATAACTTCAAAACTTAAATTAGTAGTAGTTTTATCTTCGCTATCACCGCTTGTTGAAGCGATTGTTTCTTTATCAACTTTTAATGTTGTAACATGTGGTGCAACTTTATCTTTATCAAGATAAATTTCAATTGCGTTACCTGTAGTTGTACTTGAAGGTATTACAAATGATTGAACACACCCTGTTAAGGTAAGACCAAAAATAAGAACATATAAGACAATCTTTGTTCAACGTCATATTTTCTTTAATTTTGACTTACGTTTTTCTTTAGGATCTTGACCTTCGGTAAAATAATTAAACTTTTCTGATCTTAAATGACTTTTAGTTTTTTTCATTTAATAATTGTTCCAATAATTTGTGCACCATTTTTTGTTTAACTTCAAAATTTTCCTCAGTTATAAAATTTTTTCTTACAATTATAACAATTTTATATTTCAAATCTTTTATATTAAAACTTTGTAAAATGGCACGCATTTGTCTTTTATAGAAATTTCGTCCAACAGCTTTCTCGAATTTTTTAGGAACAGTAATTCCTATTTTTACTTCAGTATGTGGGACGTAGTGAATAACAGCCATTTTATTAGAAACTTGTAGTTTCGAAAGGATAACACTTTCAAACTCTCAATTTTTCTTTAGCCGATATTTTCTTTTCATTTTGAACTAACTATTTGTCAGAAACAGTTAAGTATTTTCTACCTTTAGCTCTTCTAGCTGCTAAAACTTTTCTACCATTTGCAGTTTTCATTCTAGCTCTAAAACCGTGAACTTTTGCGTGTTTACGTTTGTTAGGTTGATAAGTTCTTTTACTCATATTTATCTCCTTTAAAAATTTCTAAAATAAGCTAATAAATTATAAAACAAAATAAATTTTTATTAAATTAAATATCAAATATAAAAAAGATAATAAAAAATCTTTTAAATATTTAAATTATTATACTATAGAAAGGGTTAAAATAAACAAAAAACGCACCTTAGTGCATTAAATGTTATTTTATTATTTCTAAGCCGTTCATATATGGAACTAAAACCTTTGGAATTGTTAAACTTCCATCTTGATTTTGATAGTTTTCTAAAATTGCAGCAAGAATTCTGTCAATGGCTAATCCAGAACCATTCATTGTGTGAGCATATTGAGTTTCATTGTTTTCATCCCTGTATCTAATCATGGCCCTACGGGCTTGAAAATCACCCATATAACTTACACTTGAAACTTCTCTAAATCTCATTTCACTTGGCAATCATAATTCTAAATCAATCGTTTTTCTTGATGAAAATCCTAAATCACCAGTGCATAAAAGTAATTCTCTGTATGGAATTTCAAGCTTTTCTAAAACGTCTTTAGCATCCTCAAGCATCATTTCAAATTCTTTTATAGCGTCTTTTTCAGATGTCACTTTAACAAGCTCGACTTTTTTAAATTGGTGTTGCCTAATAATGCCTTTGGTATCTTTGCCTGAACTACCAGATTCACTTCTAAAACATTCTGTAAAACCAGTAACTCTAACTGGATTAGTAAGATCAATAATTTCATTATTATGGATGTTTGTAAGTGGAACTTCTGCTGTCGGAATCAAATACAAGTTTCAATCATTTATGCTGAATAAATCTTCCTTGAATTTTGGTAATTGACCTGTACCATAAAGCATTTCTGATTTTACTAAAACTGGTGGAAGAATTTCTGTATATCCCTTAGTTTCGTGTAAATCAAGCATGAAATTCATTAAAGCACGACATAATTTAGCTCCATAATTTGTATATAAAACAAATCTTGAACCACTTAGTTTAGCACCTCTTTCCAAATCAAATAATTTTAATTTTTCAGCTAACTCATAGTGTGGTAAAACACCAGATACTAAACCACGTCCAATTTTATCTCTAGTTCTTAAAACAACATTTGTTGTTTCATCAATTCCTTCAGGAACTTCATCGAGTGGTAAGTTAGGAATTCTTAATAATAATTCATTCAATCTATCATTTAAATTTTTAGTTTTTTCTTCTAAATTTAATTGTTCATCTTTAATTTTTTTAACTTCTTCTTGTAATTGCTTTATTTTTTCTTTATCAGTTTTAAATTCAGAAAATTGTTGAGAAAATTTACTTAATTCAGCTTTCTTTTGTTGACTAGCAAACATAGTTTGTCCACGATCTTTAGCTAATTCAACAGCTTCATCAAAAACAGCTATATCAAAACCTCTTTTTAATAGACTATTTCTTACTTTTTCTTCGTTTTCTAAAATGAATTTAATGTTTAACATATTACTCCCGTCTCAATTAGTATTAATTATACTATTAAGAAATATTTTTAATAGAATTTTGTAAGATGTTATATTTTGTTCTTCTTTACTTTTTTAGTTAATTTTAATAGAATAAGTAAAGAAAAGGTTAAATGTACGATTATCATGATTTATTAGAAATTCTAAAAAAGAACAATTTAAAAAAATCTGACTTAGTATCAAAATTAAAAATATCATCAAGAACTATAGCTGAAATTTCAAAAGGCGAAAAAATATCAAAAGCAGTAATAAATAAATTATGTTTATTTTTAAATTGTAAGGAAGATGGTATTTTTAGAATTATTTAAAAAATAAAGTTTTACAGACACTTAGAGATGAAATGGAATATAAAATAAGGGGTGGACTTTATTATAAACTCCAGATTTTAATGACCCACAATTCCAATCGCAAAGAAGGTAATTCGTTAAATGAAGAGCAAACACGCTTGATATATGAAACAAGAACCTTTGTGAGTAATGATTTATTTAATGTCGATGACATTATCGAAACAAACAATCATTTCAAAGCTATAAATTATTGCATAAACAATTCTGAAAAAGAATTAAATGAAGAGTTCATAAAACAGTTACATTTTATTCTTAAAACACAAAATCATAGTCATGTGTTTACTTCACATGATTTTATTTTTTAATAGTGTTAATAATTTCATATTATTTAAAATTACTAAATTAGTATAATAATTTTATGGAAATTAAAAAAATTAAAAAAGTTATTATCCCTTGCGCTGGGTGGGGGACTAGATTTTTACCTTATACCAAAAGCACTCCAAAAGAATTATTACCAATTTTAAATAAACCTGCTCTTGATTATCTTGTTGATGAAGCAATTCAATCCGGTATTGAAGAAATTATTTTAATTACCAGCTTTAGAAAAAAAGATATTGTTAAGTACTTTTCTGTCGATCAAAGCTTACAAAATGAGTTAAGGGTCAAAGGTAAAAAAGAGTTATTAAAAATTGTTAAAGAAACAAACAAAGAAGCTTTAATTTCAGTTGTTATTCAAGAAGAACAACTTGGTTTAGGACACGCTTTAGCTTGTGCCTATGATTATATTGATGATGAACCTTTTGCTGTTATTTTAGGTGATGACTTAATTTATTCTGAAAAGCCGGCTATAAAACAACTTATAGATTTTTATTATGAAACTAATGGAGCTAATATTTTAGGTGTTCAATCAGTTCCTAATAAGGATGTAAATAAGTATGGTATTGTGGTTCCAAAAAACAATGACGAAAGAGAAAATAATTACTTTGAAATAAAAGATGCTGTAGAAAAACCTCGCGTAGATGAAGCTCCCTCAAATAAAGCTATTTTAGGCCGTTATGTTTTTAACCCAAGAATTTTAGATTATTTAAAAAATACTAAACCAAGTGTTAATGGTGAAATTCAAGTTGTTGATGCTTTTAAGAGAGTTATGAAATATGAAAAAATATTTGCATATGAATTTCAAGGAACACGCTATGATTTAGGAAGTATTTCTGGATTTGTTAAAGCGAATATTGATTATGCATTAAAAAATAATGAAATTTCTGGTGAAATTTATAATCATATTAATAAGGTTTTAGAGGATAAAAAATGCTAGATGAAATAAAAATTATTAAAACAGCTAAAGATTTAGATCTTTCGTTTGATTTCAAAATAACAAGTTTTAATGAAAGAACTTTTGAAATAAATATTGAAGGAATTTTTAGAAATTTAGAATTTAACGAAAAATATTGTGAATGATTTATGGAAGATTTAATTGATTTCTTATTATCAAATAAATATCAATTAAGATGAGATATAGGTTTAATTAACTTACACAATAGTAAAAATTTAAAATTAAATAATGAAGAAATAAAAAAACTTGCTTCCTTTTTTAATGAAAAAGTTACAAGTTTTGATGTTAAAATCATTGATTAACCACTTAAGTGGTTTTTATTTTTTTAAAACTCAAAATGTGGTGTTATTACCAAATTCTTGGACAACTTCATCTTCTTCGGTCAATTCATCTCTCGTGATATATTCGAGAATTTTAAATTTTGTATTTTTTGTTATAAATTCAATCATTTCTTCATTGGATGTATATCTAATAAATCCATCCACACCATCAAAGTTATAAGTTGTATCGCCAAATTTTTCCAAATTTTTATCTTGTTTATTTAATTCTCATTTAGATAATTCTTTGTCAAAAAAATCTTTAATATACGAACCACTATCACGATTAGTTGCAGTGATAATTGCTATTCCATTTTTATTTAGAACTTTATAAATTTCTTTTAGCACTTTAATTCTTTTTCGTTCGGTAGGAATACACATAATTCCATTAAAACTATAAAACGCTAGATCAATCGATTCTTTTTCAATCTTAGAAGTTAGAACTGAAGAATCAAGGTGTAAAAATACAATTTCTTCTCTTTTTTCATGTTCATTTATCAATTGTGCGATAAAAATAAACTTTTTACTTAAATCATTTGCATATATTTTTTCAAAACCAAAATTCTTAAGATTAAAAGGAATTCTACCGACACCTGTTCCTAAATCTAGAAAAACTTTTTTATCTTTTTTATATTTATCTATTAATATTCTTTCAGAGTTTCATAACCCTACATTAGACAAAGAATTAGCATAAATTTCAATTGCTTTTTCAGTATCATAAACATTATTAAATAATGCATTTAAATCTTTAGACATGTTTAAATTTTATCAAAGAAGTTTAACTATAAATTAAAATGAAAACCAGCTATTAGCTGGCTTATTATCTGATTAAGCTTTTTTGAAATTTCAACGTCAGAATAATAATTTTTCTAAAGTTTCATCATACAATGGATCAATTAAACATGTTTCTTCTTCATCTCTGTGAGCTAAAGCATAATCAATAATTAATGATAAATCATTAACCACAATTTCTTTTACTTCTTTAGCACTAAATCATTTTGATTTAACTTCTTTAATTATAGATAATTCTTTCATTTCTTCAAACGAACCCAAGGCTAAGTTATCTAACATAACCAATTTTTCAGCATAACTATCTGTAAAATCATTTATATCTTCATATAATTTATCTAATTGTTTGTGTAATGTAAAAAACTCTTCACTTACATTTCAGTGCAAATTCTTCACTTTTAAAGCTAAAGTTCCAAAACTTGCTTGTAAAACTCTTAAATTTTTCATATTTATCTCCTTTATTTACCTAGACAAAAATTAGAGAACATTGCATCTAATAAATCTTCTTTGTCAGCAACACCGGTAATCTCTTTTAATGATTCCCAAGCTTTAGTAATATCAACAATAATAACATCAAAAGTCATATTGTAATTCAAACTATTCAAGGCATCTCCTAAGCTATTAAATGCAGATTGAACCAAAGATAATTGTCTAGTATTCGTTAGCATTATATCATTTTCGATATCTATATCCTTAAATAAATTAATCATTTCGTTTTTAAGATCTTCTATATCTTCATTTAACGCTGAAATATAGGTTAATTTATCTATTTTTAGATCTGAAAAAATTTTTTCAGTTTCTTCTTTAGTAGAAATATCCTTTTTATTAGCAACAGGAATATAAATTTTATTTAATTCATTTGCTTTTTCTTTTATCATTAAATCAAAATTATCATTTTTTTGTTTTGGATCCATAACATGTATCAATAAATCGGCACGTTCAATTTGTTCAAGTGATTTTTTAATTCCAATACTTTCAATTTTTTCATCAGTTTCGCGTAACCCGGCTGTATCAATTAATTTAAATAAAATTCCATCTAATTGAATGTTTTCTTCAATAATATCTCTAGTTGTGCCAGCAATATCAGTTACAATTGCCTTTTCTTCATTTAATAATGCATTTAATAAGCTACTTTTACCGACATTAGGTTTTCCTAAAATAGCCACTTTTACACCATCAAAAATTAATCTTGAGTTTTGACTTATTACAACAATTTCTTTAAGTTTTTTAATTAATTCACCTAATTTATCTTTCATTATTTCATCATCAACTTTTTCAAGGTCATCATATTCAGGATAATCAATATTTACTTCACATAAACCAATAAGATATTCAATATCTTTTATTAAATTGTTAATTAATTTTGATGTATTGCCATCAAATTTTTTTATAGCTGCACTAGCTTGTTTTTTTGTTTTAGCCATAATTAAATCATGAACAGCTTCAGCTTTAACCAAATCTATTTTCCCATTCAAGAATGCTCGTCTTGTAAATTCCCCTGGTAAGGCTAATCTAGCTCCATAACTTAATATTATTTCTAAAATCAAATTAGTTACCAAAATTCCACCATGACAATTTATTTCTACTAAAGTGTCGCCGACATAATTATTAAAAACAATATTGTTTTTAGAATCTTGTTTACCTATAAATCACATAACTAAAACTTCATCAACTATATTGTTAAATTTATCTAAAATGTGACCGTATGTTATTTCGTGATCTCTGCCAATTCTTCCTTTAAAAATTTTGTTCATTATATTAATTGTTTCAGGACCACTAATTCTTATTATTGATATTGGTTGATTAACTTTATTTCCAGAACTTATTGCAGCTATTGTATCAAACATTTTACTCCTTTGTTATATTTAACAATTATAAATAAATTTTAATTTTTGTGACTTTTAATAACATAGTTATGAACAAAAAATATACATATATAAATATATTGTTAACAACTATATAATAATACTATTTTATAGTAGTATAAGATGTTAATAAATTAGGTAAAAATTGTTATAAAAACACTTTATTAACAATATTTTTTATTTTTTTATTATTTGCTTTAAAATTAAATAATAATGGATAATAAATTAGGATTAAATATTGTTGCAAATAAGAAAAAATTCATTGACTCTGCAAAAGAAAAAATTGATGATAGAATGATTTGAAAAACTTTTCTAAATAATCTTGATCTAGTTGAGTTAGACAACTCGGTTTTAGGAATAGTTTTTTCTGTTGATTCTGAAATGATTAAAATTTTTAATGATCATTATAAAGATATAATAACTGAAGTTGTTAGTGATTTTTTTGGATATGGATGTGTTTATAAATTTTTGACAGTAGAAGAATTCAAAAATAACAAAAAAGAGAAAAAAATATCATTAAAAAATGAAAAAATTAAAAAAGATAAAGAAGAAGATTTTATAAAAAATATTAAAGTGGATTTGAAAAATGACACTATTAATGAAAAATATTCTTTATCAAATTACATTGAAAGTGATTTTAATAAAGAAGCTATTAAAGCTTGTATGTTTACATTAAATGGAATTAATGAATTTAATCCTATTTATATTTCCTCTTTATCAGGTTTAGGAAAAACTCATTTACTTAAGGGTGTTCAACTTGAATTTGAAAAGGAAAAGAAAAAAACAATTTATGTAAATCCGGTTGAATTCACACGTAACATTTCAACATATTTGGCTGAAAATAATCAATTAAAAATTTCAAAATTAATTAGTTTTTATTCTGACTGTGACTTGATTCTTTTTGATGATTTTCAAATTTTTGGTGAAGGTAATAAAAAAGCAACAATAAATTTTATTTTTCAAATTATAGACTATAGAATTCAATATGAAAAACCTACGATAATTGCTAGTGAATACCCATTAGAAAAATTAAAAGGTTTATTTGATAACAGGATTATTACTAGATTAGCTTCTGGTTTCCAAAGCCAGATCAAAATCCCTTCAGATCATGACTTAACCACAATTTTAGATGCTTTGCTTGAAAAAAATGAATTTGATAAAGAAAAATTTGATGAAAAAACCAGAACATTTATTATAAAAAATTTTCAAGCTTCAATAAGATCTTTAGAGGGTGCAATAAATAGAATTAAATTTTATAAGAGTGACATATTAAATTCAAATTATATTTATCCAGTGGTTGCTTCAATATTTAAGGAAGTTATAAAAAATAAAGAGAATATAACTCCAGACTTAATAATTGATGAAGTGTGCAAGTATTACAAAATATCAAAAAAAGAGATAGTTGGCAAGAAACGCAATAAAAATATAGTAACAGCAAGGCATATTGCTATGTGTTTGATAAGAGATAATCTCAAAATTTCTCTTGAGGAAATTGGTTCTTATTTTGCTAGGGATCATTCAACAGTCACAAACGCTCTTAAAAAGAAAGATGAAGAAAATTCAAATACTTTTAAAATGGCTTATAACTACTTAAATAACGAACTATACAAAATTAAATAACGAATTTATCAACAAGTAATTTTCATAAAAAACAGTATTTTTAGATAAAAAAAATATCAAAATTATTGTTTTTATTATTTATCAACAAAATAACGATTATATATTAATTATATATTTAGGAGATTGAAATGAAATTCACAATCAAAAAAAATATTTTAGACCAAACAATAGAATTTGTAAGTAGATATGTAGATCCAATTAATGTTTTTATGCCTTTCCGTTGTGTAAAAATCGATGTTTCTTTCGATAAAATAACTTTTGTTGCATCTAACGGCTTAATGTCAACTAAAAAAATACTAAAAGTAGACGAAATTAATATAAAAGTAGAAGTTCCTGGAACTATATTAATTAATAATCAGTATTTTAAAAATATTATTAAAAAGTTAAATAATGAAATTTCAATAGAATCAAATGGAAAAATAATTAAAATTTGGGAGAATGAAATATCTTACACTTTAAATTGTATTGATGTTGAATTTCCTAATATTGATTTCAAAAAACCAGAAAACAGTTTTGAAATAAATACAAGCAAATTAGAGAAAGCTATAAAAAATGTTTCGTTTTCTGCTTCAAGTGAAACAAGCGGAAAAAGTTTAATATTAAAATGCATCAATTTCTCAAGTAAAAATGATATTTTAAGGTTGGTTGCAACAGATACATTTAGACTTTCAACTGAAACAATTAAAATAAACAAACATATTAATGTTAATTTTTCAATTGAGAGTAAAAACATTAGGAACATGATAACAAAAGAAGCACCAAAGAATGTAATTATGTTTTTAGATGAATCAAAAGTAGGAATAGTATATGAAAATACTATAATTCAATCTTCAATCGTTGATGTTCCTTTTGTATCATTCGAAGGAATTATTCCGACTGAATTTAGTAGAAAAATTAGTATTAAAAAATCTGATTTACTTGATTTATTAAATAAAGTTGTTTTCATACAACAAGAAAAATATAATAGAGTTGAATTCAAAATCAACAAAGATTTATTAACTCTCTCAACTAATTTAAGTGATATTGGTCAATCGACTGGTTCTACAACTGAGTTTGAATTAATTGGAGATCCTATAGATATAGATTTTAATTATGTTTTTATTAAAGATGCATTAACTGCTTTTGAAAATGACGAAATAAATTTATGTATTAATAAAAATGGTAATATAATGTTAATTGTAAGTAAATCTAATGAAAATAATAAACAAGTAATTACACCTTTAAGAAGATATTAAGGAGACTTATGACAGTAAAAATTTATGGTGATTCGATCAAAGTAAGTCAATTTCTCAAAAAAATTCAAGAAACTAGTACAGGCGGAGAATCTAAAAATTTTCTTAAAGTAAATAAAGTTATCATTAATGGTAATGAAGCAAAAGGACGTAGTTCTAAAATTAAACCAGGTGATATTGTTTGAGTAAATGATTCATTATTCAAAATAGAAAGTGAAGAATAGCGGAAGCTATTTTTATTTTTTAAAAAAATCACAGAGAGAAGATTCTGTGATATATTTTGAAAATTTATAATATTTCAATTCCATTATTATTAAAGTATTTAACATTATTTTCATCTCAAAGTGAAACTTGAACTTCGGCGATATGTTTTTTTTCAAGTAAAAACATAGATAAACGACTTTGACCGATTCCTCCACCGATTGTAAAAGGCAATTTATTTTCTAAAATCATATAGTGATATTCTTTTATGAAATCATCTGATTTATTTAATTTTTCTTTTTGTTTTAATAATGAATTTTTATCTACTCTTATACCCATTGAACTGATCTCTATACAGTCATCATTAATTTTGTCATAAAATAACAGATCTCCATTTAAATTTCAATCATCATAATCAAAAGCTCTTTTTGAATGCTCTAAACCATCTCCTAATTTATCACCAATGCCATAAACAAAAACAGCACCATATAATTTAACTATTTCTTTTTCTCTTTGTTCTGGAGTTAAATTAGGATACAAATTATAAAGTTCAAAACTTGAAATAAATTTAATACTTTTAGGTAATTTTTCTTTTAATTCGATGTATTCGATGTTAAGTTTTCTTTCAGTGTGTAAAATTGATTTGTAAATTTTTTTAACAACATTAAATAAGAATTCGAGATTTCTATCAGATTCTTTTATTATCATTTCTCAATCTCATTGGTCTACATAAAGAGAATGTTTATTATCTAAGTCTTCTTCCCTTCGAATTGCATTCATATCTGTTCAAATACCTTCATAAACATCGAATTTATATTTATTTAACGCCATTCTTTTTCATTTAGCCAACGAATGAACTATTTCAATATCTTGATCAATTGTTTTAGCCTTGAAAATTACTGGTTTTTCACCATTTAAACCATCATTTATTTTACTATTAGAAAAAACAAATAAAGGTGCTGAAACCCTTGTTAAATTAAGGTTTTTATGTAATTCTTTAGTAAAAGTAAATTTTAGTAATTCAATAGCTTTTTGTGTGTTTTTAATATCCAATTTTGATTTATACATAACTAAATTTTACTAAAAATTGAAAATAATAACTTTATTTACAAAATAGTTTAAAATAAAAAATTATGATTAATTTAATAGGTAAATTTATCAAGTATATAATTAAGCATGAAGGTGGAAATTATGCTCTTTTAACTTTTAAATCTTTTAAAGATGGAAAAGTAGCTGACAACTATACAATTTATTGTACAAAAAACATCCCAGAGCTTAATAAAACATATTCCATTTGAGTTGAAAAAAACCAAAAATACGATGGTAGATATACCCTTATTAAATTTGAAAAAATTTTAAATGATTCTTACGAAATTTATAATTTTTTAGCAGATAATAATGTAAATAAAATAACAATTAAATATTTAAAAGACACTTATGCGGAAAAATTATTAACCTTATTTCAAGAAGAAAATCCCGCATTAATTACCGATTTAAGAAATAATTTTTCAGGAATTTATGAGTTACTAAAATCGAATTCAGAATTATTGAATGAAGAAAAATTATTTGAAGAAAATGGATTAAACGCAATTACAGATTACATTAAAGAAAAAATCTTTCATAACCCAAATGCTATATTAAAAAATGAATTTGTAAAAATAAATCCATATAAATTAGTTTACGATTATCCAATCCCTATCGTGAAATTAGACGAATTAGTTAAACTTTTAGAAATTAAAAGTTCTGATGAATTGATTAATCTTGATTTAGAAAGAGTTTGTGCTTACATTTATTCGTTGATAATTTATGAACAACAAAGAAATAATGATACTTTTTACGAATTAGAAAGAATTTATAAAAGAAGTAAAAATTATGCTTCATTTGATATTCCGGTTTTTAATGATGCGATAGATTATGGAATAAACAAAAAATATTTTTTAATAGAAGAAATTGAATCTAAAATTTATATTTCTTTAACTTCAACTAAAGAAGAAGAAGAATCTATTAGCGAAATAATAAGTAAAATAAATAGTTCAGAATTATTAAAAATCGAAGTTAACAATCTATATTTAAATGAATTAGATGAATCTCAAAAGAAAGCTTTTGCAAATGTATGAGATAGTAACATAACCATTATTTCTGGTGCACCAGGAACAGGAAAAACATTTTTAATTGCAAAAATTATAGAGAATTTAAAACATAATAAATTAACAGACGAAAATAAAGTTGTTGTTTTAGCTCCAACAGGTAGAGCTGCATCAAATGTCAGTTTAAAAGCTAAGGTTAAGTGCAAAACAATTCATAGTTACTTGAAAATTGATGAAGATGACGCCGATATTTCAGCAAATATCAATGATTTAAATCAAAAAGAAATTTTAATCATTGATGAATTCTCGATGGTAAATCAAAAAATATTTTATAAATTGTTATATAACTCAAAAAATTTAAAGAAGATTATTTTAATTGGTGATATAAATCAACTTCCATCAATTTCTTGTGGTAATTTATTAAAGGATTTTATTGACTCTAAAGTAATAACAACTTGTTTTTTGAATCTTAATCATAGAAGTGAATATAAAGAAATTCCTGAACATTTTAATACAATTATTAATTCAAACAAAAACCCATTATTTGATCAAGAAGTTGTAAAAATAATAGAAGCTGATAGTGAAGAATTTAATCAAAAAGTTGTCGAACAGTATGTTAAAAAAGTAAAAGAATTTTCGATAGAAGATGTTGTTATTTTAATACCAACATATAAAACAGAATTTGGGATTAATGAAATAAATAATTTAATTCAAGCTAAATTAAATCCTAAAGGCAAGGTTGTGACTCAAACAACAAGTCTTCAAACGAAAATAGAATTTAGAATTGGTGATAAAGTAATCCAGACTGAAAATAGATATGAAGATAACGTTTTTAACGGTGATATAGGATATATAACTAAAGTAGAAAATGGAACTAAAAAAAATGGTGAAGATTCGAAATACGGAAAGAAAATTACCGTTGAATTTAATTCATTAGATGGTGAAGTTAAAAAAGTCACATATAATGAAAGTGTTTTTAAATCGCAAATTAATCTTGCTTATGCTATAACTATTCATAAATTCCAAGGTAGTGAATCTGAATGTGTAATTTTCCCATTTAATCCTGTTTATGATTTTATGTTAAATAAAAAACTAATTTATACAGCTGTTTCAAGAGCTCGTAAAAATTTAATTATTATTGGTAATTATAATTATTACATTAATAAAGTTGTAGAACAAAGAGAAAAAGAAATGAAAGTTAATACAAAGATGAAAAACCTTTTAATAAAAGGTTTTAGAATAAGATAAATGCAATTAATTTTGCATTTTTATATTAAAAAAGTGCAATAACGCACTTTAATTATCAAATTTCTAACATTTCTTCTTTAGGAAGATACATTTTGTCATTTTCTGTAATATCAAATTCTTCTTGGAATTCTGCTGAATTCATTAAATGAACATTAGCTCTTAATTTAGCTGGAGCGTGAACGTCCACACTTAAAAGAAGTTTAATGTATTCGTCGCTTGATTTAAATCTTCAAATTCTTGCTCATGATTCAAAGAAATCTCTTCTATTAAAATCACTTCTTCTGCTTGCGGCTTCATAAGCACATTGGAAACCACCACAGTCAGCAATATTTTCTGATGCTGTTAAAGTACCATTACATTTTTGTTCACTAATAACTTCTCTTCCATCAAATAATCTAATAATATGTTCAATTTTTTTATTGAATTTTGCTAAATCGTTTTCTGTTCATCAATTATTTAAATTACCATCTGAATCGAATTGTGAACCATTATTGTCAAAAGCATGAGATATTTCATGAGCTATAACAGCACCAATTCCACCGAAGTTAGCAGCTGAACTATTTTTTGGTGAGTAGAATGGGTATGAAAGAATAGCAGATGGGAAAACAATATGGTTCTTCATTGGATTGTAATATGCGTTAACAGTTGCAGGTGACATGCTTCAATATTTTGGATTTGTTTCTTCTAAATATTTTTTAAATGAGAATTTATTTCTAACTGCATTTAATTCAAAAATATTTTCGACAAGAGATTTGCTTTCATTGATAAATAAATGATCATAAACAGGTTGAAGTTCTTCGGGATAAGCAACCATATATTCAATTTTGCTTAATTTTTCTAAAGCTTTTTCAATTGTTTTTCTTTCAAGTCAGCTATTTGATTCAAGTCTTTCTTTATAAACTTGAATCATTTCTTCGATCATTTTTTCTACTTCCTTTTTATTTTCTTCACCAAAATATGTTTTGGCGTAGTAAATACCAAAAGGAATTGAATAATATGCTAGCGCTGAATTTACAGAATATTTAAGTAATGATTTTGCTTCTTTTGTTCCACTTAAAAATCTACTAAATTCCCCAGAAATAATTCTTGATTCTTCATTTAAAAATGGCGCAACTTTTAATAAGTTAAAGACAAATAAAGCTGATTTATAGATTTTAAAGTTATTTTCGTTAAAAATATTTTTAAATACCGGAAAAATTTTTTCATTAGGGAAAATTACCTTATTAATAGGTTTGTTTTCAACTAATACAGAAGCATGGTTAATTAAATCAAAACCAATAAAGTATTTTTTGATTTCTTCTTGATTTAATGGGTTATAAAGTTTTGTGTACTGTGCCATCTCAACACTGTTTTTTGAAGATTCAACTAATAATGAATCAAATTTAATTGCATCGTCTAAAAGTTTTTCGCTTTCTTCTTCAGTTTTTCCATATTTAATCAACAATTTTTTAACCATTGATTTTCATGCATTTAATTTTTTATCCCTATTTTCGACATCTTCATAATCAGTTTTATCCGGAAGAATTAGTCCAGGAGTTTCAGCTCACAAGACATTCATTTTACTGTTTTTCATGTCTTCAGCAACACCAAAATCAACAGGTAAGTAAGTGAAATCTCTTTGAAACTCAATGAATTTTTCATTTAATTCATCAAACGATTCTAATTCTTCGATTTTAGATAAAATTTTATGTGCTGGTTTATATGAATCTTGTGCTCTTTGATCAACGTTGTAAAATTTTCTAAATAATTTTATATATTCTTTAATGTATTTGTTATCAGGCATTTCTTTTGAACCATCAGCAAAACCTAACGTTAAATCAATAATTAATTTTTCGATGGCTAAATCTAATTCTCCAAAACCTGAAATTGAAGGTCTATCTGAAGGAATTTGTGTTTTTTCAAGTCATTCGTGATTTATATGATTAAAAAAATCATTTTTTAAACTATTTTTATTCATTTTTCTCCTTAATATAAGTTATAACATTTATATTTTAAATTAAATAAGCAATAAATTACATAAAAATATTTTTTTATTATAATAAACACATGAGTAAAAAAAGAAGTAAATTTGTAGATGCGCATTGTCACTTAACAAATAGTTCATATTTATCAGAACACATCGATATGATTATTGAACAAGCGATATCAAATAATATTGAATTTTTAGTTGTTAATGGTGGACATGAAAAAGAAAATTTACAGATATTAAAATTGATTGAAAGATATAAACAGTTAAATATTTTAGTACCGGCCATCGGTATTCATCCTGAAGATGGAAATGATGAGAATGATTATTTAAGAGTTGAACCATTAATTAATGATTCTATTAAAGCTATTGGTGAAATCGGTTTGGATTATTATTATGAAGATGGTCCAAGTCGTGAAAATCAAATCAAAAGCATGGAAGGTCAATTAAAATTAGCTCAAAAATTTAATTTGCCAGTTGTAATCCATATTAGAGATAAAGAAGATTGTGATCAAGCTTATCAAGATGTTTATGATCTAATGAAAAAATACAAAGTTAAATTTATGTTACACACCTTTAGCGGAACTGTTGAATGAGCCGAAAAATTTAAAGAATTAGATGCATATTTTAGTTTTAGTGGAACTGTAACTTTTGCTTCAAATCAGAATGCTAGAAATGTAATAAAGATAGTTCCATTGAATAGAATTTTAGTTGAAACTGATAGTCCATACTTAAGACCACACCCATTTGTTGAAGAAAAAAATGAACCAAACAAGGTTTTATTTGTATCTTATTATATAGGTGGTTTATTAGAAATGGGTATGGATAAATTTGTATCAATTGTTAATAAAAACTTAAGAGAGTTGTTTAATATAAAGTAATGAAAAAAGAAGTCTATGCTAAAAAGAAGTTTGGTCAAAATTTTTTAATTGATCAAAATATTATTAAAAAAATAATTGATGTTTCACAACCAAAAAATAAAAATATTATTGAAATAGGACCAGGTCGCGGTGCATTGACAAAAATACTTGTTAAAGAAGCAAAAAAACTAGATTGTTTTGAAATTGATCCGGACATGGTTGAAATTTTAAAAAAGGAAATTCATGATGATAATTTCACACTTAACCAAATGGATTTTCTTGAGGCTGATTTACAAAACTATAAAAATTATGATGTTATTGCAAACATTCCATACTACATTACAACCGATATACTTTTTAAAATTTTTGATCAAGTAGAAAACTTTAATAGTGCTATTTTGATGGTTCAAAAAGAAGTTGCTCAAAGAATTATTGCTAAAAAAAATTCACCTGATTATTCAAAACTTTCACTAACTTGTCAATATTTAGCTGATTGTAAATTAGAATTTATTGTAAAAGCAAATTCATTTAACCCAGCTCCAAAAGTTGATTCAGCAATAATTTCATTAAAGTTTAAGAAGAATATGAAAAACTACTCTGAATTAAAAGAATTCTTTAAACTTTGTTTTTTAGCAAGAAGAAAAAAATTAACTTATTCTTTAACAAATAAGTTTTCAACAAATGCAATAAAAAAAGCATATGAAAAATTAAACATTGATGAAAATGTTAGAATTCAACAACTAGATCTAGAAGAAATTATAAAGTTACATCAATATTTAACAGAGTTTCAAAATTAGAATGTGTTAAACATTCTTTTTTATTGAAAAAAGATCAACAAATCAAACCTTTAAAATTTTTTATATTATAATTAAGTAAAAATTATAAAAAAGGTGGAGAAAATGAAAAAGAAAGATGTGATGCTTTTTGGTCTTGATAACTCTAAGACTTTAGCAAATAAAGTATCTGAAATTTTAAATATTCCTCTAACAGGAATTACCAAAACAGTTTACGCTGATGGTGAAATAATGATGGTTGCTGATGAAACAGTAAGAGGAAAAGATGTTTACATTATTGCAAACACTTCTAGACCTGTTAATGACAACATCATGGAATTATCTTTATTTTTAGATTCATTAAAAAGAGCTAGTGCTAGATCAATTACTGTTTGTTTAAGTTATTATGGTTATGCAAGACAAGATAGAAAAGCTGCGGGAAGACAACCTATTGGTGCTAAATTAGTTGCTGACTTTTTACAAAAAGCAGGTGCAACAAAATTAATTTGTGTTGACTTACACAACCCTTCAATTCAAGGATTTTTTGATATTCCAATCGACGATTTAAGAGGACAATATCCTTTGGCTAAAGCTTTGGTAGCTAGAAATGAGAAATTTACAGTTGTATCTCCAGACCATGGTGGAACTGTTAGAGCAAGAAGACTTGCTGAGTTAATTGCTAATACTGTAAGAATAAGTATTATTGATAAAAGAAGAACTGGTGTAAATCAAACTGAGGTTATGGGTCTTATTGGAAACATTGAAGATCAAAATGCAGTTATTATTGATGATATTATTGACACAGGTGGAACAATTTTAAAAGCTGTCGACGCTTTGAAAGAAAATGGAGCTAAAAAAATTATTGTTATGGCAAGTCATGGAATTTTTTCGAAAGGTTTTGATGCTTTTGAACAAAATCCTAATGTTGAAAAAGTTATTATTACTGACTCAATTGATAACTATGAATTAGCCAAAAAATACACAAAACTTGAAATTGTAAGTTTAGGTGAATTTTTAGCTGGTGTTATTGAATCATCAATTGAAGGAAAAAGTATTTCTGATTTATACACAAAATTCAAAAGGAATATTAAAAAAATATAATGACAAATAAAGAAATTGTTATTAATTATTGTAAAAACAATAATTATGATTTTTCTACACTTGAAAAATATGTTAATTTTATAGAAGAAAAGAACAAAGTAATGAATTTAACTGGTTTTTACGACGACAAACTATGGGGAGAAGGTATTTATGAATCTCTTATGTACATGGAAGAAGTTTGTAAAAGTCAAGAAAATATGGAAATTTTGGATATTGGCGCTGGGGTAGGTTTTCCATCAATACCTTTTGTTTTATTAAATAATAAAAATAAACTAACAATTTATGAACCCATTCAAAAAAGAGTTAATTTTCTGAATGAAGTTATAACAATGTTTAATATCCAAGACAGAGTTAAAGTTATCAGAACTCGTTCAGAAGAAGTTTTAGAAAAAAATATTTTCGATTTAATAGTTGCCAGAGCTGTGGCTGATGTTAGAAGTATGCTTATGAGTTCATTCCACTTATTAAAAATAAATGGAAATATGTCTTTGATAAAGGGACAAAATTACTCATCTGAAATAGAAAATGCTGAAGATATTTTAAAAAAACTTAAATATAACATTAATGTTAAGAAATTAGAAATTAATAATACTGACAAACACAACTTTATTGTTGAAATAACTAAATTAAGAAGCACACCAAAAGAATTCCCATATAAATGAAAAGACATAAAAAAATAGGAGAAATATATGAGTTATAAATTATTGAAGAATGATTTCTTTACATATGTAAACCAAGAATGATTAAAAAATACTCCAATCCCTTCCGATAGAAGTGAAATTAGTTCATATTCACAAAAAAGTCTTGAAATTGATGAAGAGTTAAGAAAATTAATGAAGAATTGAGCTGGAGACGAGAAATTAATTCCTAATGAATATAAAATTAAAGAAATGGTTAATTTTTACAAAATGCTTATTGATGTTGAAAATAGAGAAAAAACAGCATGAAAAAGCATAAAAAATGAAGTTGATTTAATTTTAAGTATCAATAATTACGATGAAATTTATAAAAAAATCAATGAATTTGAAGAAATTTTAGCTTTCGTACCCTTACAATTAAGTATTTCTGAAGATTTTATAAACAATAAAATTTATACTATATGAGCAAATGATTATAGAGGTTTATTACCTTCAAAAGAATATTATGAAGATGAAGAAAAGAAAACAAAGATACTAAATGCTGTTAAAAATGTTGCTTCAAAATTAATGAAGTTATATGGTTTTGATGATAAAAAAATCGAAAATATAATTTCGCAAGCTTTTGAATTTGATCAATTAGCGGCTCAATTCATGAAATCAAGCGAAGAAAAGGCAGATACAGCTAAATATTACAATCCTTATAAAATAGATGACTTTGTTAAAATTTTTAATAATTTTAATGTTAAAGATTACATTTTATATGCAATTAAAGAATTGCCAGATCAAATTGTTGTTGAAAATCCAAAATATATTAATAACTATAAAAATATCTACAATCAAGAAAATTTTGAAAAATTTAAATCACTTATCTTAGTTAAAAATTTCTTATTCTATGGTTCATTTTTAACTGAAGAAACTAGAAAAATTTCTTTTGAATTAACTCAAGTTCTTACTGGTGCTAAAGAAAATAAAAGTCTCGAAAAGTGAGCGTATTATTTAACATTATCATACTTCGGTGAAGTTTTTAGTTTATATTATGGTAAGAAAAACTTTAGTGATGAAGCTAAAGAAGATGTTAAAAAAATGGTTTATAAAATAATTGATGTATACAAAAATAGACTAAAACAAAATACATGATTATCAAGCGACACAATTAAAATGGCAATTAAAAAGCTAGAAAAAATTCAACCGATGGTTGGTTATCCAGATTATATTGAAAAATATTTTAATGAGTTTAATGTAATAAGTTTCGAAGAAAATGGAGATTTACTAAGTAATTTTAGATATTTGGATAAAGTTGTTACAAGATTTGAATATTCAAAATATAATCAAAATGTTGATGAAAATATTTGACATATGGGTTCGTATGAAGTGAATGCTTATTTCAATCCATTTTCTAATAGAATAGTTTTTCCCGCCGGTTATTTACAAGCTCCATTTTATGATTATAATGCTTCAAGTGGTAAAAATTATGGTGGTTTAGGTATGACAATAGGTCATGAAATTTCCCATGCCTTTGACAATAATGGTGCACAGTTTGATGAAAATGGTAGTTTCAATAATTGATGAACTGAGCAAGATTATGAAAATTTTAAAACCAAAACGAAAAAAATGATCGAACTATTTGATAATTATGAAACTGAATTTGGAAAAGTTAATGGAAAACTTACAGTTTCTGAAAATATAGCTGATAATGGAGGAATTATTTCGGCCTTAATTGCTGGTTCAAGTGAAAAAGATTTCAATCTTGATGATTTCTTCAAAAATTACGCATATTGCGAGAGAGGTTATGCAAATAAAGAACATTCAATTAGAAGATTATTAACAGATGTTCACTCGCCCGCTAAAGAAAGAGTTAATCTACAACTAAAAAACATCAAGGAATTCCAAGAATTTTACAATCTGGAAGAAGGCGATGAATTATTTTCTAAAAAAGAAGAAATTTTTGAAATTTGATAATGTAAATGACGTATTTTATGAAAAATCCATATAAATATACGTCTTTTTTATTTTTATGATTTAAAATAATTTATATTAAAAGGAGAAATTTTGATTGAATTAGAAAATATAAGTAAGAAATTTAATGATCAAGTTATCTTTGAGAATTTAAATTTAAGATTTCCTAAAAATAGGATGATCTTCATTACCGGTAGATCAGGTAGTGGCAAAACAACACTATTGAATTTAATTTTAGGGATTGAAAATTCAGATTCTGGCGAAATTTATATTGGAGATGAAAAAATAAAACTTAAAGAATACTTGAAAAATAACAAAATCGACTGTGTTTTTCAAAGTTATAATTTAGTTGAAAATATCTCAGCGATGGATAATATTTTAATCGCTAATCAAATAATTAATAGGGATATAGCTAAAACTGAAATAGTAGAATTAGCTAAAAAATTAGATATTTCTGAGGAAATATTGAATAAAGAAGTAAGTAAATTAAGCGGTGGTCAAAAACAAAGAATAGCAATTTTAAGATCAATAACTAGAGATTCTGAAATTATTTTATGTGACGAACCAACTGGGAATTTAGATCAAAATAATAGTGATGAAGTTTTTAAGATTTTATCTAGTTTAAAGTCTAGTAAAACAATAATTATAATTACTCATGATGTCAAATCAGCTAAACGTTATGGTGATTATATTTATGATTTAGAAAAAAATGTTTTAATAAATAACGAAGTCAACGAAATACAAAATACATTAATCAATAATAAAATTGAAGTTAAAATAAAAAATTCAAAATTAAAACCAACACTAAAATTAGTATGATCGGATTACAAAAAGAAATTTGTATTATTTATTTTACTAATATTATCATTTGTTTTTTCTACTTTACTTATTTCAACTTCAAATAATTTAATACATATCAATGAAAATATGGTGCAATCTAATGTTAATAAAGCTAATTTAGATCAATTTAACTTAGTTAAGAAAAATAAAGCAGTATTTACTAAAGAAGAAATTGAAAACATAACTAATAATTTTAATGTAAATAGAGTTGTAGAAGAATACAAATTTAATGAGCAATATTATTTAGTTAGTTATAATGATAAAAAAACAGTAATAAATAATTTAGAAATTGAAGGTTATGATAATATCGAGTCGAAAAGAAATGAAGTTCAAACATATTCAAACAAAGAAATTAAATTTTTGAAAGAAAATGAAATTATATTAAGTGGTAATATATTAGATAAATTTAAAATAAAACCAGAGGAAATAATAGGAAACAAAATCAACATTTATAATTATGAATTTAACGTTGTTGACATAAATTATTTAAGAACTACGGATAATAAATTTATACTAAGTTTTATAAATCCTAATACTAAATTAAAATTAGTTGAAGATAATTTTTTTGATAATGAAAGTTACATATTAAATTACAATGTTGATAATAAAAAGACACAGGTAAAATTTACAAATTTAATAAATGATAATGACTTAAAAATTATAGATGGTAGAAAAGTTAATAGTAGTAGTGAAATATTAATTTCATCATCGATCTACAATTCTAATATTAAATTAAATTTTGAGTATTTATTGCAAACGGAAAATAAAAACACTTATGTTAAAGTTGTTGGAGTTTTCGAATACGAAAAAAAAGCAATAGCAGGATCAGATGAATTCATAAAAAATATTAATAAAGCACAACCTAATTTTTTAAAAATTTATAGCGATGACTCAGAAATAAATAAAAAAATTCAAAATATTAATTACTTATATGAGATTTTCAAACCATCAACCCAATTTTTAGAAAAAATATTACAAAATTCTTTAGGACTTCATACAACTCTTAAATATGTTTCTTTATCAATTTCTTTAATATCGTTCTTGATTTTGATTATAACCGGAAAAATGTTAAATGATTCTAAAACTAAAGAAATAGGAATATTTAAAGTACTAGGAGCCAAAACTTTTGTATGCATGTTATATCATATAACATCTCTTATTGTAATTTTATTAATAGCAGGTATAATAAGTTTTTCACTTTATTATCCAATTCATTTATGGGTTTCTGGTTATATACAACTTATGGAGTTTCAAGTTAACATTGATTGAGTTTACAATTTCAAAGTGGTATCGATTACCTGAATTTCATTAACTATTCTTTCTATACTAATTTATACTATAATTTCTTTCAAAAAATTTAATGAAAAAACTTCAAATTTATTAAAATAATTCTAGAAGAAAAGAATATAAAAATCTTAAAAAACATTAATATACGTTAAATAGTGTTTTTTTATTTTTGAAATAAATCAAATGAAATTTTATATTCTTGCATTTCTTCCTTATGTATTTGTATTGATAAAATATGTAAGTAATACTGAACATTTTTTGATACTTATGTAAGTAAATAAAAATATTTGATGGAGAAAGAATGAAAAAAATTATAAAAGGCTTATTATTTTCATCTACAGTCGTTGCAATTGGTGCACCAACCGTAGTGGCAATTGAGTTAAATTCAAAAGAAGCTAAAGCTTGAACTGTGGATACTTCTAATATTTCTACTAATAAATATGCATATAAACGCGTTAATGGATTAGATTTATTTGTTGCAAATGAAGGAACTGTGAAAGTATCGCACAATTGATTTGTTCCTGATAAAGCGCATTGAGATGGAAAATCGTGATCTAATGTTGTAAAAGATAAGAAACCATACCAAATCCCTTACATTGCTATGACAACCAATTATTGAATCGATTACTGAGGAATTAATGGAGCGACTTTTTCAGGAGGGATAAGTGCCGGAACAAGTGGAGTAAATGCTTCTTTAGGTGGTTCGGTTTCAATATCAAAATCTGATAAAAGTTATCAAGAAACACTTACAACAACAAGTAGTGAACGAATAAAAAATGAATATAATGTTTCTGCCAGATTCTCAAGTTGAATTGATGGTTCCGTAAATGTTAGAACGCTTTTTAAATTGAATAATTCATATTATGTTTCGGTAGATACCGAAGTTAGTTCTATAAATAAAAATATTTATAATAGTTTTGAAGGTTCGCATTTTGATTAATATTAAAAACTTAAGTAAAAAATATGAAGACAAATATGTAATAAAAAATTTAAATGCAGAATTTAAGAAAAATAAATTAATTTTTATTACAGGTAGGTCAGGTTGTGGTAAGTCAACTTTGCTTAATATCATAGGTGGGTTGGAAAAATGTGATTCTGGCGAGATATTATTTGATAATAACGAAGTAGATTTTGAAAATAAAAAAGAAGAAATAAAGATAGATTATGTTTTTCAAAATTTTAATCTAATTGAAAATTTAAGTGGTTTACAAAATATTTTAATTTCAAATCAAATTATAAACAGGGAAGTTAATGTATCTGATATATATGAAATCGCAAAAGTGCTTAATATTTCCAAAAAAACTTTAAATAAAAAAGTGTCAAAACTAAGTGGTGGAGAAAAGCAAAGGATTGCGATCATACGTTCATTATCTAGAGGATCTGACATTTTACTTTGTGATGAACCAACTGGAAATTTAGATGCTAAAAATAGTGATGAGATCTTTAATTTACTTTCAAAATTAAAAGATTCTAAAACTATTATTGTAGTTTCCCACGATCTTGAATCTGCAAAAAAATATGGTGATTATATCTTTGATATGGAAACAAAAATGATGATGGAAAATAAATTACCGTCAGTGGACAAAAAACCAGTCGTTAATGTTAAAAGTCATAAGACAAAATTTAGCAAATATAAACCAATTTTAAGTTTAACTTGATCTGATTTTAAGAGAAAATGATTACTATTTTTATTAGTACTTTTAACATTTGTAACAACATGCATATCAACAAGTACAGCTGTTAACTTAACACAAAAAACTTTTAATATAAATTCATCGTATAAAAATCAAATTGAGCAAAATATTTACGAAGTTGAAACAAAACACCACTCAAGTTATATCACCAGCTATGACTTAGAACATATTAATGATAAAGGCTTTGATTACATTTCACAAAATTACATAACACGAATTCCATATTATTATATTAATGGTGAAAAAACGTTTCTTGAAGATATATTTTTTGTGGATAATGGTGAATATTTATCAAATAATATTTGAATTAATTCAAATAAAAAAATTCCATTTTTAAATGATAATGAAATTATTTTAGGAAAAGATATTGTAGATAAATTAAAAATAGAAGATCCTATAGGTAAGAAATTTGAAATACTTATATCAAAAAATGATGAAGAAATTAAACAAGAATTTACAATAATTGGAATTAATGAAAATATTAATATTAGAGATATTTATTACACATATTTAAATAAAAATGTTTCGTTTAATTGAAGTTATGATATTGCAAAAATATTTAGTAAAGATGTTTATCTTGAAAATATCACCTTGAATGGGAAACCAACACCCTCATTCGACTCGACTAAGATACAAAAAGTCTTACCTCAAAATGATAATATCAAAATTTTAAATGGTAGATATATAGAAAACTATGATGAAATTTTAATTCCATCCAGCAATGTTTATGGGGATAAAAAATATTTAAACGAATATTTTAATATTGGTGGAATTTATAGAGGTTTTTACGTAAAGGTTGTCGGGATATACGAAAACGATAGTGACGAAATAATGATTTCCAATGATTTATATAATATAAAAAATGAAAATGTATTCAAGTCTATTAATATTTATACAGATGACAAAAACAAAATAGAAGAGTTAGAAAAAGAAGGATATAGGATTATTAATTACACGGATGAAGCTATCGCTAAAATTGTAAGTAGTCAAAATTCTACATCAATTATTTTAGCCTATATTTCTTTTGCTTTAGCTTTATTGTCATTGCTCTTCATAACTGTTTTTAGCTTTATGAGTATCCATTCAAAACGTAAAATAATTGGAATATTAAAAGTCTATGGTGCTAAACCTTTTCAAAGTTTAATGTACCATATATCAATTATCGTTTTATTAATGATATTAACATTAATTGTTTCCTTAATTTTTGTTCAACCCATTCAATTTTTACTATATTCAAATATGAATAGTTTTGCTAAAATAACACCTATTGTCACTGAGGTATATGCAAAAACCTTGATTACATGGATAATAATTTTTAGTCTTACCATTTTTATATATACATCAATTTCCCTTAGTACTTTTTTTAAAAAAAGCTTACTTTTATTAAGGGGTTAATGCCTAAAATACAGAATTGCTCTGTATTTTTATATTTATTTGATTATTTTGTAAGATCCATAAAAATGAAATACTCATCGCTTATTATAAAGAATTAAATATATTGAATCAAAGCGTTTGAATGTATTAACAAATTTTGTTTTATTTTATTTTTGATCTATACCCGTGATTTTTAAACCCAAAAATAATATATTTATATCAAAATTTATTAAAATAAAATCAGAAAGGAAAAATGAAAAAAATATATAAAAAATATTTATTGATTTCAAGTTTAATTCTTGGAACATTGTTTATTTCTATTCCAACAGTAATTTTAGTTAGTAAAAAAATTAAGACTAAAAGAACAATTAATTCATTACCATTTATGATCGTAGAACCACTTAATACTGATATATATGATGATTTAATTGAATCTAAATTAGTCAAAAATAAAGGTTTTATAAATATATATAACACAAAAGAAGTATCATCATTAGACACATTATATGAATTTAATAAACTTTCAAAGCTATTGAATTTAGATAATAATTGATTAAATAACGAAATCAGTGAACTGATTAATACCGTTAATTTTGAAACATATAGCTATGATACTGATTTTATAAAGTCTTTGTATTTATCTGAAGAAAACAATAAGTTGAATTTATATAAACTTGATAGGAACATAGAAAAATTTTGAAATTATGAATTGTGTGTTTTTGAATTTTTTCCTTATTCTGAGACTAATTTAGATTATATTGTAACAATGTCATCTAGAATTTATAATTTTTTTATAGATAAACATATTGATAAATTTAAAGACAAATATAATTTTGCACGTTATGCTGAGTATGTTTTGAATAATTTTAATTTAGATAAAACAGATGATTGGGTTATTATAGAATGTTTATATACTATTATTAATTCAAAAAGTAATGTCAAATTAAAAACTGATGAGATTAAAAAATGACTTGATCAAAAAATCGATATATTAATTAATACAGATTTACATTATTCTGAAATTATTTTAAAGTTTTTTTATAATGATAATTGAGAAAATATTTTAAAAGAAAAACTTTCCCAAATGTCAGAAATTACACTTCTTGAAAAATATCCAAATTGAATTTATGATTATATGATTTCATTTAATGACGGAAAATCAAATGATTTACTAATTAAGTATATGAAAAATAATCAAAATTGATTATATTCATGATATACATTCTCATCATTAAATATATATTTTAGTTTATGTATAACTAAAAATAGCGAAATTTATTATTCTAAAATATCTAATTCAATAGAAAACAATATTAATGAATTAATTAATAATAATGACTATCAAAACATAAAAAATTTAGTTGAGATGTATTTTTACATAAAAATAATTTACAAATATGATAAAAACTTTTTAAGTATGAATTTATCAAAAATTATTGAAAAATTAAATGATTGAATGAAATATAACCGTTCAAATACAGCATATTTATATGCATTAAAATCATTAAATATTTTGGCTAACGAGAATGAAACAACATACATTTACAATGAACAGCTTGAACTAGTAGACGAAAATATTGATAATTTTAATTTAAATACTAATAATATGTCCATTGATCATGTAGTAAATTTAATGTTTATTGCTAAATTGGTGGGTTCTAATAAATATGATGAATTAAAAGATAAAGTGTTAAAAAACAAAGAATCCTTTACCAAAAGTACTATTGAATTATCAACATTTTATGAATTGAAAGAAAACATGAAAATGTTAAATTTAAGCACAGAATTTTCAGATGTATTAAATTATTATGATGATATGTTTATCAATATTATTCCTGAAAATTCAGACAAAGCCATAGAAATATATTTTAAAAACAGTATTTAACATTATTAATATAAATAAAAAGACATAGTAATTAAACTAGAAACAAAAGTGATAAAATGCTGTGAACTTTTGTTCTACAAGTATATGATACTCACAGGTTGTGGCATTGATAACAACAAACGAAAAAAATTAAACATTGAGAAAAGGAATAAATAAGTATGAATATCTTCCAAAATCACAAAAACAAAAAAATAATTTTATTAAGTGTTTTTTTAATCATAATTTTCATCATACTAATATCTGTCTTTTTTGCTAAATTTATAATTATTAAAATTGATGGTGTTTCAATGTTGCCTCATTACAAAAATGATAGCCTTCATCTAGTTATAAAAACTAATAATTTTACAAATTTAGACGATGTATTAATTAACAAAAACGGCTCATTAATAGTTAAAAAATTGGTAGGATTAAGTGGTGATCATATATTCTTATCAAATAATAAAATTTTGCTAAACAATCAAGACATAACTAATTATTTTATTACTGATAATTTTATAACCGATGAAATTAATATTATTGTTCCAAATAATTCATATTTTGTTTTAGGAACAAATTTATCTAAAAGTAATGATAGCTTAAATTTTGGTTTTTTAACAAGAGAATCAATGATAGGTAAACTATTAATTTAATATTGATTAACCCTACAATGAAGATTTATTAACTTACATTTTACAATACAGATTAATTCTGTATTTTTTTATTTCAACTCAAAATTGACTTGTAATATAATAAAAATATGAAAATATTTAGAATAAAATCAACTAACCCTTACACAACTTTAAGCATAGAAGAATTAATTACAAGCGACCCAGAAATGACTGGTGATATCTTTTTAATTTATCAACATGATAACGCTGTAATTATCGGAAGAAATCAAAATGCTTATGAAGAAATAAAAAAAGATTATATTGAAGAAAATAAAATAGAATTAGCAAGAAGAATTAGTGGTGGTGGAGCTGTTTACCACGATTTAGGAAACATTAATTTCTCATTTATTACTGATTACAATAAGCAGGCAGGATATGAAAAATTTTTAAAACCAATTATTAGTTTTTTAAATTCACTGGGGTTAAATGCAGAATTCCATGGTAGAAATGATATTTTATGTAATGGAGCTAAAATAAGTGGTAATGCACAATTTATTAAAGGAAATAGAATAGTATCTCATGGAACTTTATTATTTGATGTGGATTTAACAAAATTATCTAATGCATTAAATCCCTCAAAATTAAAATTAGAATCAAAAGGTATTCAATCAATTCGACAACGGGTAACAAACATAGCAAAAGAACTTAATTATTCAATGAAAGTTGAAGAGTTTATAGAAAAGTTAATGGAACATTTTGTTAAAAATGGAGATGGTGAAATTGCAGAAATTCCATATGCAAAATATGAAAACAAACTAAAAGAGATGATTGAATTCAAAAAATCTAATGAATGACTTTACAACAAAAATGCCGATTTTCAAGCATCAAATGCTAAAAAATTCCCAGGTGGTATTTTAAAAATAAAATACAACATAGAAAACAACAAATTCAAAGAAATCGTTTTTGAGGGTGATTTTTTAAGTAAATTGGACGTTAATGAAATTATAGATAACTTTATTGGTTTAGATTATTCAAAAGATGCCGTTACTAATGTACTAACATCGATTAAATTTGAAGAATATTTCGGAACTCTACAAATTAATGAAATTTTAGAATTGATTTTTGGATAATGCTTTTAAGAGATAAAATAAACAATTTTGAAATAAATTATTATGTTGAGGAAATTCAAAATAATAAACCAATTGTACTTTTCTTGCATGGTTTTGCAGACAGTTATCGAACATTCATAAAACTTTTTAATTCAAATGAATATAATTCTGTAGCTATAGATTTTCCTGGATGTGGACAATCAGTTTACAATAATGAATTAAAAATTGAAGATTACCAAAATTTAGTTGAAGAATTTATAAACAAAAACTTTAGTGATAAAGATGTATTTATTGTTTCTCACTCTTTGGGCTCTGCATCAGCGCTGCATGCGCTTAAAAAAAATAAAAATGTTAAATATTGTTTATTAATAGCTCCTTTTAATTATTTAATAGCAAATAATCATAATCATGTTGAAATAATGCTCAATAGATTATTACCTAGAACTTTTGATAATATTTATGAATCTTACACATCATTATTTTACAATCCAAGTGAATTAGTCAAAAATGCAGCTGAAAGACGTGCGATAAGTTTTGAAACGATTTCAAGACAAAGGCTAAATAATTTTGAATATATGGTTAAAAATCAAATATTAAATAAAGAATATAATAATTCAATTAAAAAATTATTCACTCAAAAAAACTATTCAATTATAAGTGGAATTGAAGACAAGTTTGTACCTATTAATGACTTAAAACAAGTGGTTTTAGATAATAAGTATATTAATTTAGAAATGATAAATAATTGTGGACACGCAACAATTTATGAAGGATTTGATGATGTTAAAAATAAAATTTTGCAAATATTAAAAGACAAAAAAATATAAAATTATATTGGAGGTTTTTATGGCAGATTATTCAGATTATTCAACATTTTCAACCGCTTCAGGACAAAATTTACCTTATGTTGTTATTCAAGTGACATTAAAAGAAAAATTCCTTGGTACAGGTTCAGGCAACTTAAGCGATTTAGAAGAAGTTATAAATACACAAGCAGCAAAAGGATATAGACTACATACTATTTCTACTGTAAATAGCTCAAGTAAAGGATTGTTGGGTGGAGATAGAATTCAAGCAACAATGGTTTTTGAAAGAAATGATATAAGATAATTTTCATGCCTATGGCATGATTTTTATTATTAAATTGAATAATAAAACATTTTTAAAATGGTATTATTAATAATAATATGAGATTAATTGTTGGTTTAGGAAACCCTGGTAAAGAATATGAATTAACAAGACATAACGCAGGGTTTATGGTTATTGATAAAATTTGTGAAAAATTAAACGTTTCACTAAATAAGAGTAGAGCAAATGGTGAATTTGTCAAAGTTGATGATTTAATTATAGCTAAGCCATTAACTTATATGAATAATTCAGGTGATTTTGTTGCTAATCTTTGTTCGTTCTTCAAAATTTCTTGAGATGACGTTTTAGTTATACACGACGAAAAAGACTTCAAAGTAGGACAGGCATCAATCAAAATTGGCGGTAGTGACGCTGGACATAATGGTATAAAAAACATAACTCAAAGATTAGGAAATCCAAACTATAAAAGAATTAGAATTGGAATTGGACAAAATCCAAATAAAGAACTAAAAGATCATGTTCTTGGACGCTTTAGTAGTGAAGAATTATTATTCTTAGAACCAGTGCTTAATTTAGCTGCAGATGCTGCTATTTCATTCGCTTTCAACGACATCACGACTGTAATGAACTCTTTTAATGGTAAGTTAAAAAAGAGGTTAGATGAACAGTCTAAAACAACTTAAAAATAATAAATTATTAATTGCTGTTAGTGGTGGTCCTGATAGCATGTTTTTGTTATATTTATGTAATAAGTTAGATCTTGATATTGATGTAGCATTTGTGAACTATAATCAGCGTGAAGATAGCTGAAAGGATGAAAAAATAGTAAGTGATTTTTGCAGTAATAAAAATATTAATCTTCATAAATTAATATTAAACAAATCAGATTATGTTAAAAACAATTTTCAAGATTGAGCACGCAAACAACGGTATTTATTTTTTGAAGAAATTTACAAAAAAATAGATGCAGATTATTTATTAGTAGCACACCATAAAGATGATTTAATAGAAACTTATTTTTTACATAAAAAACAAAACAAGAATAAATTTTCTTGTGGAATAAAAGAAAGTAATTTTATTTATAGTATGCATATTTATAGACCGCTTTTATATAAATATTTTAAGAAACAAATTAAAGTTTTATGTGATAAAAAAAATATTAAATATGCGGTTGATTTCACAAATGAACTACCTAAGTATGAGAGAAATAAAATTCGTTTAAAGTTTTCAAATTTTCCTTTTTTTGTAAAGAATTTAATTGTTTGACATATTAAAGTGAAGCAAAAACTTTGTATAAAGAAAGATAACAAAGTTAATAAATTTTATAAGTTATGAAAGGAAAAACAATTTGATCAAGAATATTTTAAAAATTTAAGATTTAAAGATAGTTTGATTTATAAATATATTAATGAAAATTATAAAGAAATTAACCTAACTAAAATGAAGATTAATTCAATAATTGACTTCATTTTATCTGATAATAGAACAAGCAAATATAAACTAAAAAATGATGTTTTCATCATTAAAATAAAAGGAAAGTTATATTTAAATTAATTTAACATTAAAGTATAATTTTAAAATACTATATTAAAGAAAGGAAAGAATGAAAAATAATAAACCAAACCAAAGAAAAATCTGAGGTTACAGTATATTAGCAATACTTCTTTTAGGGATTGCTGCATGAATTCTATTGGATTTACTAAAGTTTTCAGCTTACAGAGATTCAACTTTTGGTGAATTAATAAAACATCTTGAAGAAATTGTTCGTGTTGGTGTTAGTGATAAAAACAAAATTAAAAATATTGTTTATGATCCATCTACAAATTTAACCACTTGAACATACATTAAAGATGGTGTGGAGTTACATTATAGAGCCGGTGGAGCTCTTCAAAGTTACATTAGTATTTTTAACGGTCATAATTTTAACGGTTTAAGTTTTACTGATTTACTTTACGAAGCATCAAATAAAACTTTTGATATAAGTCAAGCAGTTCCAAAACAAACTCCTACAATTGTTGGTTGATTTATTGCACTTTTACCAACTATATTAATAGTTGGTATAGTTGGGTTTTCGATTTGATCAATGTTTAAAATGAATTCTGGAGCAGGTGGTTCTGGAATTCTTGGCGATAAAAGTCCAGCCCAAAAAATTATTTCTGACAAAAAATTTAAAGATGTTGCTGGTAATCAGGAACCTATTGAAGAAATTAAAGAAATTGTAGATTATTTAAAAAATCCTAAAAAATATAAAGACTCTGGTGCAAGGATGCCTCATGGTATTTTATTAGGTGGTCCTCCAGGTACAGGTAAAACACTTATTGCTAAAGCAACTGCTGGTGAAGCGAATGTTCCTTTTTATTACATTTCAGCATCAAGTTTTGTAGAAATGTTTGTTGGTCTTGGAGCAAAAAGAGTTAGACAAGTTGTTGCTGAAGCTAGAAAAAATCCAGCTGCTATTATTTTTATCGATGAATTAGATGCAATCGGTAGAACAAGAGGAAGTGGTATTGGTGGTGGTCATGATGAACGTGAGCAAACATTGAATCAATTGCTTGTTGAAATGGATGGGATGGAATCGAATGCCGGTATCTTATACATCGCCGCAACAAACCGTGTTGATGTTCTTGATCCTGCTTTAACTCGTCCAGGTAGATTTGACAGAACTATTACTGTTGGATTACCAAATGTTAAAGAACGTGAAGAGATCTTAAAATTACATGCAAAAGGCAAAAGATTTGATACAAATGTTGATTTTAAAAATATTGCTAAAAGAACGCCAGGATATTCTGGTGCTCAATTAGAAAATGTTATTAATGAAGCGACATTATTATCTGTAAGAGAAAACTCAAATAAAATAACATTGGCGATTCTTGATGAAGCTATTGACCGTGTAATGTCAGGACCAGCTAAAAAAACTAGAGTTATTACAAAAGAAGAACAAACTATGGTTGCATATCATGAAGCTGGACATGCTGTCGTTGGTATTAAAGTTCCTTCAGCAAGTAAAGTTCAAAAAATTACTATAGTTCCTCGTGGTGATGCCGGTGGTTATAACTTAATTATTCCTGAGGAAGAAAAATATAACATGACTAAAAGTGAGTTGCTTGCTACTATCGCAAGTTACATGGGTGGTCGTGCTGCTGAATCTATTGTTTATGGACAAGAGAACATTTCTACTGGTGCTGGTAGTGATATTGATAGAGCTACTAATATTGCTAGAAAAATGGTTACACAATATGGTATGAGTGATCTTGGACCAGTTAAGTATGAAAATGACGAGGGTAGTCCATTCCTAGGAAGAACATTAGCAACAAACAGCAACTATAGTTCAAAAATCGGACATGAAATAGACTTAGAAGTAAGAAAAATAATTAGCAATGCTTTAGAATTAGCTACAAAAACAATTCAAGAAAACAGAGAGTTATTAGAACTCATTAAAGAGAGATTACTACAAAAAGAAACTATTGTTTCTGAAGAAATCGATTATATTGCCAAGAATCTTAAATTACCTGAAGATCCTGAAGATGAAATTGTTGAGAGCAAAGATGAAAAAGTAAGTATTGATGATTTAATAAAAAGTGTAGAAGAATAAGAGAATTACGGATTTCCGTAATTTTTATTTCTATAAAAAGGGTAATTTCTTCAAAAATCTTTATAATTATTTAAATTTATAAATAGGAGAATTATGAAGAATTTATTTAAAGAAACACTTAGATCACTTTCTAAAAATAAAGTTACTATTACAGGTTTAACTATTCTTGTATTTTTATCTTCATCAGTTTTTACTTTCACTAGTGATATAACAAATTCAATGACAAATGAATATAATGAAAGACTTAAAATATCTAAACTACATGATTTAACACTTGATTTAAACATTCCTTCAAACGGTAGTGCTTATAATAATGGTTACTATATAAATGGAAACGATCAAAATAGTGTTATTATACCAACTGATTATAATGAGCCAATCATATATTTTGATGATTCTAATTATTTAAAAGTTGAGTATGGCGTTTCGCTATTAAATGAAGATAATGATTATATTAATCTTTCTATTTTTAAAGAGTTATCTGAACACTATAAAAATTTATATATCAAAAAAGATGACTTATCTAAATTTTTTAATATTTTCTACAATAATAAAACTCAAAATAAAATTTTATTTGACATTTCTGAAAACTCAAAAACAATTTTATTTAATGATGAATATAATTTTGACCTATTTTATAAAGAGAATGATAAATTCAATATATTTACAAAAACACAAAAAATTAACTCAGACTCAAATATTTATTTAGACAAAATTTATACATTGAATGATATTGCGAAAATAATAGTTAAGGATGATAATTCATTGATAGCTTCTGAATTTTCAACATTATTCATAAACATTAATACACTTGAAGCAACATTTGATTTTATTAAAGGTAAAAAATGAGATAACTTAAATCAAGCATATAAAGTCGAAACTAAAGAATTAACTTCATTTCTTGGATTTGAAGAATATAGCAATAACAATCATATTTTTACTTCTGACTTAACTAAATTAATAAACAAAGGTATTTATTCGAATACTGAAGAAAATAGAATTAAAAATTTTATAATTAATAATTCAATTTTGTTTGGTGATTTGAATAAAAATAATATTTCAGAATTTAAACAACAAGTATTGTTTAATTTTCCTCAAAACATAAAATTTAATCTACCGAAACAATGAGTTACTAAAAACAACATATATTCTTATTTTAATAGATGAAATTATACAATCACATATGATGAAACCAACAGAGAAAAATGAACAGGTGATTATAAAACTTATATCGATGATCAAATAAGTAAAAATAATTTAGAAATACCCAAATATTTAAAAGACTTTTCTTTTTGGCAAAAAAAAGATGAAATTTTGACAGATTTCTTTGATGAAAACGGAAACTATATCAAGACAATTAAAACATCTGATTTAACTTCAAAAATTTCTAAAGAAGATTTAGATCTAAAACTAATGATAGCTCCTGAAAATTTACAAAATCAATCAATAAATTACGAAAAATTTAGTTATTCAGGAACAAAAACAATTAAGGATATTGAAGGTATTTCTGAAGAAAAAATTTATGATGAATTAACTAATATAAACAATCAAAATATTAAAGATGATACTTTTAATCGTATAAAAAACGGTTCATTAGTAATTACTAAAAAAAGATTAATAACTAAAGTGGCTGAGATAGTAAAAGAATCAAACATAGGTTATAGACAAACATTAACTGTTGATGCAGTTGATCAAAAAAATAATAGAAAAAACTCATTTAACTTCATTAATATTGGTGATGAAAACAATGTTGTTAACGGTGTTAAATTAAATGTTGGAAAACTATACAATGAGTTTTATCAAAAAACATCGATCAACTTTATAAACGATGGTCAGGATAAATTTTTTAAAAGCAAACAACTACCATCTTATGTTTCAGGTTTATTGGTAAAATATCTAAATCAAGGTTTTAATATTAACCCAAATTATTTAATTATAGATAACGAAATAGGAAATGTTGAAATTTTCAATCCAAATAATGGTGATTTTAAAAAAATAAGCACAAAGATTTTTAAATTTACAAATTTCGATAAAGAAGAGATAGATGTTAATAAATTTAATGGATACGGTTTTGCATCAGATTCGAACAAAATTGTTGTTGTTAGACAAACAAAAGTTAATGATGAGATCATTTGAAAAAATGTTGTCTTTAATAATCATAATTCTATTTATTGAAACGATAGTGATATTATCGATTTAATGATTAGTCAAAATTGAACTTTAAGAACTTCATACATTAATCCAAATGGATGAGCTAAAAGTGACGATTTATTCAAAAATACAATATCGTTGCCTTTAGGATATGTTGTTCCTAATGCGGATATTGTCGATGAAGCATTAAATAAACAAACTTTAAATATTTTTACTAGTTCAATTGAAAAAATTCTTTTAGATAGTGATTTAGTACGTCAAGGTTATATATCAAAAGAATCTATGTCTGTATTTATGGAATCTCTAAAACAAGCACTAAATGACAATGAGTTATACAAATTATTTACTGGAAAAGCAAATACTGAAACACTACCTAAAACAATTTTTTCCTTAATTTATAACCTTACTCAGACAAGGAATGGTGATTATTTATCTGTAATTATTAATGGAATATTTAATAATATAAAACTAAAAATAAATAATTTCGAAACCATAAATGAACAGAAAAAATATTTAACAACACAAATTAACAATTTATTCAGCTTTGCCAATCAATTTTTTGGACTAAATTTTGAGAAATATTTTAGTGCATCAGAATTGGTCAATTTATCTAAAGATCCTAAAATAGTTTTAGATTCCCTAACTAATATAATCCTTTCGTTTGATTTCAAAAGTTTTACAAGCAAGATTATGGAATTTTATAATAGTGGTGAACATAATAAATTAGTAAATGTTGATAACGAAAAATTAAATGTTAAATTAAGTTCATCCCAAATAATTCTATATTTATTAGAGTCATTAAACCAAACAACTGTTAAAAATGCCTTGGTAAACATGTTGAATAATCTAGATGAAAATATGTTTGTTAATAAAGAAAATAATGTATTTTTAAATAGAATTCTCGATTTATTACCTGAAAATATTAAAGAGATTGTTAAATCAATTTTTTCTGAAACAAAAATTTTTGACCCTGAAGATCCAACAAAATTCAATAATTTCAAATTAATGATTGCTCAAATTTTAGAAATATTCGACTTTAATATTTTTTCATCAGAACTTAGAAAAAATTTGAATATATACAAAATTACTGATGAATTAGTGACATATAACAAAAGTTTAGAAGAATATGAAACAACTAAGCGTAACTATGCTATTTACTCATTCAAGACTTCGGATATATTAAAATCAGCATTAAAAGCATTATTTTCAATACCTGGTTCAAATAAATTGATTAAAAACTTAATAATTGAAGGATTTAATATTTCATCAAAGAATACTATTATTAATATCGATGAAAATAATAAATTATTAATTCCTTCATCAGACGATGAAAAATTAGATTTCTTTGATTTGATTAAACTTTTCAATTCGGCTAATGTAAATTCCCCCAAATTACGTAATTTTGAAAAAGATATTGTGATTTTTGAAAAAATTCCAAACAACTTTAGCTCAACAAAAGAATTAAACTATTTAGAAAAAGAATTTCTAGAAAAATATAGTGTAACTAACAAAGATCAATTTAGCGAATTTTCGACAAAATTCAATCAAGTTATTCAAATGATTAAGCTCGATAGAAATAAAGTTAATTTCTCAAACGAGATGAACGTAGCGAACCTTTCTAGATATTTAGTAAATTACAATTTCGGTTTAGGAATTGATCATGAGGATTCGAATACTTATTGAGCAATTATCAGCGGATTATTAAATAAAATCATTCCATATAATGCAACAACAGAATTTAGTTATGGTTTAGATGGATTAAATTTATTCAAATTATGATTTGAAATTTTCATGTTAGATGAGAATATTTATTCTAGAAACGAAAAAATCAAATTTGCAAATAATTTACTAAGTTTTGCGAATAGAAGAGAAATTATTGAATACTTTAATGATAAAAAATTATTAAAACCAACCCTTTCGAATATACCATTACCTGAAAGTGCTGATTTTTCTGTTTCACGTTCTATTGTAGACTTAAATGGGATGATTGAATTATTCTTTAATGAAGAAAATGGTATGTTATCTAATGCTAATTTAAATAATTTCATTAATGATAATATTAAATTTAAGTCATTCATTTTAGAAAACAAAAAAGAAATAACTAGAATGTTTAGTTACATCGCTTCATCTGATAAATATTACAAACAAAATGGTGAAGCGTTATTAACTCAAATCATCAGAAACTTAATCAATGGCGATTTAGTAAAAGATGAACTTTATAATAACAAAGATATTTTTAAGGTTATTTTTGAAAATGAAGAAAAAAGTGAAATTACTACTCTTTTTGGTATAAATTCAGTTTTATTGGATCCAATTTTAAGAAATTTAACACCAGAATTATTGATTTGGTTGTTCACAGAAAACTCAAATAGCGAAATAAATCAAGACTCTTTAGGTAACTTAGCTTGATTCATTCAAAATAAAATAGTAAACTTAGAAGAATTAGTTAAAACCAATTCAGATACATTTTCACTACTATTTAAAAATGAAAAACCGTTAAATACTTTGATTGAGCACGAGAGTGAAATTGATTTAGTTATTGATAATACTTTAAATATTAAAATGTCAGAATTTATAGGTCAATTCACATTCTTCGATATTGATATTACCAAACTATTTTTAGACATTCTTAATTCAATTACTGTTGAATCATATGATGAAAATGTTATTAAATTCAATGATACAAGTTCATATGTCGCTAAGGTAAATTACTCATTTTTAATAAATAATAATAAGGCTATTTATGAAGGCAAAATACCTGAAACACCGACGGAAATAGAGAGGTTAATTAATTCTCTTGATTCAAAATTCTTGGTTGATGTTAACGGAATCAAATTTATTATCATTGGTGAAGATATTACTGCTGACTATTTATACCCAGTAATTGATGAAAACAACATCCAAGTTGATACAAAAAATCAAGCATTAATTTATGTTAATGAAAATGGTTTTGATAGAGTAAGATTCGCATACCAAGGCAATGTGGTTAAAGAATATTTATTGATCAAAACACCTGATGAAATGAAAACTTCTGAATTAAAAGAGCAAGTAACCAATATTGTTAATAATAATTTAGAAAGTGGAAGTACCGCAATAAAAAGGGTTTATGAAGCAACCGAAACCGATCCAATCAACCCTGAAAGAGCTCTTAGAGTAAGTATTCTATCAGGTTTAATAAGTTCAATCCAAAATGTTTCAAATATCATTCTTACAGTTCTATTAGTTTTAGTTTCAACTTCAATTGTCTTTATTATTAGAAGATATATTAATAATAAAAATAAGGTTATTGGTATCTTGGTAGCACAGGGCTATTCAACATTGCAACTATCACTTTCATTTACTGTTTTTGCCATGTTTACAGCATTAATTGGTGGTATATCAGGTTATATTATTGGATTCATTCTCCAAGAACCAATTGGAAAGATTTTTAGCTCTTATTGAACATTACCACCTAGTCCATATAAATTCTCATTCTTAAGTTTTGCTTTAACAATTATTGTTCCATTTATTGGAATGTCAATATTAATTGTGTTAATTTCACTAATTTCATTGCGTTATAAACCAATTGATTTAATGTCTGGTATAACTGAAATTAAAATCGGTCAAAAACAAAAGAAATTCCAACAGTTACTTAAGAAAAATAATGTTAAAGTTAGATTTAGTGGTTCATTATTATTCAATAGCTTCTGAAAATTAATGTCATTTGCATTAAGTATAATCCTTACTGGAATTACTGTAATATTTGGATTATCTACCTTCAATGTATTTGATAAATCAATCCAAAAAACTTACCAAAATAGACATTACAAATTTAAATATGATTTAGAAACTCCAACTACTCAAGGAGGAGCAATTCATCCATTTGACATTAAAGATTTGGATAAGTCGATTTATGTGCCTCTAGGTGAAGGAATAGAATTAAAAAGAAATTATGCAGATTATTTTAGACCTGGTTACTCTTCAATAATTAATTATGGTGGCAAAAATGGTGAACCAGATGAGTTTACATCACACATACTTTCACAATTCTCAGTTAATATTAAGGTTGATTCAGGGATTGCTGTTGATCCTTGATCAATTGCATACAATTCAATGCCAGATTCACAAAAATCAAGAATTAATTTAATTAGAGATAAAATTGGTAAAGAACTTGAGTTAACTCAAGAAGGATTAGTTATTAATGATGAAGGACAAGTGAATTTTGAAAAAACAACTAAAGAATTAAACTTCTTCCACTATATACCAAATAAAACTGTAATTACTGATTCAAAATTCATGTACTATGAATGAAATAGCAAAACCAAAGAATACGATATTAAACAAATAACAACAAAAAATTTAAGAGAAGAATATAGAGAATTTTTAGTTAATGCATATAATAAAATTAAAGAAAAAGAATTGGAAGATTTCTTAATTTCATTTGGTGGAATTTATTTTGATGAAAAATATGATGAGAAATACACTTATGTTTCAAGTGAAATAAACAATGAATCAATTAAACTTTACGGGTACGATAAAAATTCTAAATTAGTCAAAATTACAAATTCTAGCGGTGAAGATTTAATTGAAAAATTAAATAATTTTAAAGATGATAGATACATTCCTCTTGTAATTAACCACGTAAGTTCTAAGAAATTTAATTTAGGTATTGATTCTATAATTGATTTAAGTGTATTGAATCATATTGATAGATATACCTATAAAATAAATGAATCTATAAATTCTAACTATAGTAAACCTTCGACAACTTATAAATTTAAGATTATTGGAATTAGTGAAACTTACATTAATCAAGAATTTGTTATCTCTAAAAATGATGCAGATAGAATTACTGGACTAGATAAAATGAAATTTAGATATGAGCAACCATTTAATGGAATTCTTTCTTCTTCTGATAAAGCTACTCAAATTTTAGGTTCCACATCTCTTTATTCTCCTTCTGGTTATTGAGCAGGTCTTTCAACTTATGATGTTAATAATCTTGACTTAAAAGAAAAACAAGAAATTTATGATAACTTATTTGGTGAAAAAGGAGTTATGATAACTTCAGGAAATTCAAAAGAAGATGTAGCTATGTTTCTAAGTTCAGGTTCATCAAACAATTATGAAACTGTATTTAACAACTTAAGAAGCAATCCTGAAACTTCAATTGATAAATATTCAGCAATTTTTGATGGTTGATTATACATGTCTACAGCTTCTTCATTGGAATCTAAAGATATAGAAGTTTCATTTACCAAATCAATTTCAAGTAATATGGAAAGTTTATCAACAATTATTATTAGTTTAGGTTTAATTATTACAATGACAATTATCGTAATAATTTCACACATTTTAATTAATGAAAACAAGAAAAATATAGCAATTTGATCAATTCTAGGATATAGTCAAAAAGAAAAGATTACAATGTTTTTCTCAATATTTATTCCATTTATTATTATTTCAACCTTAATTGCTATCCCATTTTCACTAATTATTATCAACATATTTAGTAATTTACTAATTCAAATAGCGGCTATTGCAGTGCCAATAAAATTAGGAGTTATGCAAGTTATTTATACATTAATAATTGTTTTTGGTGTTTTTGCAGCAACAACGTTTGCTTCATGAAAACACATAAACAGCATTAAACCAGTGGAATTATTGAAAGGAAAATAATGTTTAATTTTAAGAAAAAATTAAAAGTTACCAAAAATAACGTCTTCGATTATATTAATACAGAAATTAAAGATAAAGAATATGTTGTAAGTAATAAAGTTGCTAAGCTTCTTAACAAAGCAACTAATTCTAAACGCAAAAAAGATGCAAATAAAAATAAGAAAAATAGCAACAATAACATTATTGAAGTACAAAAAGTTAGTAAATATTATCTTTCTGGTAATACTGTAACCAAAGTTCTGAATGAAGTTGATTTAGAGATTAAAAAAGGTGAATTCATCATAATTTATGGTAAATCCGGTTCAGGGAAAAGTACTTTATTAAATTTAATTAGTGGTCTAGACCGCCCTAGTCATGGTGATGTTATTGTTTGTGACAATAATTTGCCTTATTTAAGTGATAATCAATTAACTTTATTCAGACGAAAACATGTTTCATTTATTTTCCAAAATTATAATTTACTAGAAAATCTAACTGGTTATGATAATGTTGAAACTGGACTTTATCTTCAAAAAAATAAAGAAAAACAAAAAGATATTAATGAACTTTTTAAACAATATGAGATTTATGAAGTTAAAGATAAATACCCTGCTCAAATGTCTGGTGGTCAACAACAACGTATCTCTATCTTAAGAGCTTTAGCTAAAAACGCAGAATTAATTTTTGCTGATGAGCCAACTGGAGCTCTTGATGAAAATACCACGAGAATTGTGCTTTCAAATTTATATGATATTAACCAAAATGAAGGAACAACAATTGTAATGGTGTCACATAACCCTTCAATGATGCCAATTGCAGATAGAATTATTAGAGTTGAAAATGGTAAAATCACCAGTGATAAGAGAAATGCAAATAAAATACATCCAAGTCAATTAAAACAATTATAAAACTAAGCACAACAATGGTTGTGTTTTTGTTTAATTAAACTTATTTGCAATAGAAAAATACATATTTTACTTAAACTAGGGTATTAAAAAACAAAATAAATATATATAATTAATATACTTATTATTTGAAAGGAAAAATATGAGTTTTAAATACACTGAACAAGAATTGATCAGAAGAAAAAAATTAGATTTTTATAAAGATAACAATATTGAAGCTTTTAAATTAGCTTATGGCTTAAAAGATATTGAATACAGTGATCAATTAGCTAAAAAATATGAAGATATATCTAAAGAAGAATTAGAATCTCAAAATATTTTTACCGCTATAGCCGGAAGAATTATGACAATGAGAGGTCCATTCATTGTACTTCAAGATTATCACGGTAGAATTCAAGCTTACTTTAACAAAAAAGAACATGTAGAATTAGCAAAATTAGTTAACGCACTTGATTTAGGTGATATTGTTTATATTGAAGGAACTGTTATGAAAACTCACACTGGTGAAGTTTCAGTCAGAACAAGTGACTTAAAATTATTAACCAAATCACTTAGACCACTTCCAGAAAAATTCCATGGATTAACCGACGTTGAAGAAAGATACAGAAGAAGATATGTTGACATGATCATGAATCATGACAGTAGAACAGCACTTTTAACAAGAAGTAGAATTATCAGTGAAATCAGAAGATATTTCGATAATTTAGAATATATTGAAGTTGAAACACCTATTTTACATCACTATATTTCCGGGGCATCAGCAAGACCATTCAAAACATTCCATAACGCTTTAACACAAGATTTTGTTTTAAGAATCGCAACAGAAGTACCTCTTAAGAAATTACTTGTTGGTGGTTGAGATCGTGTTTACGAAATTGGAAGAATTTTCAGAAATGAAGGAATTGATACAACTCATAATCCTGAATTTACAAGTATTGAGTTTTACGAAGCATATTCAAACTTAGATGGAATGATGGAACGTACAGAAGCATTGTTCAAGCAAATTGCAAAAAAACTTGGAAAAGAAAAAGTTATGAATGGAGATGTTGAAATTGATTTAACTAAACCATTCAATAGAATCGATATGGTTGATGCAGTTTCAAAAGCAACAGGTTACAATTTCAGGGAAATTAGTTTTGAAGAAGCGGTTGAAGTGGCTAAAAAACACAAAGTTAAAGTTGAAAAATACTTCACAATTGGTCACATTATTAATGAGCTTTTTGAAGTTTTAATTGAAGAAACATTAATTCAACCAACTTTTGTGTATGGACATCCAATAGAAATCTCACCTTTAACAGCTAAAGGTAAAGATCCGAGATTTACTGAAAGAGCTGAATTATTCATCAACACAAAAGAATATGCAAATATGTATACTGAGCTTCATGATCCTATTGATCAACTTGGAAGATTTGAACTTCAACTTGAAGAGAAAAATAAAGGAAATGATGAAGCAAGTGATATTGATTATGACTTTATTGAAGCTTTAGAATATGGAATGCCTCCTGCTGGTGGTTGCGGAATTGGTATTGATAGATTATGTATGTTATTTACTGAAAAAACTTCAATTAGAGATGTTCTTTTATTCCCAACACTTAAAAGAAAGGTTGAAAATTAATGCCGGTTGTTAGAAGAAAGAAAAAAGGATTAGCAAATAAAGTTTTAGCTTTCGATCTAGATGGAACAATTTTAAGAAAAGATAATACTCTTCACCCAGAAACTGAGAAAATGTTAATGGAAGCTAAAAGATTTGGTTCGACAAACGTAATTGCAACCGGAAGGGGTTTATTGAAAGTTATCCCTTTAATTAATAACGGAGTCTTAAAATATATCGATTATTTAGTTTGTTCAAATGGTGCTTTAACTTTCGATCTTGAAAAAAATGAAACTACAATTTTAGGTTCAATTGGTATGGATGCATTTGAGGCAATGCTTCAAAAAGCTAAAGAAGAGGAATTGATTTTTTCTGTAGATACAGATGCCTTTAATGGAACAATTATTTTTTCAAATGATGGTAGTGAATTACCATCATGACTTGAAAATGAAACTATGGATCTTGCAATTTTAAATAGATTTACAGAAGAACAAGTTAGAGTTGCTTTAGAAGAAGAGAATGCATCAATTACTCAAGTTGCAATAAGAAGTCCAAGAAATAAAGCAGAGAAAAATACAAAGGAAATGCAAAAAATTCTTGGTGATAAATATCAAGTTGTTTTAACAAACTCAGTTTATACTGATGTTAACAAAAAAGGAATTTCAAAATTTCAAGGTTTACTGTACCTTTGTCAGCAATTAAATCTAAAAATAGAAGATGTTATTGCATTTGGTGATAGTGGTAATGACACGGAAATGTTAACTAAATGTGGAATTGGTATTGCTATGGGTAATGCTACAAAAGATGCAAAACAAGCTGCAGATTTTGTTATCGGTGATCATGAAGATGATGCAATTGGCGAAGCTATTAATTATTTAATTTGAAATGGTGTGCCAGTTGAAGTGGAGTAAAAATGGAAAATAAAAAAGTTTTAGTTAAAAGAATTGATGCAAATATTAATGATTGACTAGCTGAACAAAAAAATGCCACAGATTATTTGCAAAGTTCAGGTAGAAAAGATTTTAATCAAAATGACATCTTAGGCATTGCAACATCAAATTTCATTTCAAAGCAAATTGGTGAATGTTTTAGAGAATTTTCAACCGACTATAGTAGAATTTACTTCTCACCAATTGTCAAAAATGTGATTTCAAAAATTGAAGAATGTACTGCTGAATTACATTTCTTTTACATTGATGAATTAGAAAGATTTAATAATTCAAATGTACATCCTGAATATAAAATTAATGACAAACTAGAAGAAACTCCTCAAATTCAACCATTTATTGATTCATTTATGAATTCTTATGCATTTAAAATTGATAAGAATGATAAAATTCTTGAAAAAAACGATTTAGTTTTAGTAAAAATTTTAGATAGACAATCAAACTTATCATCAAATAGTGAATATATTTATAATTCAGATGAAGATAAAGATCCTTTACTTAAAGAATTAGATGCAGCTCTTGAAGGTGCTAAAGTTGGGTCACACGTTGAGATTACAATCGATAATAGAGAATATGGAGTTGATGTTTTGAGAGTAAGACAAACTCAAAATATGCCTATTAATGATGACAATGCATCACTTATTGGAGTACCTGAAATAAAAAATAGAGATGATGCTAAAAAATTCATTGTTTCAACTGTTGTGGAACAATTGTTTAATAAAGAATTACACAATTATGCACTTTCTATCTATCAAGAGTTTGAAAAACAAATTGATATTTCAAAAGATGAGCCTAAAGAGTTAATTGATTCAGAGATTCATAGAAGAATTCAAGATTTTATATCTCAATTCAAATTTAATAATACACAAATGAGTGAAAAAGAAATTGAAGAAATTAAAAATGAACATTACGATCAATTCAAAAATCAAACTTTAAAAGCATTTAAAATGAATTTTATTCGTTCATGATTACCAAGATCATTAAAAATAACTCTTGAAGACGGTGAAATTGAAAAAGAATACAAAACCCTAATGTCTATGACAACAGAAAATGACAGACAAAATATGAATATAAATCCTCAAAAAATTGCTGAAGTATTGATTGATAGAAAAGTGGCAAAACACTACTTACAAATAAATAATCCTGAATTGTATGAAAAGTACAATTATGGTAAAAAATAATAGATTATCACGATTAATTTCGTGATTTTTTATAAATTAAAAAGTCACTTAAGTGACTTAATTATCTTCGAGTTTTTCTAAAATATATCGAGATTAATTCAAAGAGAACAAATAAAAGAGTTATAGGTATCAAAATAGCTGATATTTTTTCAATATTATCTTTTTTATCATAAATAATATATAAATTACCTAATCCTCAACCAGTGAAAGCACCATAAAATAAACTATCTCTACATATATTTTCAAATTCTAATTGAATGTAACTTATTAAATCTTTCTTTATGTAAGGCAAAATCAATTTTCTGTAAATATAAAATTTATTTTTTTTCATTATTTTATAGTATTCAAAGTATTTTATATCTATTGAATTTATACTTTCAGAAACATACTTAGTTAAACCTCTAAAAGACGCAAAAGCAAGCGTTCAGGTCATTGCACCAATACTATCTAAAAATATATTTAACAGATAAAATATGAAAATTGAAGGTAACATCCTAAAAAAAGAAAGGATAGTTTTTAATATATATGAAACAAATCAATTATTTATTTTTTCAGACATAAAAATAGAATAAATAAGACTAAAAAATATTGAAATTACCAAGCATACATAAGATTGTTTAATTATTTTTAATGTCCAAAATCATCCATTTAATTCCAATTTATTAAAATCACTAAAATCAGGATTTAAGAACCTATATAAAGTTCTAAAAAAATTATTAAAGTTTATGGATTTAAATTCAAATTCTCTAATAATATTAACTGATAATATGAAAGTCACGGTTAATAAAATAAACAAAGCAATCTGTAGTTTACGATAATTAATATTATTAATAATATTTGAATTTGTATTTAATTTAAAATTATTAAATAGAAACTTATTAAACAATAACATTATCATTTCAAGAGAAAGAATCAAAATAAACATATATAAAATAGTCACAGAGAGAAACTCATGTCTTGATTGATACAATTCAAATAAAAAACCTATACCAGAAATTCCTACAGCTCCCAATACGGTTGTTCACCTAATGTTTGACTCGAGTGAAAGAAAATACATCAAAATTATTTTTGGTCTGTTTCTTAAAATTATATTTTTGTAAAATGAATTAAGTTTACTCTTGCCTGAGTAAATCATTTGTCAATATTCAACATCAGAGGTGTTTTCAAAAAGGTTTGTCAAATATGAACTTAATCATATTCAGGTAAATCAAAATATTATAAGAGTTGCGCCTAAAATCCCATTAAATGAATTACTAATTAAGGAGATAAAGACAAAAACTGGTAAGATTCTTAAAACTAAAATTAGGGTTCTAACAAATATAATAAAAAATTTGTTCTTATGAAATTTTCTTGTTGAATAAAATGATGTAAAAATAGCAAAGATAAATCCTAAAAAATTTCCTAAAACAACATATTGAATAGTCTTAGAAAAATAAATTCAATTTATCTGTCATAAATTAGAATTAGCAAAATTTTTTTCATCAACAGTATTAAGAAGAAAAAACTTATAAAGTGTCTTTTGTAAATCAGTTAAATTATCAGAATAAATATGAAAAGGATTTAAGTCTAGTAAACAATAAATAAAAAACAATATTAACAAAAATATTACAAATCATTTAACTCAAGATTTGATTTTTCTATTACTACCACTTTCTCATGAAAAAAAGTTCTTGATTTTAGTCAAAAAATTCATTTAAATTTCCTTTGTTAAAATATTTCTTTTCGATTATATTTTTTATTTCTCCATTTTCTAGGCAAATCAATTTATCACAATATTTGGTTGCTAGATTCAAGTCATGAATGTTGATAACAACAATTTTGTTTTTGCTCATTTTTTTAAATTGTTTGATAATTAAATTTGCATTGAATGGGTCAAGATTCGAAGTTGGTTCATCAGCAAAAATTATGCTTTTATCATTGTAAATTTCTATAGCAACTATCAATCTTTGTTTTTCACCACCAGAAAGTTTTTCGGTTTTTTCAAATAATTTACCTTCTAGTCCTAAATTTTCTAGAATTTTTATAATTTTTTCGTTTTCTTTATCCTTAGGATTTCAAAACATTCTACTAAATCAACTTTTTTTAAATTCGCATAATCTGTTTAAATTATCTAAAACACTTAAATCATTAATTAAATTAGGGAATTGTGAAATATAAGAAATGTTTTTTCTGAATTTTTTTTTATCTTTTCTTGTCGAAATAATTTTATTATTAAAACATATTTTCCCTGTTTTAATGTTATTGAAGGAAATTATAGTATTTAAAATTGTAGTTTTGCCTGCTCCACTTTTACCAATTATTCCTATTAATTCACCTTGATTTAATTCGAGATTAATTTTAGACAATAACAATTTATTTTTGTCATAAACAGAAACGTTTTTAAGTTCTATATTATTGTTCGTATTTTGTGTATCCATAAAAACCAACTGTAGGACCTCAATTGTCACTACCTGAAGAATATAATTGTACAAAAGCATCAGTAATTATTTTTTGAATTTCTTCGTTCACTTTTTTGCTATTTACCACAGCAATATTGTATTGCAATGGATCTGTTAATGCTAAAATTTCCATTTTTTCATTTTCCATAGGTGTGTACTTAGAAATGTTATCAATGGTGTTTTTTGTTCATGAATATGAACCTTCATTATCAAAACAAATATGGAATGAATTATTTTTTAGCATATCCTTTGTTTTACCGTTCAAAAAATAATTTGAATAATTCGTTATTTCATAAGCTAATGATACAAAAGAATTGTTTTCAAGGTTAAAGTGTTGTTTTAGAAGTCTTTCTGGAAGTAAATATTTACTTCCTGAATCAGCACTTCCATGCACAATTCCGAAACTTCTAAATTTGTTTCAATCCTTATTATTTCAAGCGTTTACAATTTCATTTCTAACTTCATCAGTTCCTGAAATTCAAATTATACCACGTTGAAAATCTACTAATTTGTCATCATAAAAATGCTCATAAATTGAACCATTTCATGAGTAATTTCATTGGCTGTATTTTTTTTGGTTAAACAAGTCGCTTTGAAGTTTAGCGCTAGTTATTATTTTGTCATTTTCTGTTCCATCAACATAACTAAATTTTTCATTATCATACTTAAAAGATTTAGTAAGTGTTTGTATTATTGGTTTAATTTTATTAGCTTTTGTTGTATCTTGGTTAATATAATTTTCATAACTTGAATGTGAAACAAAAGCCAAATCGATGACTCCTTTGCTAATATTTTGCAAATTAACTAAGTAATCATCTGAAGCGTATGTTACTTTAATTTTTATTTTTTCACCAATAATTTCCTGCAATTTATTTTCTAATTCGAATCTTATTTTTTCAGGTTTATCTTCATCTTCCATTCAAGGAGAAATCAATGAAATATTCATAACTTCAGTATTGTTTATTTTTTTATCACACGAAGATGATAAACTCAATAGTGATAAAATGCTTGCTACTGAAAATAAAGTTAATGTAATCTTTTTTCTTAAAAACATATAAAAAATTCCTCTCTGACAGGGAGGAATTTAAAAAACGAACTCGCTACGCTAGCATTACCTAGATCAGCTCTAAGAGTGTTTCTCAATCCACATAAGTGAATACCCCTGTCTAGATAAATTATAAAATAATAATTTGAAAACCTTTAAAATAATTTATAATCAATACATACATATATTAAGTTATAAGCAAATTATAAGGATGTGGTTATATGAAATATAAAAGAATATTAGTTAAACTTTCTGGAGAAGGATTAGTTAATAAAGAAAAACATTTAGCAATTGACTATGAATTAGTTGCGAATATTGCTAGACAATTAAAACAAATTGTTGATATGGGGGTCGAAGTTTCCGTTGTTATAGGTGGTGGAAACTTCTGAAGAGGAGCTTCGGCTGCAAAAAATGGTATACCTAGAAACCGCGCTGACTACATCGGAATGTTAGCAACAATCATGAATGGACTTGCTCTAAGAAGTGGTTTTGAACAACATGGATTGCCTTCTAGAGTTCAAAGTTCAATTAATATTGATGCTAAAGTAGCGGAAAATTATGTTAATGAGAAAGCGCTAAAATACTTAAAAGATGGCGAAGTTGTAATTTTTGTTGGAGGTACTGGTAGACCTTATTTCACAACGGATACAGCTGCAACATTGTATGCTTCAGAAGTTGGAGCCGAAGTTATTTTAATGGGAAAAAATAAAGTTGAAGGTGTTTATGATAGCGATCCAAAAATAAACCCTGATGCAAAACGTTTTGATAAAATTACTTATGATGAAATTCTTGAAAGAAAACTTCAAGTTATGGATTTAACAGCCACAAGTATGGCTAGAGATAACAATATTTCTCTTATTATTTTTAATATTGCTGAGCCTGATGCAATTGTTAGAGCGCTCAAAGGAGAAATAACTCACACAGAGGTGGTAAAATAATGGACATAGAATTATATTTATTACAAATCAAGGAAGCTGCTGATAAGTCAATTCATCATCTTAAATTTGAATTATCTAAAATTTCAACTGGTAGAGCTAATCCTCAACTAGTTAAATGAGTAAAGGTAGATTACTACGGTACACCAACTTCATTAGATGAATTAGCAAACATTTCAGTTCCTGAACCACAACAATTATTAATCAAACCTTATGATCAATCATCTGTTAAAGATATTTTAAAAGCAATTAATAATGCTAATTTAGGAATTACTCCTGTTGATGAAGGGAATCAAGTCAGAATTACCTTTCCAGCATTAACAACAGAAAGAAGAAAAGAATTAACAAAAGCATTACCAAAACACTCTGAACAAGCAAAAGTTGGAGTAAGAAATGCTAGACAAGATGTTAATAAATTAGTCAAATCTGATGAAAGCATTTCTGAAGATGAACAAAAGAGAATTTTAGAAATTGTTCAAAAAGAAGTAGACAAATACATCAATGAAATTTCCGCAATTGTAAAAGACAAGGAAAATGAATTAATGAATAAATAATGTCATTTAGTGTTGTGAATAAACACTAGGTGATTTTTTTAATTTATTAATTATAATCATTTGATTATGCTATAATTTAAAAGCATTCAGGATTTACGAGTTGCATTTATGCAACTTTTGTTATTTTTGGAGGAGAAATTGAATTATAAAGAAGAGTTGAAAAATCATTTTGGTGAGGCGATAATTGATGCAAAACTAATTAGTGAATTTGGTCAACAAGTTCTTGAAGTAACTGTTGATGCTAATGATTTAAATCAAGTTAATAAGTGAACGGCCTTATTAAATGAATATCTTGAATCTGTAACTTGATTCAAAGATGAATATGCACTAACCGTTATGTCTAAAGGTGAGAAATTAGAATATGAATTTGATGAATTAATGGATAAAATAGGCACATTCATCAAAGTTAAATTAAATAAAAGTGTAAGTAAACATGATATATATATTGGCGAATTATTAGAATTTAGTCCTAGCGAAATTTTATTAAAGTGAAATGATCATGGACAGTTTAGAAAAATTAAATTAATGAAAAATGACATTAATAATATTGAAAAATACATTAAATTTTAGGAGTAGTTATGGCTGTTAAAAAAACAAATGACGCAAACGATTCATTTATTAACAAAAGTGAATTAATCAAAAAGGACTGATACAAAGTTATTAAGGGTTATGCTTTAAGTAACAATCTTACAAAAGAAGAGGTTTGTGAAATTTTTTCACAAGAAACAACAAAAGCTATCAATAGAGATATAGACCCAGAAGCCGAAATTATTTTCGAATTAGATAATGATGAAGAAAAAGTAATTATTTTTAACAATAACATGGAAGTTGTTGAAGATAATTTTGAATTTGAATCAGAAAATGATCCGGAAAGAATTTCTTTTATAACAATTTCTGAAGCATCAAAATTGCATCCAAATTGCGAAGTGGGTGACGTAGTCAAATATACAATTGATTTTAATCTACTTAGTGAAAAAATTAAAACTGTAATTAGAAATGGATTCATCCAAAGATTAAAGATGAACCAAAAACAAAAAGTATTTAACAAATATTCTAATTTGATTGGACAAAGGTTAAAAGCCAGAGTTCTTTCTAAAAATAATAATGGCTCATACAATATGATTTTTGAAGACAATGTTACTGCTTTCTTACCAAGTAATAAAGTAAATAGACGCTTACAGATGAAACCAGGTTCAATTATTGATGTTTATCTCGAAGAAGTTCATGAAGAAAGTAAATTAAGTCAATGTTTAGTTTCAACAGATTCTCCTAAAGCAGTTGAAGATTTATTAAAAAATGATATTCCTGAAATATCTGATGGTTCAGTTGAAATTGTTAGGGTTGTTAGACAACCAGGTGAGAGATCAAAAATAGCAGTTAAATCAATTCATGATGAAAATATTGATGCAGCAGCTTCGATAATCGGTGTTAATGGTTCAAGAATTTTATCAATTAGTGAAAAATTAGAAGGCGAAAAATTAGATGTTATTCCATTTTCTGATGATCTTAGACAATTTATTATAAATGCGATGTCTCCGGCTAAAGTTGTTGATGTAGTATTCAAAACTCCTGATAACGACTCAGCTTTTGTAATTCTTAATAAAGAAAACATTCTTGTCGCAATTGGTAAAAAAGGTTCTAATATTGAACTAGCTAAAAACTTAACGGGTGTTAATTTAGAGGCAATCACTACTGAAGAAGCGCTTGAAAAGGAAATTCCATTCAAAGAATCTAAAGAATATGACAAACCATTAATTAAAAAACCAAAAGGTAGAAAACCAACAAAAAGTAACAACTTCTTCTCAGGATTTAATTTCGATATTAATGAGTTTGCACAAGACGTTTCAGAATTCATGGAGCAACAAACTTCAGCCATTGAAAAAAATCAAAGTGAAAATCCTACTAAGAACGAGAAACCTAAAGTTAAGAAATCAGAAAAATTGAATCTTGATGATTTCTTTAGTGAAGATAATGTTTTAGAATTAGAAAAACAATCAAAAAACAGTGATGAATATGATTTTTTAAATGACATTGATTTTGACAAAATCTTTGATGATAATGAGATAAGTGAATTTGATGAAGATTTTGAAGATGATGCTAGTTCAGAAAAACCTGAAAAAGAGAAGAAATCAGTTGATAAAGAATACAAAAAAGCAAAAATTGAACTTAGAGACTTCAAAGTTGATTCTGACTTGGCTAATTATGGTCTTGACTCAAATTTAGATTTAAGTGATTTCGATGATGAGTGAGAAAAATAATAATTACACACGCAAATGCGTGATTACCCATGAAATTTTAGATGTTTCACAGTTGATAAGATTTGATTATAAAAAAGAAACAAATATTATTTCATTAGACCTAAACAAAACAAAGAATGGTAGGGGTTGTTATCTAAAAAATGATCCTAATTTATGGTCTCAGTTCATTAAAACAAAGGCGTTAAATAGAGCTTTTAGAACAAATGTAAACCTTGAAGTTTATAACAACATTTATAACGAATTAACGGAGGTCTTATGGAAAAAAAGTTAAATAGAATTAGTAATGTTGAAGAAGTTAAAAAACAAATGTCAGTTGTTAAAACTGAATTAAAAGATGGTGTTTTTATCTTCACAGGAAAAATGTCAATAAGTGATTTCGCAGAAAAAACTAAGATTAACACAAATGATATTATTAAAAGATTTTTCTTAAAAGGAAAGGTATATAACCTTAATTATGTTTTAGATGAAGAAGAAATTGCTGAATTATGTCTAGAATATGGATTTGATTTTAATAAAGAAACAAGTGTTGATGCAGGTAATTTCTTAGATGAAGTTGAATTTAAGGACAAAGAAAAAGATTTACAAAAAAGAGCTCCTATAATTACTGTTATGGGACACGTAGACCACGGTAAAACAACTTTGATTGACAAGATAAGAAATTCAAATATTGTAGCTACAGAGTCAAGTGGAATTACACAACACACTGGCGCTTATCAAATTGAATATAAGAAAAATAAGATTACATTTATTGATACACCGGGACATGAAGCGTTTACATCAATGAGAGCAAGAGGTGCTAAAATAACTGATATTGTTGTTTTGGTTGTTGCTGCTGATGATGGTGTTATGCCACAAACTATTGAAGCGATTCAACATGCTAAAGCTGTAAATGTACCAATTATTGTCTTTGTTAATAAAATGGATAAACCAAATAAAGACTTAGATAGAATTAAAGGTGAACTAGCGGAGAATGATGTTATCATCGAAGAATACGGTGGAGACACAATGATGGTAACAGGTTCAGCGCTAAAAGGAAAAGGATTAGATGAATTATTTGATGCAATCAATACTTTAGCTGAACTTTTAGATTTAAAAGCGAATCCAAATAGATATCCAATTGGCGTTGTCATCGAATCTAGAACTGATAAAGGAATCGGTGCTGTTTCAACATTGATAATTGAAAACGGAACTCTTATTAAAGGAGATTTTATTGTTGCGGGTTCTAGATATGGAAGAGTTAGACTTTTAACAGATACTAATGGAGTTGAAATTCCTAAAGCTACTCCAGGTATGCCGGTTGTTGTTAGTGGATTAAATTACATCCCTATGGCAGGTGATAAATTTGTTGGTTTTTCAGATGAAAAATTTGCTAAAAAACTAGCAGCTGAAAAAAATGTTATAGACAAACAAAATGAACTTTATCAAAGAAATCAAGCAACCCTAGACTCTGACGGTAAAAAAGTGTTAAATGTTATCATAAAATCCGATGTTCACGGTGTTGCAGAAGCTATTAAACATAAAATTGATGGGTTAAATAATGATGAAGCCGTAATTAAGGTAGTAAGTTGAGCTGCAGGAACAATAAATAACAGTGATTTACTATTGGCTCAGGCTTCAAATGCTACCATCTTCACATTTAATAATAAGCCAACTGCTGCTCAAAAACAATCTGCAGCAAACTTAGGAGTGACAATTTCTTCACATGATGTTATTTATAAAATTATTGAATCATGTGAAAAAATGTTAGAAGGCGAAAAGGCACCTGTTTATGAGGAAAGAAAAGTTGGTGAAGCTCACATTATCAAAATTTTCTTTTATTCTAAAGTCGGTAACATTGCTGGCGCTATGATGGATGAAGGTGTTGTAAGAGCAAATTCAAAAGTTAAAGTATATAGAACTGGTAAATTAATTCATGAAGGAAGTATAGATTCATTGAAACGTGAATTAAATGACGCTAAAGAAGTTGTTAAAGGTAAAGATTTTGGATGTCACATTAAAAACTTTAATGACATTAAAGAAGATGATATTCTTATGTTTTTTGAAGATGTGCAAGTTAATTAAAAAAGGATAAAAAATGAATTTAGAAAAATTTATAAGAAATGTGCCTGATTTTCCTAAAAAAGGAATTTTATTCAAAGATATTTCGCCATTGTTAGCTAATGGAGAAGTATTAAATTACACAATTAATCAAATGGCAGATTTATGTAAAGACTGTGACATTATTGTAGGGCCAGATGCAAGGGGATTTCTTTTTGGAACTCCTGTAGCTGCATTTCTTAAAAAACCATTTATAATGGTGAGAAAACCAAATAAATTACCAGGTGAAGTTATTTCGATGGAATATGATTTAGAATATGGTTCAAATAAATTAGAACTTCAAAAAGGTTTTATTAAACCTGGTCAAACAGCTGCTATTGTTGATGATGTATTAGCAACTGGTGGAACAACAAAAGCGATTGTCAAACTTTTAGAATCACAAGGTGTTAAAGTTAAAAAAATCGTTCTACTTATGGAATTGTGTGACTTAAATGGTAGAGAAATTTTTGACAAAGATATTAAAATTGAATCATTAATTAAAGTAGGTTAGTCCTACTTTTTTTGTGAAATATTTACATAAAATTTAATCTTTGAAAAATTAAACCTATTACAACATTTTAATAATGCTATAATTTCTAATAATATATTAAAATAAGGAGAAAAAAATGTCAGCAATTACAAAAATTCATGCTCGTGAAGTTTTAGATTCACGTGGTAATCCTACTGTTCAAGTTATAGTTGAAACTGAATTAGGAGGATACGGTTCAGCAATGGTTCCTTCAGGAGCTTCAACAGGTTCAAGAGAAGCATTAGAATTAAGAGATAAAGGTTCAAAATATGAATCGAATTGATTCGGTGGTAAAGGAGTTATGTTAGCTGTTGATCACGTTAACAATGACATCGCACCAGAACTTTTAGGAATGGAAGTTACAGAACAACGTTTAATCGACTACAGAATGATTGAATTAGATGGAACAGAAACTAAATCAAAATTCGGAGCTAATGCTATTTTAGGTGTATCTTTAGCAGTTGCTAGAGCTGCAGCAGATGAATTAGATTTACCTTTATACAAATATTTAGGTGGATTTAATGCTCACCAATTACCTTTACCAATGTTAAATGTTATTAATGGTGGTGAGCACGCATCAAATACATTAGATTTCCAAGAATTTATGATTATGCCAGTTGGGGCTAAAACATTTAGAGAAGCTTTACAAATGGCTAACATGGTATTCCACAATTTAGCTAAATTATTAAAGAAAGCTGGACATGGTGTTCAAGTTGGTGATGAGGGTGGATTTGCTCCAAATTTCAGATCACATGAAGAAGCTTTAGACTTCATCGTTGAAGCTATTAAAGCAGCTGGATATACACCAGCTCGTTCAGGAGAAAAAGCAGTTGCTATCGCAATGGATGCTGCATGTAGTGAATTATATGAAAACAACACATATACATTCAAAAAATTAAAAGCAGCCATTGAAGAAAAACGTGTTGGTTTTGAAAATTTAGGAAATGTTAAATTAAGTTACACAAGTGATGAAATGATTTCATACTTAGGTGCATTAGTGAACAAATACCCAATCATTTCAATTGAAGATGGTTTTGCAGAAAGCGACTGAGAAGGATTTAAGAAATTCACAGCACAATATGGAGATAGAGTTCAAATTGTTGGTGACGACTTAACAGTTACAAACGTAAAAATATTAGAACGTGCTATTAAAGAAAAATCAATGAACGCTATTTTAATTAAATTAAACCAAATTGGAACAGTTACTGAAACTTTTGAAGCTATTCAAATGGCTCAAAAAGCTAATATGACAGCAGTTGTTTCACACCGTTCAGGTGAAACAGAAGATTCAACAATCGCTGACGTAGCTGTTGCTATGAATACAGGTCAAATTAAAACTGGTTCATTATCACGTACAGATCGTATTGCAAAATACAACCGTTTATTAGCTATTGAAGAAGAATTGGGATCAGTAAGTAAATTCTTAGGTAGTGAAACATTCTATAACCTTAAAAAATAATTACTTATAAGTAAATTGCTTATTTTAAATAAGCAATTTTATTTTTGCTTTTGTTATAATTTCATAGTGATTAAAGCTATATTAGCATGTGATAAGAATGGTGTAATCGGAAATAAAAACAAACTACCTTGAAACATAAAATCTGAGATGAATTTTTTTCAAAGTAATATAATGAACCAAAATGTTTTAATAGGTAAAACAACATTTTTATCACTAAAAAATGGACTTCCTAAAGCAAAAAATGTATTTATTTTATCTGATGATTTAACAATTAGAGCAGAAAGAGCAAATGAAAGAATTGTAACTAATATAGGTTTCATAAATTCTTACAAAAACAGTAAAAAAGATATTTTTATTTGTGGTGGTCTTTCAATTTATTTACAGACAATAAACCTTGTTGATGAAGTTATTTTAAGTTTTATTAAAGATGAGTATTATGGGGATATTAAAATAAATTTAAATCTTTTTGAAAACTTTATTATGTTCAAAGAAATTGAATATGATGAATTTAATGTTAAATATTTAGTTAATAAAAGTAGTTAGTGAAGGTATATTATGAAAAAGTGAGTTAAGAGTACGCTTTGATTAGGATCAATTGTAGTTGTTTGCGGAATGATTGCTAGTGGAACAGTAGCCACTAAATATTATGGTGGGAGAATTATTTATGATTTTGATAAAGCTGCAAATGATAATTTTTCTATAGATGAATATGTCCAATTTAATGATGATAACTCTTGAGATTCAATAGATTCTCTTGATGCAGCAGATATTAATATTTTCTTTATTCAAGATGGTGAACAAGCCTTTTATAATAGTATAAGATTATCTATGCTATCAAAATCAGAAACACATTTATTTTATCCAACGAGTTTAGAGTTAGGCAAATATATAAATTTTGAGAAATTAGAAAATTTTCTTAAAAATGAAAGAATAATATTTTATAAAAATGAATCGGATGAATTGGAACGAGTAAATTCAGATAGCTCGGAAAAACTCAAAACATATGAAATTGAAATTAGAAACAAAACATCGGTAAAAAAATTAGGTATATTTTACATTGATGAGTTAATAGATAATGTAAAAAATATAATGAATAACAACAAAAGTAAAAAAATTAATCTTTGAATAAATTCAGATAATTTAAGATTTTATTTACCTTTAATAGAGCTAGCACAAGTTAATAATTTAGTGATTAGGGGTATTGAAGATAATTATAGAATAGGTAAAGAAGTTTTAGAGAATTTACACATTCAGCTGAATGAGTGATTAAAACATGAATTGGAAGATGTTGATAAAAGTGATGAACAGATAAAGAAATATGTAATGAATAGTTTTTATGTAAATCGTTCAGAAAATTATTTGTTACCAAAAATATACAAAAACATTTATTTTTATTTTAGTAGTCAATCAGAATTAGAAAAATTAAAACAACTAGGTTATGAAAATTTTAATTCATTATCAAACAGCGATAAGCAAATTAAAGATTATATTTTAGAAAGTTTATCGAAAAGTAATGTGAATTTAGATTTATATTGAAATGAAATTACTAACTACATGAAGCAAGATAATTAAAAAACACAAGACTAAATCTTGTGTTTTTGTATTTAAACTATTTAATAATTTTTGTTACTGAACCAGCACCAACTGTACGTCCACCTTCACGAATAGAGAATTTTGTTCCTTCTTCTACAGCGATAGGAGCGATTAATTTAACTTTTAAGTTAACGTTTTCACCTGGCATAACCATTTCACGTCCAGCTTCAAATTCAACTCCACCTGTAACGTCTGTTGTACGGAAGTAGAATTGAGGTTTATAGTTCTTGAAGAATGGTGTGTGACGTCCACCTTCTTCTTTTTTAAGAACATAAATAGCAGCTTCAAATTCTGTGTGAGGAATAATTGAACCTGGTTTTGCTAAAACTTGTCCACGTTCAATGTCTTCACGGTTTACACCACGAAGTAATAATCCTGCGTTGTCCCCAGCTTGAGCTTCTTTAAGGTTTTTACGGAACATTTCGATTCCTGTAACAACTGTTTTTTTAGTAGGTTTTAATCCAACGATTTCAACCTCTTGGTTTAATTCTAATCTACCACGTTCTACACGTCCTGTAGCAACTGTTCCACGCCCTGTAATTGTGAAAACATCTTCTACAGCCATTAAGAATGGTTTGTCGAATTCTTTAATAGGTGTTTCAATGTATGAGTCAACTGCAGCCATTAATTCCATAATAGCGTTTTCGTATTTTGCATCACCTTGAAGTGCTTGGAAAGCTGATCCACGGATAACTGGAGCATTATCTCCGTCAAATCCATATTCTGAAAGCATTGAACGAACTTCCATTTCAACAAGGTCGATCATTTCGTCTTCACCTTCTAACATATCACATTTGTTTAAGAATACAACGATACGAGGTACCCCAACTTGTTTAGATAAAAGAATGTGTTCACGTGTTTGAGGCATAGGTCCATCTGTTGCAGCAACAACTAAGATAGCACCATCCATTTGTGCAGCCCCTGTAATCATGTTTTTAACGTAGTCAGCGTGACCTGGACAGTCTACGTGAGCGTAGTGACGGTTTTCTGTTTGGTATTCGATGTGTGATGTATTAATTGTAATACCACGTGCTCTTTCTTCAGGAGCATTATCGATAGAAGCATAATCACGAGCTTCTGATAATCCTTTTTTAGATAAAACTGTAGCAATAGCAGCAGTTAAAGTTGTTTTACCGTGGTCAACGTGACCAATTGTTCCAACGTTAACGTGTTCTTTACTACGATCGAAATCTAATTTTGCCATTGTCTTTTCCTTTCATTATTATTTACTATGTTTTAGCGCTAAAACCACCTAAGTCTAGTCTTTCAGCTAGAACCTATCCGTATAAATTAGCATATATATTTTACCAAAAAATAGTTTTTATAAATATGCTTTTAATTTAGCGCATTATAAGCAATATTATATATTAAAATAAATTTTTATTAAATCATAGAACTTGAATAAAATTATTAATTTTTATTTGCAAATTGTCTTATAAATTTGGATAATCCAGCATTTTTATAATCAAATTCTAGAGTTATATCAGCAATTTTTTTGAATAAATCCGATGAGTTTTTCATTGCAACAACTGTACCAAGTATTCCTTTTGCTGAAGCATCATTCATCGAATCACCAATATGCATCGCATCTTTCGGATCGATTCCAAACATTTCACAATATTCTTTTTCAGACAATCCTTTACTAGCGTTTACTGATGTAATCTCCATTAAAGTGTTTTGTCTACCGCTAAAAGAAACCTCTAAAATGCCTTCATATTTTTTAGATCATTGTTTTTGCAATTTTATTAATTTTTTCTTAGATAATGCAAAAACTAAAATCTTAAATGTGTCGAAAGGAACTTTTTCAAGATAATCTATATTATTTTTAAATCCTTTGAAAACATCAACAATTTTGAAAAAAATAGATTTAGTAAAACTTTTCTTTAGATCTGAGTTAAGTATTGCTAAAACCTTATTTTTTGCAATATCATTAAGAATATTTTTTACAGCCTCTATTTCTATTTTCTTAGATACAACTTCTTCATTATTTATAAAAATTTTAGCGCCATTTCAAAGAATAAAGTTAGTTGCATTAATTGTTTTTAATATTCTTAATGTTTCTTCATTGTAACCTCTGCCGGTTGAAACTATAATAGGTATTTCTTTCGAAATCTCTTCAATAGCTCTTATATTTTCGATACTAAAATTGGAATGCATTGAATCCTTTATATCTAGTGACGTTCCATCAAGGTCAATAAAAATAATTTTAGGTTTTTTAATATTCATAATTAACTATTTTTCTCCTTTTTTGTTTAATAACTCACTAACAACATGGTAAAAACCATCATATTTATAGTGTGGAGCTATGAAAGTTGCATTTTTGATGTATTCAAAATCTCCATTTTGCATTGCTACAGATTGTCCTAAAACTTTAGATAAATCTTCATCAGCCATAGAATCCCCAAAGTTAATACAATCTTGGGGATCAATATTTAATTTATCACATATTTCAAGAGCTTGTGCGGATTTAGAAACTCTAGAGGAAGTAATTTCTATAACTCAGTTGTAGTGTGCTGAAAAGTAATTGACTCCGCTTATTGAATATCTAAGTTTTTTAAGTATTTTATTTATTTGAAATGGATAAACAATAAAGGTAATTTTTAGTATTTTATTTAAGTTTATTTTATTAATTTCCTTGATATGAAGTGATTTCATTCGTTTGCTTTGAGTCAAAGAAGAAATGAATTTGTATAAGTGATTTTGAGTTATTAGATATTCTCTTTCACTGGTGAATAAGGCAAAGTTAATTTTATATTTGTTTGCTATTTCAACAATTTTTAAAACTTCACCTATATCAAAAAAATATTCATGAATTAACTCATTTTTATAAAGAATTTGCGCTCCAGAACTTAAGATAGCCGTGTCGGAATTAGTCATTTGTAAAATTCTTTTAACTTTTCTATCACAATAACTTCTTCCTGTAGTTATGATAAATTTTGATTCTTGATTGATCCACTCAACAGCTTTAAGATTCTTTTTTGAAATAAGTTTATTCCTTTTATTTATTATTGTTCCATCAAGGTCAACGAAAAAGATTTTTGGTATATTTGGCAATTTTACTCCTTTTTTGTTAATCTCAAATAAGCCACTTGAGCAATCATTGCTCCATTATCAGTTGTATATTTCATATTTGGAATTATTACGTTATTGTGAAGCTTTTTAAATTCTTTTCTTAAATATGAGTTAGCACTAACACCACCGCCTAGAATCAATGAATTAACTGGATATTCTTCTAGTGCGCTTTTAGTTTTATTTATTAGATAATTGATAGCGGTATTTTGAAATGAACTCGCGATTTGTTCTTTATTTAGTTGGATGTTTTTCATTTCAGTTGTGTTGCAATAATTTAAAACTTGACTTTTTAATCCGCTGAATGAAAAATCATACTTATTTTCAGTGTGAGGTTGAGTGAAATTAATGTAATCTCCGGTATAAGAATTAAAAATTTTGTCAATTGCAGGACCACCTGGAAACCCAGTTTCTAATCTTCTTGAAACTTTGTCAAAAACTTCACCAACAGCATCATCGAGTGTCTCTCCAATTATTTCTGTTTTAAAATAATTTGTGGCATAAATTAATTGAGTGTGACCTCCAGAAACAAGTAAACAGAGTGCTGGAAATGAGACTTCATTATTTATTGTCGCACTAAAGAAATGTCCTTCTAGGTGATTTATTGGTATTAAAGGTTTATTTAGTGACAAACTTAATGCATTTGCAAATAAAAAACCAACTTGTAGGGTTCCTATCAAACCAGGCTCTTTAGTGTAAGCAATATAATCAATTTCATTTAAATTGTGTTTTTTTAGTAATAAATCATGAATAATCGAAATGTTTTGGACATGCTCCCTTGATGAAATTTCTGGAATAGTACCGCCAAATTCTTTAAAAATATCTATTTGTGAAATAGTCATCATATCAATAATTTTACCATCATCCAATATTGCTATAGAAGTATCATCATGACTTGTTTCAATTCCTAAAATTTTCATTATTTTTTTACTCCTATTTGCGGTTTTTTGATATATAAAACTTCTTGTTTTAATGGTTTTTGATTATTAAAATATTTTTGATAATTTTGAAAATTTTTTGAAATATGTTCGAAATTTATTTTACTTATCTTAATATTTTCATCCTTATTCACAACTTCAATAAGTTCTTTAATGTTTTTTTGCCCATACGATTTAGAATCAAATTTATATAATTTATCACCCTGCGCATCTAAAAAAATAACATCTAACTTATTATTTTGTTCATATAAAATTTCAAATGTCGAAATTGTTGAAAAGATTTTATTAAGCTGCATTGAAATAGTTCTAAAAAACACCATTCCTGAACGAACACCAGTAAAAAAACCAGGACCAACATTAGTTATGAATTGATCAATTTGAGTAACACTTAGAGAATTTCTATTTAACAACTCACTAAATTGTTCGGGTATTAGCGAAACTTTTTTTCTGTAATTTTCTAAGTGTATTTTATCAATCAAAGAATAATTATCATCAAAAAGCGCTACAAAAAAATCTTCAGTTGCTGTATCTAAATACACTTTCATTATATCCTCTCAATTTTAATTTCTCTAGTATTTTGATCGATAATTTTTATATTAATTATCAATGCATTTTCGAAATTAACACTTAAATTTTCAAACCATTCTATAGCAATTATATTATCTTCAAAAAAATCTTCAAATTCATCTAAATCACCACTTAAGTTGTAAGCATCGATGTGGATTAGTCCATCATAATTCTTCATATAGTTAAATGTTGGTGAAGTTATGTTCTGGCTTATTCCTAATTCTGTTGCTAAATATTTTACAAAAGTTGTTTTACCAGCACCAAGATCTCCGCTTAGCAAAACAAACTTAACTTTTGGTTTAATTTCAAGAATTTTTTTAGCTAAATTAGCCAATTCTGCTTGAGATTTTACGGTTAAATTTTGACCTATCAACATTTCATCCTTTTACTACATTAAAATAATATATTAAATTATAATTTAAATTATGCTAAGGGTTATTAAATTATTTAGTAGTAAGTTAAAATTTGTAATCTTAATTACAGTCATTTTTAACTTTATACCAAGTTTTGTTGTAATGTTAATTCCTTCTTTGATTAGACAGTTTATCGAATATGCTAATGGTAATGAAATAAAACATATTGAAGTTTTTTTGTGAAAATTTAGCAGTAATTCTACAATGTTAGATAATTATGATTTATTAGTAATAATAACTTTATCTGCAGCTTATCTACTTTTTTTATGCAACTTAATTCCGTCTTTATTGAATAATTATATTCTCAATCAAACAAGATATGAAATAAGAAAAATAATGTTTAATAAAATAATTAAGCTCAGAAAAGAACAAATAGATTCACTAAGTTATGCTAGAATTATGACTCTTTTTAGTAATGATATAAGAAAAATTGTTGATGGAATTTATTTTGTTACCAAATCGATTTTACAAAATATTTTTAACTTAATTTGAGGATTGATTTTTTCTATAACTTTAAGTATTTTGTATTCAATTAGTATATTTATTTTAATGCCTTTAATAATTATAATTTCTTCAATTATTATTTATAAAATTTTTCCTCTTTTTAGAAAGGAAAATGCGGTTTTTGAAGAAATTAATGATAAAGTTAAGGAAGATATAAATCTTATTCAGCTAGTTAAGTCGTACAATCTTGAAGATGATAGATATGATACATTTACTAAATCTAATGATAAACTTTACGATATTTCCATTAGGGCGAATAAACTAAATATAACAGCTTGAAGATTTAATGATTTTTCAAATGATATTGCAACAATAATTGTATTTTTAATAGGTGGTTTATTAATCTATTTCATTGGCGCTTCAAAATCAAGCTCAGAAGTAGGTAAAATTTATCAATTTAACTCGTACATGTGAATTATTTCTAGTTCTATTTTCAGTCTATCACAAACTATTAATAGTTTGACTCGTTCTCAAGTTAGTGCAAAAAGATATTTAGAAATATTAAATATAGAGTGCGAAGAAATAAACAGTTCAAAAGAAATTAAATTAGTTAGCAATGAAATTGAATTTAAGAATGTAAGTTTTAAATATTCGAATGCTGACAGTGAACAAAATACATTAAAAAACATTAGTTTTAAAATCCCTTCAAACAAAACAGTAGGTGTTATAGGTAAAACAGGTTCAGGTAAAAGTACGTTGGCACTACTTTTAGTCAAAGAATTGAAAGCAACTGAAGGTCAAATTTTTGTAGGTGGAGTTAATATTAATGAAATTGATTACAATGATTTCCACTCAAAAGTAAGTCAAGTATTTCAAAAACCGTTAATTTTTAGTGGTACTATAAAGGAAAATATCGAGTTTTCAACTAGAAATTACGATAATGAAACTATTGAAAATGCTTCTAAAGTAGCTTGTTTAGACTTTGTTAATGATTATGACAAAAAGTTTGATCAAGTTATTGGTCAAAGAGGTATCAATTTAAGTGGTGGTCAAAAGCAAAGAATTGCAATAGCTCAGGCTATCCTAAAAAATCCACAAATTTTAGTATTAGACGATACCACTAGCGCGTTGGATAATAAAACTGATTTGATCGTAAGAAAAAATCTAGCTAATAGTTTAATTAATACTACAGTTTTCATAATTTCACAAAAAATTAATTCTGTTTCAAATGCTGACATAATCATTGTTTTAGATGGTGGGAGAATCATTGATCAAGGAACTCACAGCGAGTTATTATCAAGATGTGAAATTTATAAGGAGTTTGCGAATGCGCAAAGAGAAAATTATGAAGAGTAATAGTTCATTAAAAACCTTTTTAAGAATGATATATGCTGCTAAAGTTAAACCAAAAGTTTGAATAACTTTCATTACATTTGCATTCATTAAAGCATTAAGTTGAAGTGCTATAGGGTTTGGTACCGGTTGAATATTGGATAAGTTTTTTTCAAAAGGAAATTTAGAAAAATTTAATTTATCAATTTTTTTAGTGGTTTTAACCGTTTTTTTACTAGTATATGTTATTCATAGAACTTTTGTAGGACTAACAACATATTTTATGACTAAAATCACCACACGTTTTGAACGTGAAATGAGAAGCAATTTATATAGACATATTCAAGAAATGAGTTTTTTTAATTTCGAAACTGAAAAAACAGGTGATTTTATGGCAGTTGTAACTGAAGATACCGTTTCAGCTTTTTCAAGTATGAATAGTGTACTTCTAAGTTTATGTGATTTTGTTTTTGACATTTTATTGTCGACATTTTGAATGTTGTTATTAGCACCAATTTTAGGATTAATCACTTACTTAATTATTCCACCTATTTCAATTCTTTTTATTTACTTAGTTTCTAAAAGTAGAAAACAGTGAAAAAAATCAAGGGACGCCTTTGGAGCACTAAATGCTTATTTAGAAGAAACTTTAGATATTTTACCTCTTGTTAGAGTTCACAGACAATGAAATAGAATTGAAAATAAATTTGATGAACACAATAATCGTCACAGAGAAGTCACACAAAAGGCTTTCTTACACCAAACAATCGCTTATCCTGCTTATTCTGCGTTAAAGGTCATTTCTGAATTAGTAATAATTATTATAGGAATTACTTTTATAACAAAATCTTATCCCTCATATGGAATTTATGGTGTTTATACTATTGGGGTTGTTACTTCTTTTAATGTTTATAGCAAGACTTTTACAAACAGTATTTCTAACTTATTAAATATCTCAGCTGAATTACAACAAGGGATTTCTAGTTGAGATAGAATTGAAAATATTCTTAAGATTTCCAACGATAAGGAAGATAAAATTAAACCTAATTTAGTATTTGCGGAAGGAAAAATAGAATTCAAGTCCGTTAATTTCGCATACCCATCTAATCTTGATGTTAAAGTTTTGAAAAATATTAATTTCACTATTAATCCTGGTGAATCGCTTGCATTGGTCGGACACACAGGTTGTGGTAAAACAACTATTAGTAAAATTTTAATGAAGTTTTATGAAACGAATGATGGACAAGTGCTTATTGATAATCAAAATGCAATCGAGTATAATGCAAAAAGCTGAAGAGAAAACATTGCATTAATTTCTCAGGATGTAATGCTTTTTGAAGACACATTAATGAATAATATTAAAAATGCAAATAAGAATATCTCTGATGAAAAAGTTATCGAAATTTGTCGTGAAATAGGTCTTGATGAGTATATTCAAACATTAAAAGAAAAATATAGTACAAAATTAACTCACAATGCAGAAGAGTTATCGCAAGGTCAAAGGCAATTAGTTTCTATTGCTAGAGCACTAGCTTCAGAAAAGAAAATAATAATAATGGATGAAGCAACAAGTAATATCGATAGTATCACAGAACAGAAAATTCAAAACTGTATTAAATTAATGATGAAAGATAAAACGATGTTGATAATTGCTCATAGATTATCAACCATTAAAAAAGCAACAAATATTTTAGTTATGGACCATGGTGTGATTCTCGAAAGCGGAAACCACAATGAATTAATTGCAAAAAATGGAATATATGCTAATTTATACAATGAAGGATTTAAAAGTATCGAGTAGAGATTAAACACTTAGTTTAATCTTTTTTTAAAAATAGATACATTACCAATATTTAAAATTCAAATAAAACAACAATAAAAATATAAAAACACTTTAGAGTATAATTTAATAAATTTAAAGATAATATAGGAGAAATTATGAAAAAAACTGTATTAATAGTTATAGATGGTTTAGGTCTAAGAGAAGAAACACAAGGAAATGGTTTTGCTCTTGCAAATACACCAACATTTGATAAATTATTTAAAGAATATCCAAATAGTATTATTCAAGCTAGTGGAGAATTTGTCGGTTTACCAAGCGGACAAATGGGTAACTCAGAAGTTGGACACTTGAATATTGGTGCTGGTACAATCGTTTACACAGGTTTATCACTAATTGCAAAAGCTCTTAAAAATAAAGAATTTGGAAAAAACAAAGCTTTCCTAGAAGCATTTAACGATGTTAAGAAAAATGATTCAACACTACATGTTATGGGTCTATTAAGTCCAGGTGGGGTTCATTCTTTAGAAGACCATTTATTTGAAATTTTAAGGGAAGCACATGCTTTTGGTCTTAAAAAAGTTTCTGTTCATGCTTTTGGAGATGGTCGTGATGTTGCTCCTCGTTCAATTAAACAATCAATAGAAAAATTGCAAAACCTTGTTGATGAGTTTGGATACAAAATAGCATCAATTGGTGGAAGATTTTATGGAATGGACCGTGATAAAATGTTTGACAGAGTTGAAAAACACTACGAAGCATTGTTAGGACACAGTTCATCAACATATAATTCGGCACCAGAATTTGTGGAAGAATCATACAAAAACGAAATTTCAGATGAATTTTTTGTACCATCAATTAACAAAAATTGCTCAAAAGAAGAATTTGTTAAAGATGGTGATTCAATTATTTTCTTTAACTTCCGTCCAGATAGAGCAAGACAATTAACACACCTATTCATCGGTTCAACATTATATGATAACAAACCAGTTCATCCGGTTAAAATTAATAAATTTGTTTCGATGATGAAATATGAAGGATTAAATACTATTGTAGCGTTTGATGAGATGGAAATTTCAATGCCAATTGGTAGAGTTTTAGAGTTAGAAGGAAAAACCCAGTTAAGAATTGCTGAAACACAAAAATACGCTCATGTAACATTCTTTATGGATGGTGGTAATGACATTGAGTTTAAAAATTCAAAGAGAATTTTAGTGGATTCGTTGAAAGTTGAGTCATATGCTGACGCTCCACATATGTCAGCTGAAGGTATCACTGATAAACTTTTGGAACACGGTGCAAATTATGATGTTACAATAATGAACTTCGCAAACCCAGATATGGTTGGTCATACAGGAAATCTTAAGTCAACAATTGAAGCGGTTTCGTTCTTAGATACACAAATTAAAAGAATTTTTGATTGAGCTGAGAGAAATAATATAACTGTTTTCATTACTGCAGACCATGGTAATGCCGAAATTACTGAAGATGAAAATGGAAAACCAGCCACAAAACATACAAGCAGTCCAGTAATGCTTATTTCAAGTGATAAAAATATTAAATTAAAAGACGGAAAATTGGCCGATGTTGCTCCAACAATTTTAGATTATATTGGTGTTAAACAACCCAAAGAAATGGATGGAGTTTCACTTTTAATTAAATAATTTAAAAAATCAACATTAGTAGTAAAACCACTTATATGTTGATTTTTTGTTTTATTTTCCCATTTCATAATAGCCATAAAAAACATAATTACTTGATTTTATAGGCGTTTTTCAATTTTTACCATACATTTGTTCAAGATAGAATTGAATATTTTTGATAACGTTAAATTTAAATCCGTTTAATTCAACTTTTATAGTTTCTTGTGTGTCTCTTTTTAGTATTATATGATCATCAATTAATTTTTGTTTTGAATTTGGCCAATGAACAATAAAATAAATTCCAGTATCTTTTTCTGTGCTAACTTGCCTTTGAGCATCATCAATAGTTAAAGGTTTAACTCAAAAAAGGAATAATTTAACAAATAAAACAATTAAATTTTGTGCTAATTTATGAGTGTAAAATTTTCTGAAATTCTTAAAATAACCTTTAAAAGCTCTTAATTTATTAAAGGTTGATTTAGAATATTTTAAAAATTTTTCTGGATCACTTTCTACTATAACAAACAAATCTACAAAAGAAGAATTCGGATTGTTCTCATCATAGACATCTACAAATCTAGGGAATTGATAACAATAATTTTTGCAATTTTGATTATTGATAATATTTTTAGGAAACTTTTGTTTTAATTTTTCATAAGTATCCAAATTAATAATAATATCAATATCTGCATCCCATTTTATTATTTCTTTATCACGCACTGCACCTAAGGCACTACCAAAGTAAAGAGAATAAAATAAATTATTTTCCTCACAAAATTTTGCAATCTTTTTTAATAAGTCTAAATTCTTATTTTTCCTTTTATCAATATTTAATTGAATGGAAGGATGATCAGAAATTTGCATATTACTCCTACATAAATATAAATAATAAAATTAATATTGAAACAGAAATTATAAAAGTTGGGCAAGCAATTTTATTAAAATTACTTTTTGTTTTACTACTAATGATAGTTTGGTTATTAATTAACAAGTTATTTTTATTTTTTTGCTTATAAAATTGTATTCTTTTTTCTCCAATATACACTATAAATAAAGCGATTGCTGATAAAAGAGAAGGTATTACAATTTGACCAAAGGTTTTTATTGCGGTTATGATAGATGAACGGTTTTCTAGATCAAAACCAAATTGATCAATATTATCAGAAAGTGTTATTCTATAAATTATTTTTGTAAAATAATCCGATGTTCCGGTTCCTCCGGGTGTAGGACTAAATGAGTTAACATTTCTTACCAAGAATTGCGAAATTGTCATATTAAAGTATCAACCACCCATTAAATTTTCATCAAGCATGTTCATATAATGCAAGTATAAAGAAATCGGCGCTATGAATCAAACTGAAGACTTATAGAACAATAATTCGCAAATTCTTCATCATCTTTTGAACACCACATTTATTCCATTGCTTACTTTATATAATTCATATTTTCAATTTGCATAAAGTTCATCAGTTTTTGCAATTCCTATGAATGAAAATCATTCAATAATTTTTATAATAGCTTTTAAAATTGGTGTTTGAATTCTTTTGTATCCTGCTAAAACAAGGAAAAAAAGCGAAAATAAAGTATCTGATAATAAACTTAAAACTAAAAAGAAAGTGAACGAGAAAATATTATTTGATGAACCATTAGTAAACAACTCTTTATAAAAAACTAAACCAACAGGGACCACAATTATACTTAAAACAATATTTGTTAATTGTCATATGAAAGTATTAAGAATTACAGCACTAATTAATTTTGATCTATTAACATTTTTTCTTCTTAAGTATCAATATGTTGCTATGTCGGAACCAATTGATTTAGGGGTAATGTTTTGAATTATAATTCCTATAAAACTACCTACAAACAAAGTCCAGAAGCTAACTTTTTCATTCTGGTACATAAATAACCTTTTAAAGATCAAGGCATTTATAAACATTTCAAATAGTATGAAAATAAATATAAAGACAAATAAGAATCTAGTCATTCTATCATACCTGACAAACATTCAAATTGTTTTGAGAACAAATAGTGGAGAGGCACTCTTATTATTTTCTAGTTTAATATTATAAACAACATAAAAAAGAAAAATAAATATACCAATTGTTAAAGCGACCAAAAAACTATATTTTAAAAAACCTTTTAAACTAAATTTTTTAATAACAAAATCTTCCCTTAGTTCGTTAATAGAATCTAGAATTTCCTTACCTTGCACAATTAATTTTAAGTAATCATCATTATTTTTGTCATTTGATGTTTTACCCTCGGTTTCAACATTAATTGTTATTTTTTCGGTAAATTTATCATAAATTATTTTTATTCCATTTTTATTGTTTAACTTTATTTCACAAAAAGTTTTATTTTTTTCAAGGTCGAAATTGTAAATTTCGCTTTTAACAACATTAAATTTACCTATTTTTTCTCTGTCATTGATTCTTCTGAAAAATCTAATAGACTGTTCAAAAGTCATATCATATGTTTTTACAGATTGGTAATAATTTGAATATTTATTTTTAATATGATTCAATCTTTCAAATAGAGTTATATTATCTTTACTATAAATTTCACATATTTTGTAGAAATCAATTACCATAGAAATTGCGTCATTTAAAATAAATTTTGAGTTATAAGAGATAAATCTGTTATGTTCATCGTATGCAAAAAGCAGTTTTTTTTGATTATTGCTATCAATAATTTTGTTTAATTCATCTCAACTTGTAAATTCAATTACCTCAATGTTCTTTGAAGTTGCTATAGACTTAACAAAATCTCCAGTTAGTTTTGATTTAGCAATGTAATATTTTTGGCTTATATCAAAATTATTTATCAAATAATCTAAATATAAACCAGCAACTTCGTCAGTTTTAAAATATTTGAATACACCCTTATGTTTAACCGAAATATTAAAAGAATCTCCATTATTTGAGATAACAAAATTAACATCATTTCTTTTCAGAACTGAGTTAATATTCATTTTTTTAAAAATAGTATTATCAAAAACTTTAGTATTTTTGTTAACTTTTGCGTTGCTTAATATATTTATTTTTGTGTTTGTTTTGTCGAATACTTCCCTGTAAAATTCACTATTTTTCTGTTCTTGAAAACCAACATAATATTTTAATTTGTTTTCGTTATCATTTAGATATTTCTTTTGTTCAACAATATCACTTAAATAGTTTCTGTTTAGTTTATCCAGATCCATAAATTGAATTGGTGATATAGGAACTTCAATTTCTGTTAGATCAATATCTTGTAAAATAGAATTAATTTCATTTATCTGTTTTTCACTTAAACTTACACCTTTTGAATTAGTTAAACGAATCTGTATAAATTTCTTTGAATTATTATAATTGGATATATTTATAATATAGTCAAAATTATTTTCTTGAGCAAAATAATAAATTAAATTAAGCGGTATATTATTTTTTTGTTCATAAAACAAAATATCATTATTGTTTTTATATAGTATACGCGAAAAAATGTTAGATATAACTAATAAATCCTCACTTTCTGGACAGCTTACCAGAATTTTATTTTTATCTAGCTTAGAATCAATATTAATAAATTTAGAGAAAGATTCTGAAATTGCCCCTATCGTGAATTCATTAGCCAGGTGCGTTCCGATACCTAATTCTAAAATAATATTACTTTTATCTATTTTTATTTTTTTATCAAAATATGAATTTATTTGACTTTCGGTAAGATTAGAAAAAATGTAATGAAACTTATTTCAAAACTCTTTGTTACGAACTTTTTTTAACCATTTTTTATAAATATTGTTCTCAGTCATATATCTCCATAATTAAAATTATATATTATAAGTAAAGATAAAAAAGAACTAAAATTTTTGTTAAATTTAATGTGATACACCAAAAATAGTTGTTGGTAAAATTATGTATAAAAATAACTAAACTATTTGTTTTGTTAATTTTAAAACATCTATATAATATTTTAGAAACTACAGCGAGGACATATGAGGTTGTCGTTCCAGCAAAAAATAGTTGTTGAGGTTGAAACGGGTTTTCATATAGAGCTGTGTTCAAAAATGAACAAAGGAGACAACAATGAGCAAATTAAGCATTAAAATCAAAGGTTTTGATCATGCTTTGGTTGATGAAGCTGCTAAAAAAATCTATCTTTTAGCAGAAAAATCAGGTTCTAAAGTTAGTGGACCAGTTCCTCTTCCAACAAAGAGAGAAGAAATCACTATCTTAAGATCAGTTCACGTTAACAAAAAAAGCCGTGAACAATATGAATCAAGAACAAGCCAAAGACTTGTAGTTATCACAAATCCAACAGTTGAAACACAAGACAAAATTAAAAGATTAGAATTGCCAAGTGGAGTTGCAATTCAAATTAAAATCAAGTAATCAAAATTTAAGGAGAAATTATGAAAGGAATCTTAGGACGTAAAATTGGTATGACTCAAATTTACACAGAATTTGGATTATCAGTTCCAGTTACTGTTATTGAAGTTGAACCAAATGTTGTAACAAGCGTTTTAACAAAAGAAAAAAACGGATATGAAGCAACACAATTATCTGTTTTTGATAAAAAAGAAAAACGTTCAAACAAACCTGAAATTGGACACTTTTCTAAGGCTAATACAACACCTAAGCGCTACGTAAAAGAAGTTCGTGACATGGTTGGTTATGAACTCGGACAAAAGGTGGATGCAAGTATCTTTGCATCCGGTGAACTTGTTGATGTAACAGGTATTTCTAAAGGGAAAGGTTTTGCTGGTACAATCAAAAGATGAAACCAACACATTGGACCTAAATCACACGGTGGAGGAGGGGGTTCTCAACCTATCCGTCAAACTGGTTCTTTAGGGGACATTAGTGGTAATAAAGTTGTTAAAGGTATGACAATGCCTGGACAATTAGGAAATACAAAAACAACAGTACAAAATTTAGAAATTGTTAAAGTTGATGTTGAAAACAACATGATTTTAGTTAAGGGATCAATTCCTGGACCTAAAAAATCATTTGTTATGATTAAACAAGCTGTAAAAGGACTTCCAAACCACGAAGCTATTAGATTAGTAGATGTTAAAGAAGTTATGTTAATGAATGAATTAGTTGAAAAATCTAAAAAATATGGTATTGAAGTTAAAGCAGGAATGCACTCTTCAGAATTATTACCTTTAATTAAAGCTGCTGAAGAAGCTGAAGCAAAAGAAGGAGATAAATAATCATGGCTGATACAAAATTAAAAAATGCTAATGTAAAACTTCCTGAAAATCTTTTTGCTAGTGAAAAAATATATGAACAAGCTATTTTTGATACAGTTTTATCAGAGAGAGCTTCAAGAAGACAAGGTACACACCAAGTTAAAAATAGAGCTGAAGTAAGTGGTACAGGTAAAAAACCTTGAAGACAAAAAGGTACAGGTAAAGCTCGTCAAGGTTCATTAAGATCACCTCAATTTGTTGGTGGTGGAAGAGCATTTGGACCTCAATCAGAAAAGAACTATTCATTAAAAGTTAACAAAAAAGTTAGATTTGCTGCTTTCAAATCTGCATTAACACTTTTAGCTCAAGATAAAGCAGTTTTAGTTGATGATTTAAAATTATCAAAAATTTCAACAAAAGAATTCATTACTAAATTAGATTCTTTAGTTAATGAAAAAGAATATAGACGTGTGCTAGTTGTAACTGAAGATGAAACAGTTTTCAAATCTACAGCTAATGTTCCATATGTTTACACAGTTAAAGCAAACTCAATTTCAGTTGAATTATTACTTTTAGCTGACTTAATGGTTATTTCAAACGAATCACTTTCAATTTTAGAAGGGAAATTTAAATAATGCAACTTACAGATATTATTAGAAGACCTATTATTACTGAAAAGAGTAATCATCAAACAGTAAATAATAATTCATATTCATTCGAAGTAGCTTATAATGCGAATAAATTCCAAATTGCTAGAGCTATTGAAATTATTTTCCAAGTAAAAGTTGAAAAAGTAAACACAATGAAATTTGAAAAACAACCAAAAAACATAGGACGTTACCATGGGTTTACAAATCGTTACAAAAAAGCTATTGTTAAATTAGCTGAAGGTTATTCAATCAACTTCTACCCTTCTGATGAAGTTAAAGTTGAAGAAAAAGAAGAAAAAACTAAGAAAACAGCTAAAAAAGAAGTTTCAGAAGTTGAAAAAAGAGCTGCCGAAAAACTCGCTGCTAAGAAAGCAAGTGCAAACGTTAAAAACGCCACAAAATCAGCAACTAAAGCTAACGTTAAAAAAACAACAACAACTAGAAAAGTTGGCGGTGAATAATTATACCTCCAATCTTATATATAATATAAATTAAATTATTAATACAATGTAAAGCGGAAAAGTCATGCTTAAAAGAAAGATCCGCAACTATTTTTAAGCAAAGGAGAAAAGACATGGCTATTAAATACTATAAGCCAACAACCAATGGTCGTCGTAATATGTCAATTCTCGACTACAGACAAAACTTAAGTGGTCATGCACCTGAAAAATCATTAATGGTGATTTTAAAAAATAATGCAGGTCGTAACAACCAAGGAAAAATTACAGTTCGTCACCACGGTGGTCGTGTAAAAAGATATTACAGAATCGTTGATTTTAAACGTAATAAAGATAATATTCCAGCAATTGTTAAAACAATTGAATATGATCCAAATAGATCAGCAAACATTTGTTTATTAGCATATGCAGATGGAGAAAAAAGATATATTTTAGCACCTAAAGGAATTAAAGTTGGACAAACAGTTGTTTCAGGTGAAAATGCCGATATTATTGTTGGTAACTCACTTCCACTAAGCAACATTCCTGAGGGTACATTTGTTCACAACATCGAAATGCAACCAGGGGGTGGAGGTATCATCGCTCGTAGTGCCGGTACATCTGCACAAATTTTGGGTAAAGACGATGATGGAAAATACGTTGTTTTAAGATTAAAATCTGGTGAAACAAGACGTGTTTTAGCTCGTTGTCGTGCAACAATTGGTTTTGTTGGTAATGAAGAACATTTATTAGTAAATATTGGTAAAGCTGGTAAAAATAGACATATGGGTGTTAGACCTACAGTACGTGGATCAGTAATGAACCCAGTAGACCACCCACATGGAGGGGGAGAAGGAAAACAACCTGTTGGTCGTAAAGCTCCTCTTACACCTTGAGGTAAAAAAGCTCTTGGAGTTAAGACAAGAAAAACTAAGAAATCTTCAAACAAATTAATTATTAGAAGAAGAAAGGATGCTAAATAATGGCACGTAGTCTTAAAAAAGGACCTTTCGCAGATGATCATTTACTTAAAAAAGTAGATGCTATTGTTGAAGGTAAAGCACCTAAAAAACCTATTAAAACTTGATCAAGACGTTCTACAATTTTCCCTCACTTTGTAGGGTTAACATTCCAAGTACACAATGGTAAACAATTCATAGATGTTTATGTTACAGATGATATGGTTGGACACAAATTAGGAGAATTCTCACCTACCCGTACATATACAGGACATGGTGCAGATAAAGGTAAGAAGAAATAATGGAAAAAGTACAAGCGGTAGCACACGTTAAAATGCAACGTGTAAGTGCTCGTAAGGCTCGTTTAGTTGCTGATTTATTCAGAGGTAAGGACGTAAGAGAAGCACTTGGTATTTTATATAATACAAACAAAAAAGCATCTCCTTTATTTATTAAATTAATCCAATCAGCTATTGCTAATGCAACAAACAATCATGGAATGGATGCGTCAAAATTATTTGTTAAAGAAGTGTTAGTTAACGAAGGACCAACACTTAAAAGATTTCAACCAAGATCTCAAGGAAGAGCATATTCTATTTTCAAACGTACATCACACTTAACAGTTAAATTAGAGGAGAGAAACTAATGGGACAAAAAGTCAATCCAAATGGATTCCGTTATGGTGTAACTAAGGCACACAACACAACATGATACGAAGATAAAAAAGACTTTGGATCAAAACTTGTTGAAGATGCTAAAATTTATAATTTCTTTGATGCTTTAGTTCGTCAATATCAAATTGGTCAAGTTGAAGTTAGAAGAACTCAAGATAACAAAGTAACTGTTATTGTACATACAGCTAAACCAGCAGCAATGTTAGGACAAGAAGGTAAAAATATTGCTGAATTAACAGTAAAATTAACAAAATCAATCAAAAACAAAAATCTAAATGTAAATATTCAAGTTGTAGAACTTAAAAAACCTGATTTAAATGCTAGATTACTTGCTGAATCAATTGCTATTAAATTAGAAAATCGTGAATCATTCCGTACAGCACAAAAAATGGCTATCAGAAACGCTATGCGTTCAGGAGCTAAAGGTATTAAAACCGCTGTTAGTGGACGTTTAAACGGAGTTGATATGGCTCGTACTGAAGGATATTCAGAAGGAGAAATGAAACTTCACACATTAAGACAAAATGTTGACTATGCAACAGCAACAGCTCGTACAACATACGGAGCTATTGGTGTTAAAGTTTGAGTTTCATTAGGAGAAATTTTGGAAGGAGATAACAAATAATGCTTCAACCAAAGAGAACAAAATACCGTAAACCATTCTTACAAAAACACGATAAAAGACGTGCTCAAAAAGGTAACACTGTTGCTTTTGGAGAATTTGGTTTACAAGCAGTTACAAGTGCTTGAGTAGATGCCCGTCAAATTGAAAGTGCTCGTATCGCTATTACAAGACGTATGGGACGTGAAGGACAAGTTATTATTAGAATTTTCCCTCACTTTGCTAAAACTTCTAAACCTATTGGGTTACGTATGGGGTCAGGAAAAGGATCTCCAGAAAAATGATATACAGCAGTTAAAGTTGATACAATGATGTTCGAAGTAAGTGGAGTTAGAGAAGATATTGCTCGTGATGCTCTACGTCTTGGTGGACACAAATTGCCAGTTAAATGAAGAATAGTAGCTAAAACACAAGGAGAAGAATAATGTTATACAAAGACATAAAAGATAAATCAGTTGAAGAATTACAAAAATTAGTAAATGATTTAAAAGCTGAATTATGAACATTAAAATTCAAAAATGCTACTGGAAGTTTAGATCAAACACACAAAATTAATGCTATGAGAAAAGATATTGCTAAGGTGTTAACAGCTTTAAATGAAAAAGGAGCTAAATAATTATGGAAAGAAACGCAAGAAAAACACGTGTTGGTAGAGTAGTTTCTGCAGGTAAAAACCAAAAAACAATTATTGTTGCAGTTGATACTTACAAGAAAAATACTTTATACTCAAAACGTTATAAATCTACAAAACGTTTTGCAGTTCATGATGAAAACCATGAAGCTGGATTAAATGATATTGTTGTAATTATGGAAACTAGACCACTTTCAAAAACAAAACACTTTAGATTGGTATCGATCAAAGAAAAATCACAAGCTTCACAAGGAGATAATTAATGTTAATTGAATTATCAAGAGCTAATGTTGCAGATAACTCTGGTGCTAAAGAAATTGGTGTTATCCGTATTTTAGGTGGAAGTAAAAAGAAAGTGGCAAATATCGGTGATATTGTTGTATGTTCTGTTAAAAAAGCAATTCCTAATGGAGGTGTTAAAGCAGGACAAGTTGTAAAAGCTGTGGTTGTAAGAAGTCGTTATGGAACAAAACGTCCAAACGGATCATACATTCGTTTTGATGATAATGCTGTTGTTTTACTTAAAGAAGATTTATCACCACGTGGAACACGTGTGTTTGGACCAGTTGCTCGTGAAATTCGTGAAAGATTCCCAAAAATCGTTTCATTAGCACCTGAAGTATTATAATAAGGAGTCATTTATGAATAAAGTTAAATTTAAAAAAGGTGATGAAGTTATTGTAATTGCTGGAAGAGAAAAAGGTAAAACAGGAAGAATTGAAAAAATCGATTCTAAAAAACAAACAGTAATTGTTAAAGATTTAAATATGGTTACAAAACACAACAAACCATCACAAATGAATACAGAAGGCTCAATATCAAACATCGAAGCTCCAATCCATGTTTCAAACGTAGCATATTTAGTTAAAAAAGCTGGTAAAAATACAAACGCTCAATTTTCAAAAATTGGATTCCAAGTAAATAAAGATGGTAAAAAAGTAAGAATCGCTAAGAAAACTAAGAAGGAAATTTAATTATGAATTTAAAACAAGTTTATTTAGAAAAAGCAGTTCCTGCTTTAAGAGAAAAATACAATTACTCATCTATTATGGAAGTTCCAAGAATTGAAAAAATTGTTATCAATATGACAGCTGGTAAAGAAGTTTCTAACTCAAAAGCTATTGAAGAAGTTTTAAATGAATTGACACAAATCACAAGTCAAAAACCATTCCAAACAAGAGCTAAAAAATCTAATGCTTCTTGAAAATTACGTGAAGGTATGCCTATGGGTGGAAAAGTAACTTTACGTAGAGAAAGAATGTGAGATTTCTTAGAAAAATTAATTAATGTTGCAATGCCACGTATCCGTGATTTCCGTGGAGCTAACCCTAAAGCATTTGATGGTAGAGGTAACTTTGCTTTAGGAATTAAAGAAGAAATTATCTTCCCTGAAATTGAATTTGACAAAATTCGTCGTATTAAAGGATTAGACGTATTAATCGTAACTACTGCTAAAACAAATAATGAAGCTAGAACATTACTAGAATTAGTTGGTGTACCATTTGAGAAAAAAGGAGATAAATAATGGCTAGAAAAGCATTAATCGAAAAAGCTAAACGTCACCCTAAATTCTCAACACGTGCATATACACGTTGTGAATTATGTGGACGTCCACACTCAGTATTAAGAAAATATAAAATTTGTCGTATCTGCTTCAGAGGTTTAGCTAATGAAGGTAAAATTCCAGGTATGAAGAAAGCGAGTTGATAATGTTTATTACAGATCCTATTTCAGATATGATCGTTCGTATCAAAAATTCTAATCAAAGAAAACATAAAACTGTTTCAATTCCTTACTCAAATAAAAAAGCAAAAATTCTAGATTTAATTTTAGCTGAAGGATACATCTCATCTTATGCAGTGGAAGGTGAAGGTGTTGATAAATCATTAGTAGTTACATTAAAATATAAAGGTTCACAATCTGCGATTGTAGGAATTAAACGTATTTCAAAACCAGGTTTAAGAGTATATGTTAAAGCTGATGAATTACCTAAAGTATTATCGGGTTATGGAACAGCAATTATTTCAACTTCAAAAGGTATTATGACTGATAAAACAGCTAGAAAGGAAAATGTTGGGGGAGAAGTTATCGCCCACATTTGATAGGTATTTCTATGTCTCGTGTTGGAAATAGAGTTCTTAACATTCCCGCTGGAACAACAGTTACTGTAAATGATACTTTAGTTACAGTAAGTGGAAAATTAGGAAAATTAGAAAGACAATTCAGTTCATTAATCACTGTTAAAGTTGAAAATAATCAAGTTACAACACTTCGTGCAAATGAAGAAAAACACACTAAACAATTACATGGAACAACAAATGCTCACATTTCAAATATGATCGTTGGTGTTTCAAAAGGATTCCAAAAAGAATTAGCAATTAATGGGGTTGGATATAAAGCAGTGTATAAAGAAAATCAACTTCATGTTTCTGCTGGTTACTCACACGATGTTATTTTAAATGTTCCTTCTGATGTTAAAGTTGAAGTTCCTAAACCTACAATTGTTATTGTTTCAGGAATCAACAAACAATCAGTTGGTGAATTTGCAGCTAATGTTAGAGCAATTAGAAAACCTAACCCATACTCAGGAAAAGGTATTGCATATAAAGGTGAAAAAATTAGACGTAAAGAAGGGAAAACAGCTTCTAAATAATAGAAGTATAAGGTATACAATATGGCAAAATTATCAAGAAATCAAGCAAGAAAAGTTAAACATGTTCGTTTACGTCAACACATCGTTGGTTCAAGTGTTAAACCTCGTTTAAATGTTTTCAAATCTCACCAAAACTTATATGCTCAATTAATTGATGACTCTAAAGGAGTTACTTTAACAAGTGCTTCAACATTATCAAACAAAGAATATGGTGGAAACATTAAAGCTGCTAGTGAATTAGGTTCTGTAATGGGACAAAAAATCGTGGATTTAGGAATTAAAGAAGTTGTTTTTGACCGTGGAGGTTACATTTACCATGGTCGTGTTAGAGCGTTTGCTGAAGCTGTAAGAGAAAAAGGAGTTAAATTCTAATGGAAAACCAAAAGAAAATTGAAAAAACTGTTGAAGAAACAGGAACAAAAAATGTAACTCTTAAGAAAAGAAATACAAAACCTGCTGTTAAAAACGCTGAAAACAATAGTGAAAAACGTCAAAGTAATTCAGAAAAACAAAGAAGAAACAATGTAAAAGAAAAAAGAGTTAATGATGCTTTTGCTGATTTCTCAGAAAAAGTTGTTGATATTGCTCGTGTTACAAAAGTTGTTAAAGGTGGAAGAAGATTTAGTTTCTCAGCATTCGTTGTTGTTGGAAATAAAAAAGGTCGTGTTGGATATGGACACGGTAAAGCAAATGAAGTTCCAGATGCAATTAAAAAAGCTGTTAAAGATGCTCAAAACAACCTTGTTGAAGTTCCTTTATATAATGGAACTATTCCTCATGAAACAAACGCTAAATTCTTAGCTTCAAAAGTTATTTTAAAACCGGCACCTGAAGGTAAAGGACTTATTGCTTCGGGTTCAGTTCGTGCTGTTGCTGAATTAGCCGGATACAACAACATTGTTACAAAGACATATGGATCACGTTCAAAAACAAATATTGTTAAAGCTACTGTTAAAGCTCTTAAAACTTTAAGAACACCTGAAAAAATTGCTGAAATCAGAGATAAAGATGTAAAGGAACTATTATAATGGATAGAATTAAATTACATACTCTTAAATATACAGAAGAATCAAGACCAGAAAAACACCGTAAAGGTCGTGGTCACGCAGCTGGTAAAGGTAAACAAGCGGGTAAAGGGCAATCAGGGCAAAATAAACGTAAAGGTCATAGATTAGGATTCGAAGGGGGTCAAACACCATGATTCCGTCGTATTGGAAAACGTGGATTCAACAATGTAAACCATGTTGAATACCAAGTAATTAATCTTAAAGACCTTGAAAGATGCTATGAAAACAATGATGAAGTATCAGTAGAAACTTTATTTGAAAAAGGTTTAATTAAAAGAACATTACCTATTAAATTATTAGGAAATGGTGAATTAACTAAATCTTTAACAATCAACATTCACAAAGTTTCTGAATCAGCAAGAAAAGCTGTTGAAGCCGCTGGTGGAAAAATTTTAGAATAATAAAATATAGTTGACGACATTTCGTCAACTTTTTATTTTGTTCTTTTTTAGTTCACCTAGATAAATTAACACATATTAAGGTGGAGGTTAATATGAATATATATAAATTAGAACAAATTGAAAATAAAATTAAATACATTAATGACAATTTTGAAAATACACCTTTCAACAAAAGAGAAAAGTTAATGGATGAACTTGAAACTATGTTATTTAAATTAGTTGTTGATGAAGTAAATGTGTGTAAACAATGTGGGTTAAAGCAACCTAAATTCAATTATTTTAAATCTAAAAAAATGTTTGTACATAACAAATGTGGATACATTATTCCAGCGAATCAACTTCTAAATAGCTTTGATTTTGAGAAATGAAATCTAGAAGATTTTAGTAAAACTTTTTCAAAAATTCAAGATTGACATTGATTGATTTTTTAACAATTATAGCTTATTTTTAACTAAATATTGCCGGAACATAATTGCTTTAAAAAAACACTAAATTTTATATAATTAAAATACAATTTATATTTAATAAAAAGTGAGGATGAATGAGTTTTTTTAGAAGGAAATCAAATAAACTTTTTACATTATGAAATAAGATAAAGAGTATTTTTTTAAGTTTTTGAAGTACTAAAGATATAACCAAAAAAGTTCTATTCACCTTGCTTTTGTTAAGTATTTATATCATTGGTACAACTATAACAGCACCATTTGTTAAAATTAATTCTGCAAGAAATATTAATAGCGATTCATTTTTTGACACACTAAATTTAGTTGGTGGTGGTGGGTTATCTAGATTCTCGATTTTTGCCTTAGGAATAAGCCCTTTTATTAATGCATCACTTATAATGATGATTTTACAGTCAAAATTATTCCCACCTATTTACAAGTTAAGTCAAAGCGGACCACACGGAAGAAAGAAAATCAATGTTATTACCAGAGCAATAACTTTAGTAATTGCAATACCTCAAGCAATTTTCTTAACTAAATCATTAACAGCTGGAGGAGTTTCAAGTGCATTTATTCAAATAGTTTCTCCAAGCGGAATGAATGAAAATGTTATAGTTTTCTTTATACTTCCAATGATTTTGGTCGGTGCAACTTTATTTTGTTTATTCTTATCTGAAGAAATAACAAATAAAGGTATTGGTAATGGTACTAGTTTGATTATTTTCACTGGTATAGCAATGAGATTACCAATTCAATTCCAATCAGCCTTTAAGGAATTATCAAATGATTTTTTAGTTAGTGGTTCATTAATCGGTTTAATTAATTTTAGTTTTTATGTAATATGTTATTTCTTGGTAATTCTAATTATTTCTATTGTTTACAATAGTGAAAGACATATTCCTATTCAACAAGTTGGATCAGGTAGATCAAGAAATACTAAAGAAATGGGTAAATTACCAATTAAATTAAATCCAGGTGGAATTATGCCTGTTATCTTTGCAATGATGGTTATTTCTTTCCCGACAATGATCGCTAATATTCTACCTAAAGATAATTATGGTGCTTGATGAATTAAACATAATTTACAATTCACTCAACCATTCGGTTTAGGATTATTAGTTGTTATAACATTTGTTTTCTCATTATTGATGGGAATACAACAATCAAAAGTTGATAAAATAGCCGAAGATTTTGCTAAAAATTCAACATTTATTCCTGGTGTTAGACCTGGTGAAGAAACACAAGATTATTTAATTGGTGTTGTATTTAGATTGAGTTTGTTTAGTGCCTTCTATCTTGTTATTTTAGCAAGTATGCAGCATGTACAAGTTATTTTAGGCATTTTACCTGCTCAAATTGCTTTCGGTGGAACCGGTTTAATGATTTTAGTTTCCGTAGCCATCGAAACAATAACTCAATTAAAAGCAAGAAATAAAACTGTTAAGCTTGCTAAAGCTAAAAGAGTTACTAAAGCTAACTTTAACTCTAAAAATGTAAATGGAGATGGTTTATTATGATAAAACAAAATTGTAATTTAATTTTTTTAGGAGCTCCTGGTGTTGGAAAAGGAACAGTAGCTTCAATTATCGCTAATTTAACAGATTTAGAACATGTTTCTACAGGCAATATATTTAGAAACGAAATAAAGAACAAAACTGAATTAGGATTGAAAGTGCAAGAAATTGTTACAACTGGTGGTTATGTTCCTGATGAAATAACAAACAGAATTGTTAAAAATAAAATAGATGAAACAATTAAAGCAAATACAAAAATAATTCTTGATGGTTTTCCAAGAACAATTGATCAAGCAAAATTTTTAGAAACAATCGAAAACTTTGATTATAAAGTGGTTGAATTGTATGCTCCAGAATCAGTTATTTTAGAAAGATTATCTGGAAGAAGAACTTGTTCAAAGTGTTCAACTGGGTATCATGTTAAATTTAAACCAAGTTCAAAGGGTGATAAATGTGAAAATTGTGGTGGCGATTTAGAACAACGTAAAGACGATCAACCTAGTTCAATTATCAAAAGATTAGAAATTTATAATGAACAAACAAATCCATTAATTGATTATTTTAAAAATGCAAACAGATTGATTGTGGTAGAAGCTATTGACGCTCCAGAAAATGTTGCAGATAGTGTTTTGAAAAAAATTAAATAGTAATACAATTTAAAACATAATAATTAACATATTTAGGATTTATTATTTCTTTAATAAAAGATAAAAGTGCAATAGATAAAATTACCAAATCATGTAAAATCTTGGCAGAAGTCAAACAAATTGTTTGAGATTTCGTAAGACCAGGGGTTTCTTTAAAAGAAATTGATCAATTAGCTTTTAAAGAAATAGTAAAGAGAGGTGCCGTTCCGGCATTTAAAGGATTATACGGCTTTCCTGCAACTGCTTGTATATCCGTAAATGATGAATTGATCCATGGTATTCCTTCTGACTATATAGTTAAAGATGGGGACCTAGTTAGCGTTGATTTGGGTTGTATCTGACAAGGTTACAACAGTGATAGTGCTTTCACAAAAGGTATAGGGGAAATTAGTGAAACTGATAAAAAGCTAATTTTAGTTGCAAAACAATCTTTTGAAGCAGGTCTTAACGCTATAAAACCTGGAGCAAGAGTAGGTGATATTTCAGCTGCTATTTGAGAGGTTATTAAGAAAAATAATTTTTTCACACCTGATGATTTTTGTGGTCATGGAATTGGGCTTCAACTTCATGAGGATCCAAATGTTCCTAATAGAGGTAAGAAAAATACTGGTCCATTATTAAAGGATGGGATGGTTATTTGCATCGAACCTATGATTACTCAAACCAAAAAGATCAAAATTCTAAAAGATGGATGAACAGTTGTTTCAACTGATGGTTCTAATACAGCACATTATGAACATACTGTTTTGATTAAAAATGGAAAAGGTGTAGTTTTAACGAAAGGAATCTAAATTGGCAAAAGACGCAATAAAGATGACTGGAGTGGTTAAAACTGTTTATTCTACTGATTCATATGAAGTAGAATTAGAAAACGGCATGACTATGAAAGTTTATATTTCAGGTAAAATGAGAGTTAATCACATAAGAATTTTACCTGGTGATAAAGTAGATGTTGATATTAGTCCATATGATTTAACTCAAGGACGTATCGTTTACAGACACAAATAATTAAAGGAGCTAAAATGAAAGTTAGAGCTAGTGTTAAAAGAATGTGTAAAGATTGCAAAATTATTAAACGTAAAGGTGTTATTAGAGTAATTTGTGAATTACCTAAACACAAACAAAGACAAGGATAGGAGATAAGATGGCCAGAATTTTAAACGTTGAAATTCCTAATGACAAACGTGTTGTTGTGTCATTAACATATATTTATGGTATCGGACCAAGCTTAGCTAAAAAGATTTGTGCTGAAGCAGGAATAAGTGAAGATGCTCGTGTAAAGAGCTTATCAGAAGATGAATTATCAAAAATTCGTGAAGCAGCTAAACACTATACAACAGAAGGTGATTTACGTAGAGAAGTTAACTTAAACATTAAACGTTTAATGGAAATTAAATGTTACCGTGGAATTAGACACCGTAAAGGATTACCTGTACGTGGACAATCAACTAAAAAGAATGCTCGTACACGTAAAGGACCTAGAAAAACAGTTGCTGGAAAGAAAGGTAAATAATATATGGCTCGTAAAACTAAGAAAAAGAATATTACAACAGGTATTGCACATATTCATTCAACCAACCAAAACACAATTGTTACATTTTCAGATGAACAAGGTAATGTTATAGCATGATCATCAGCTGGTGCTATTGGTTACAAAGGTACTAAGAAAAAAACACCTTATGCTGCAGGTCTAGCAGCTCAAGCAGCGGCTGAAGCTGCTAAAGAACACGGTATTAAATCTGTTAAAGTTGAACTTAAAGGTCTTGGAGCTGGAAAAGATGCTGCAAGAAAACAAATCGAAGTTTCAGGTATCACAGTTACAGAAATTAAGGATGTTACACCTGTTCCTCACAACGGAACAAGACCTCCTAAGCGTATTCTAAAACGTGCTAAGAAATAAAAGTACTATTATTAATGATAAGAAAGTAGGTATCTTAAATGGAAAAGATGAAAAGATTAGATTATCTTAAAGTTCCTTCATTAAACAAAGTAAGTGATTTTGAAACTACATTCAGTTTACAACCATTAGAAAGAGGATTTGGAAATACACTTGGTGTTGCTTTAAGAAGAGTTTTATTATCAAATATCACTTCTTTAGCCCCATTCTGTATTAAAATAGAAGGTGTTAATCATGAATTCCAAGGAATTCCTGGTGTGGTTGAAGATGTTCCATCACTAATTATGAATTTAAGAGAAGTAAGATTTAAATATGATTCTGAATTAGTTAATGATGATGAAATCATCAAGGTTGAACTTAAAGCAGATGAAGTTGGCGAAATTACATCAAGATATTTAACAGTTGTTGACAATCCAAATGTTGAAATCATCGACCACAACATTCACATTGCTGATGTTAGTGCGGTTAACTCGTTAAAAATTGAAATGTTTATAAGACCAGGTCGTGGATTTTTATCAAGTGAAGAAAACAAATTAATTGTTAATAAACTTGAAGGTGAATTAGCAGCTAATTCAAAAATTAAAAAAGGTAAGTTTATCGCTGTTGATTCAAAATTCTCTCCAATCAAACTTGTTAACTACAAGGTTGAAGAATTAAACTCATCTAGCGCTAAAGTTGAAGAAAGACTAGATTTTACATTAATTACTGATGGAACAGTCAAAGCCGAACAAGCTATTAAGCAAGCTTCAGAAATTTTAATTGCACACTTTATGGTTATAGGAAACACTGATGAAATGAAAGTTGATGTTTTCGCAGATGAAGTCGAAGAGGAACCACAAGAAAATGAAGCAGATCTTGATATCAACCAATTAAATCTTTCTGTACGTTCATTAAATGCATTAAGAAGAATAAATAAAACAAAAGTTTCAGATATTATCGAAATGACATATGATGAGCTTGAACAAACAAAGAACTTAGGTAAAAAATCATTAGAAGAAATAGTACAAAAACTTCAAGAGTTTGGATTTACACTTAAAAAAGGAGATGAATAATGGCTAACCCAAAACAAATTTACTCACGTGATACTAAATGAAGAAATGGAGTTATGCGTTCATTAACAAGTGAATTATTTGTTAATGGAAGAATAACAACAACTTTAACAAGAGCAAAAGAATTACGTAAACACGCTGAAAGAATGATTCAAAAAGCTAAAAATCCAACTTTAGCAAATCGTCGTGCTGTTGCTGCTTATTTACGCCCAATTAAAACAAAAGAAAACGTTGAAGTACTTACACATTTATTTTCAAATATTGCACCAAAATACCAAGAAAGAAATGGTGGATACACAAGAATTATTAAATTACCTGCACGTTTAGGTGATAATACACGTATGGCAATCATTGAATTAGTTTAATTAATAATAAAAACATAAACTTAATAGAAATGCAAACCACCAATTTGGTGGTTTTTTATTTATAATATAACTATAGAAAAAGGAGAATATGTTTTATTTAATACACAAAAAAACTGGAATTAGTTCATTTGAAGCAATAAGCAAATTTAGAAGAGAAAATAAAATTAAAAAAATAGGGCATAGTGGAACTCTTGACCCTCTAGCTGAAGGGTTGTTGCTTGCAGCAACTGATGAGGACACAAAATTATTAGAGTATATCTCAAATAAAACTAAAGAATATATAGTTGAAGGTGTTTTTGGATATGAAACTGATACATATGACATTTTAGGTAAGGTTATAAATATTACAGACAATAAAGTCACTGAAGAAGTTTTAAACAAAAAACTTGAAGAATTAAGTGAAACAAGAAGCCAAGTGCCGCCAAAATTTTCTGCAAAAAAAATTAATGGAGTAAGAGCATATGAACTTGCTAGAAATGACATGGATTTTGAAATAAAAGAACAGAAAATTAAAATATTTGACTATAAATTATTGAGTTTTGACTTCGCAAAACAGACTTATAGAATTTATTTTAAGGTTTCTGAGGGTTGTTATATTAGAAGTTTAGTTAATGATTTAGGTCTTCTTTGCAAAAATTATTCAACAATGACAAAATTAGAAAGAAATGGTATCGGTGTTTTGCATATAAGTATGTTGAATGGTAAGGAATTTGCCGAAATAAATTACAAAGATATTTTAAACTTACCAATATTTATATACAATCAAAAGCAAAGAGAATATTTGAAAAACGGTAATAAATTAACTAATATAAATAATAAAAATGATGAAGTAGTTTTATTAATCAATGGAGATACTAATGAAATTGGCGGGGTTGCAAAAATTTTTAACAATGAGCTTATTGTTAAAAAGATTTTCCCTAATAAGATATAATTTATTTTCTAAAGTGAGGTATTATGAAAAATCTTAAAAATATTATAAAATGTGCTGCATTTGATATTGATGGTACAATTCTCCCAAATGGAAATACAAAATTCAGTCAAAAAACTATTGATGCATTTTCGCTTTTAAGAAAAAATGGGATTGTCTCAATACTAGCGACTGCTAGAGAATTTTCAACAATTTGTGATTTTTTAGAGCAATTGAAACCAGATTATTTTATTGGAGCTAACGGTTCATTCATACTTGATTGTAATAAAAATGAAATTATTTATGAAGTTGGTTTAAACTTAAATGAAGTAAAAATACTTTATGATGAATTTTATAATGATAATTTTAATTTCATAATAACAGATGTAAATAAATCATATTATTCTAAAAATACTAATTTAGACACTTGATTCATTAGACCTAATATAAGTAAATATGAGGAATTAGATTTTAACAAAGTAATTGATAAAAGAATTTACGTAATCACTTTAAGTGGAGAAAATATTTCAAATAAAGTCGATTTGATTAATGAATTTATAAATAAAAATAATTTAAATATGGAAATAAATTCTACTTGAAGTAGAGGTATATTCATAGGTCCTAAAAAAACAACAAAAAGTTCAACTTTAGAATTATTAACAAAAAAAATCGGTTATTCAAATGATAATTTAATTGCTTTTGGTGATTCATCTAACGATTTTGAAATGATTCGTGATGCTGTTTATGGTGTTGCTATGGAAAGAGCAAATTGAAGAATTAAAAGTGTTGCTGATGATGTTGCTCTTGATTGCGAATATGACGGAGCATATTTAAAACTTAAAGAGTTAAAGTTGATATAAAATGAAACCACTAGAAATTTATGAATTAGATAGCTGAAAACCCACAGAAAATATAATATATGTAATCGGTGCATTCGAGTCATTCCATTTAGGACATTATCAATTATTGAAAAAAGCAGCTGAAATTAAAAAAAATGAACAAATTGTTTTGGTTTATTTCAAGAATGAAACAACAATGTTCAAAATGAAAGATGGACTATTTTGTGATAATGACGCAAAAAGATATATCTTCAGCACATTTAATGAAATTGATAAAGTGATTGAATTAGATTTTAGTAAAATTTCACTTCTTGAAGGTGATGTATTTATAGAAAGATTAACAAATAATAAAAATAATTGTTCAATTATTTGTGGGAAAGACTTTAAATTTGGAAAGTCTGCTAAATGAGATACATCAAAACTAAAAGATAACTTTAAAAATATGAATGTAATTGATTTAGATTTATTAAAATATAAAGATATAAAAATCGGGACTAAAAACTTAAAAGAATTATTGAATTTTGGGCAAATTAAGTTTTTGAATTCTTTATTAACGCGAGAGTACTTATTGACATGCAAAATTAAATCTAATCTTGAATTATCAATAAATAATGATATTATTGAAATTCATTCAGGAATTTATGCGGCAGCGCTCATTGTAAACAAAATTAAATATTATTGCGTCTTACATATAAGTTTGAGGAATAATTTTCATTTTAAGCTTATTGATATAAAAGCATTTGAAATTGAAAATGTGGCAGCCAAGTTAATCATATATTCAGAAATTAGGTTAATAACCAACTCACAAAATGATAAATTAACAAGCGAAGATGTACTTGAAGTAAAAAATTTTATTATTAATGATAATAGTATATAATTTATAAGCATTTTCTTAATTGCAAATTTTTATACTAGGTGATAAATAAGTTTAACACTTGGATAAAACATAATTTAAAAATAGGAGACAAAATTATGATTTCTAATGAAACAAAATTAGGATTAGTTAAGAAATACGGAAAAAACGCAAAAGACACAGGAAATACTTTTGTTCAAATTGCTATTTTAACTGAAGATATCGAATCATTAAAACCACATTTCTTAAAAAATCCAAAAGACAAACACTCACGTCGTGGATTTATGGCTAAAATCAATAAACGTCGTGTATTACTTGATCACTTAAAATCAAAAGATTTAGAAGAATACAATAGATGTATTAAAGAACTTAATTTACGTAAATAATAAAAGCCGGGAGGCTTTTTTATTCTTTTTGTTCATTTTTTGTTCACTTCTGAATAAACATTCATATTATTATGGAGGTTTATATGAGCGATAAGAAAAAAATTATTGATGAAGCTATTTTAGAAATTAGTAAAAAATTCGGGAATGAATCAATTATGTATTTAGGGGATGTACCACACGCAGACGTTGATACTTTTTCAAGTGGAAGTTTTAAATTAAATGATATTTTAGGAATAGGTGGTTGACCGAAAGGAAGAATTATTGAAATTTATGGACCAGAAAGTTCAGGAAAAACCACTTTATGTTTACATGCGGTTGCGGAAATTCAAAAAAAAGGCGGAATAGCAGCATTTATTGATGCTGAACATTCGATTGATCCAGTATATGCAGGAAAAATCGGTGTTGATGTTGAAAAATTATTAATAAGTCAACCTGATTCAGGAGAACAAGCATTAGAAATTGTAGATATGTTATCTAAATCAGGGAATATTGATTTGATAGTTGTGGATTCAGTAGCTGCCTTAGTGCCAGAATCTGAGTTGAATGGAGATATGAGAGAACAACAAATTGGTTCTCAAGCAAGGTTAATGTCTAAAGCATTAAGAAAAATAACTTCGATTTCTAACAAAAATAAAACTACAATTATTTTTATTAATCAAATAAGAGAGAAAGTTGGTGTTTGTTATGGTAATCCAGAAACCACAACAGGAGGTAGAGCGTTAAAATTTTATGCTTCAATAAGACTTGAGGTAAGAAAAGGCCAACCCATAGTTGATGGTAAAGATACTGTTGGAAACGAATTAAAAATTAAAGTAGTAAAAAATAAATTAGCAGCTCCTTATAAAAAAATGGATACAGAATTACTTTTTTCATGCGGCATTGACAGAATTGGTGAAATAATAGATGAAGCAGTCGAAAAAAATGTTTTAGTAAAGAAGGGTTCATGATACTCTTATGAGGGCAAAAATTTAGCTCAAGGCAAAAAAACTATGAGAGATGTATTAATTTGTGATGGAGTTTTACTAAATGAAATAGAAAATAAAATACTTTAAATAAATATATATAATTTAATAAATATTAATTCATTTTGTAGAAAACGGTAAAATGACTAATCAAAAACTTAAATTATTATTTATTGGCGATATATTTGGAGAACCTGGAATTGAGTTTGTTGAAGAATTACTTCCAATAATAAGAAAAGAATATTACATAGACTTTGTTATTGGTCAAGCAGAAAATGTATCTGGAAGAAAAGGGTTTGTTAAAGAGGATTATGAAAGGTTAAAATTATCTGGAGTAGATGCTTTTACTTTAGGTAATCATGTTTGAGCAAAAAAAGAAATTCTTGAAATAATCCACAATGAAGATGTAATTAGACCAGCTAATATTAATCCTCAATATGCCGGTGAAGGATCTAGAATTTTTAATATTAAAGGTGTATCATTAAGAGTAACTCAGTTAATGGGAATTACTTTTAATAAATTATCTCCTCCATGAAATGAAGAATATGCAGATAATTTTTTTGATTGTATAGATAATATTATTAAATTTAAAGAAAAAACAGATTTTCACTTTATTGATTTCCATGCTGAAACAACAAGTGAAAAAAATGTATTAGGATTATATGTTGATGGTAAAGTTGATGCAATTTGTGGCACACACACACATGTACAAACAAATGATGATAAAAAATTACCTAATAATACTCTATATATAACAGATGTAGGGATGACTGGCCCATCTAATTCTGCAATTGGAGCTGATTTTGAATCAGTATACGAGAAAATGAGATTTGATAGACCATCAAAATTTGAAGTTTCTAAAAATAAACAACAATTCAATGCGGTTATTATGGAACTTAATAATATAAATAAAGAAAATAATAAAATTACTAAATTAAACATAGCTAAAAATTAATTTAATAAATTTGTTATTTTTTTTTTTTTTTTTTTATTTGGATTAAAAAAATATTTGGTATAATTATTTAGACACACGAAAAAATAATTTTTTAAAATGTGTAAGTGTAGTGATACATTCAGCTGACCATTACTAATAAATTGATAGGTTTAAAAGTGGATGAATTTATAGATTTTTTAATAAATTACCAACAGCTATTCAGTTTTCAAAGATTTCGTCCGTCATGGACTTTTTTTTATTTTATATAAACTTAACAAAGGAGATTGAAATTAATAAAGTGAATGATAAGACTTTTAACAACTTTTTAAATACCAGTTCTATATTATTGGATGATAAAGACTACATAAAATTTTTAAAATATTTTGCGAGCACTCTTAAAAATATAGAAGTTCCTAGATTTCAAAATAATTATTTAGTATTGAAAGAAAAGCAACACCTTCTTAAAAATGAAGGATTTGTATATGAAAAAGTTGAATTTAAGATAAATAAAGAAATAGATGATCTGATTGAGATGTTTGACAATATTTTGTTAGAAATGAATTTTAATTCAACAATTCCTAAGGACTTACATAAAAAATATCAAATAAATATTATTTACAAATATAAAGACACAATTCTTAAGAAAGTTTATTTAACAATTGATAATTTAAAGGAAAAAAGTCACAATAATTTCTTGAATTTTGCAAATTATAGAAATGAAGATTATTCAACAATTTACACAACTAAACGTAAATGATATTTATATAGTGAACCATATATTAAAAGTTCTAAGTTTGTAATCAATCGTTCAAATAAACCTCACATTGATTTTTATGATATTATTGAAAAACTATATTCATGATTTATTGAATTGGTGGAGGAAAAAATAATAGAATTTAATCCAGAAACATTTATTAAAGATTTTAATGACTTTAAATCAAGGAATAGCAGATTAAAATATTCATCCGATTTATGAGATGAATATAGCCCAAACACAAAGAAAAAAGATGAAATTTATAATGAACTAGTTCATTATGGACTTTGAAATTCATTTTTAAATTTCATAAATGCAATTTTAACAAATGACAGAAATAAAATATTTTTCAACTATAATGAATTGATTGTTAAAAATTATTTTATAAAAAATAATAATATTTCATTAAAAAGAGATGTTAGTATAACTGATAACGATATCGTTGATATCCATTGAAACAATTTTATTGAATTCTGTGAAGAAAAATCTGATTTTAGAATACCTGACTTTGCTATAGGTAGTTTCGACGATGATGAAGATGATTCTCTTATTAAGTATTTATTGTTGCAATACAATTTATTAATAAGATATAGAATTTTAAACAATGAATATTTAAATGATAAAACTACACTAATCGACACACTAACAATATTAAATAAAATTTATGATTCTGGAAATTTAGATATTTTTATAAATAAAATAGAAGAGATTAAACTTGAGTTAATTAAGATCATTTCTAATTCGATTTTAATTAACAAAGGAGAAGACAACAATATGAATAAGTACATAATCTCAAGAATAATTGATAAAATAGAAATAAGTAGTGTTTATATTACTGACATTATTCAATTAATAATAAATAATAATATAGATAAAAATTACATAAATAGTATTGAAAAACATCGGAATAATGAAATATTTAACTTTTTATTTAATTCTTACAAACCTAAAAAATCAGATTCATTGAATAAAAATATAAGCTATAGTAAAATTATAAGAGATATACATAATAAAATTAAAAAAATTAATTAATAATTTTATTTTTGTGCTATACTTACTTAGCTAACAAATTAGCAACTAAAAAAATATAAAAAAGATAAAAAAATAATTAACTAAAAATTTTTTTATGTTATAATTGTTTCACACAAAACAAAAAAGTTCTTTGAAAACTAGATATACAAACATGACAGTCAATTTTTTCGAGAGTTTGATCCTGGCTCAGGATGAACGCTGGCTGTGTGCCTAATACATGCATGTCGAGCGGAGTTCTTCGGAACTTAGCGGCGAATGGGTGAGTAACACGTACTTAACATGCCCTCTAGATTGGAATAACGATTAGAAATGATCGCTAATGCCGGATACTTATGTTTTTCGCATGAAGAATATATAAAAGGAGCGTTTGCTTCGCTAGAGGATTGGGGTGCGTAACATTAGCTAGTTGGTAGGGTAATGGCCTACCAAGGCTATGATGTTTAGCGGGGTTGAGAGACTGATCCGCCACACTGGGACTGAGATACGGCCCAGACTCCTACGGGAGGCAGCAGTAGGGAATTTTCCACAATGGACGAAAGTCTGATGGAGCGACACAGCGTGCAGGATGACGGCCTTCGGGTTGTAAACTGCTGTTATAAGGGAAGAAAAAATAAAGTAGGAAATGACTTTATCTTGACGGTACCTTGTCAGAAAGCAACGGCTAACTATGTGCCAGCAGCCGCGGTAATACATAGGTTGCAAGCGTTATCCGGAATTATTGGGCGTAAAGCGTCTGTAGGTTGTTTGTTAAGTCTGACGTGAAAACTTGGGGCTCAACCCCAAATTGCGTTGGATACTGGCAAACTAGAGTTATGAAGAGGTTAGCGGAATTCCTTGTGAAGCGGTGAAATGCGTAGATATAAGGAAGAACACCAACTTGGCGAAGGCAGCTAACTGGGCATACACTGACACTGAGAGACGAAAGCGTGGGGAGCAAACAGGATTAGATACCCTGGTAGTCCACGCTGTAAACGATGATGATTAGCTGATGGGAAACTCATCGGCACAGCTAACGCATTAAATCATCCGCCTGAGTAGTATGCTCGCAAGAGTGAAACTTAAAGGAATTGACGGGGATCCGCACAAGCGGTGGAGCATGTGGTTTAATTTGAAGATACGCGTAGAACCTTACCCACTCTTGACATCTTCCGCAAAGCTATAGAGATATAGTGGAGGCTAACGGAATGACAGATGGTGCATGGTTGTCGTCAGCTCGTGTCGTGAGATGTTCGGTTAAGTCCTGCAACGAGCGCAACCCTTGTCCTTAGTTAAATGTTCTAAGGAGACTGCCCGAGTAATTGGGAGGAAGGTGGGGACGACGTCAAATCATCATGCCTCTTACGAGTGGGGCAACACACGTGCTACAATGGACGGTACAAAGAGATGCAATACGGCGACGTGGAGCAAATCTCAAAAAACCGTTCTCAGTTCGGATTGTAGTCTGCAACTCGACTACATGAAGTCGGAATCGCTAGTAATCGTAGATCAGCTACGCTACGGTGAATACGTTCTCGGGTCTTGTACACACCGCCCGTCACACCATGGGAGCTGGTAATGCCCGAAGTCGGTTTTGTTAACTACGGAGACAACTGCCTAAGGCAGGACTGGTGACTGGGGTGAAGTCGTAACAAGGTATCCCTACGAGAACGTGGGGATGGATTACCTCCTTTCTACGGAGTACACCTTAGTACAACAAGTACTGATAACAATGACTAAATATTTTTAATGTCATGTGCTAATGTTTTAGTCCACTAGCGTATATCTAGTTTTGAGAGAATTTTCTCTCATGATCTTTGAAAACTGAATAGTTATACATTTTTAATATAACAACGACATCATTAAACAAAATAAAGATTATGTCTTATTTGTTTTGATACCGAGTTAATAAATTTAATTTATTAAAATGTCTTAAAATACATCAACAATAGGTAAATATTGTACTTTTAAATAAGTAAGAGTTTATGGTGGATGCCTTGGGTCTGGAAGTCGATGAAGGACGTGATAACCTGCGATAAGCCTCGTGGAGCTGGAAATACGCTATGAAACGGGGATTTCCGAATGGGGAAACCTAACTAGAGTAAAGTCTAGTTGCTTTCTAATGAATAAAATAGTTAGATAGACGAGACACGTTGTGAACTGAAACATCTTAGTAGCAACAGGAAGAGAAAATAAATAATGATTCTATTAGTAGCGGCGAGCGAAAATGGAAGAGCCCAAACCAACACATGTTGGGGTTGTAGGACAGCCTTTTTAAGTTACAAAATTGTAGTATAGCAGAAAAACTTGGAAAAGTTTAGCATAGAAGGTGAAACTCCTGTATGCGAAATATTACAATCTTATGGCTGTATCCTGAGTAGGGCGGGGCACGTGAAACCCTGTCTGAATCTGCCGGGACCATCCGGTAAGGCTAAATACTAACCAGACACCGATAGTGAACTAGTACCGTGAGGGAAAGGTGAAAAGAACCCCGGGAGGGGAGTGAAATAGATTCTGAAACCATTTACTTACAATTAGTCAGAGCCCGTTAACGGGTGATGGCGTACATCTTGCAGTATGGACCGGCGAGTTATGTTAACATGCGAGGTTAAGTGGAAAAAAGCGGAGCCGTAGAGAAATCGAGTCTTAATAGGGCGTTTAGTATGTTGATATATACCCGAAACCATGTGATCTATTCATGAGCAGGTTGAAGCTTGGCTAATCCCAAGTGGAGGACCGAACCGTAGTACGCTGAAAAGTGCCCGGATGACTTGTGAATAGTGGAGAAATTCCAATCGAACTTGGAGATAGCTGGTTCTCCTCGAAATAGCTTTAGGGCTAGCGTGTGATGTTAAATCTTGGTGGTAGAGCACTGAATATGGAATGGCCGCGCCTAGCGGTACTGACTATAATCAAACTCCGAATACCATTATGTATTATCATGCAGTCGGAACCGGGGTGCTAACGTCCCGGCTCGCGAGGGAAACAACCCAGATCGTCAGCTAAGGTCCCAAAATTGTGTTAAGTGAGAAAGGTTGTGAGATTTCATAAACAACTAGGAAGTTGGCTTAGAAGCAGCCATCTTTTAAAGAGTGCGTAATAGCTCACTAGTCAAGAGATCTTGCGCCAATAATTTAACGGGACTAAAACACAATACCGAAGCTACGGGTACATTTGTACGTTAGAGGAGCGTTCTTATCAGCATTGAAGCATGACCGTGAGGACATGTGGAGCGTTAAGAAGTGAGAATGCCGGTATGAGTAACGATTCGTGGTGAGAATCCACGACGCCTATTGGGGAAGGTTTCCTGGGCAAGGTTCGTCCACCCAGGGTTAGTCAGGACCTAAGGAGAGGCTGAAAAGCGTATTCGATGGACAACAGGTTAATATTCCTGTACTGAGAGTAGTGTGATGGAGTGACGAAGAAGGATAGCAGTACCCATTATCGGATTTGGGGGTAAGCAACAACTGGTCAGTGTAGTTAAATGCGCACTGTATAACCGGGAGTTGTAATGCATAGTGAACGGCAACAAGTAACGAATTCTGTGATTTCATGCTTCCAAGAAAAGCTTCTAAACTTTAAACTACTTATCACCTGTACCGAGAACGGACACACGTCCCCAAGATGAGTATTCTAAGGCGAGCGAGAAAACCAATGTTAAGGAACTCTGCAAATTGACCCCGTAAGTTCGCGAGAAGGGGCGCCCATGTAAATGGGCCACAGTAAATTTTGAGGGGCAACTGTTTATCAAAAACACAGCTCTCTGCTAAACCGCAAGGTGATGTATAGGGGGTGAAGCCTGCCCAGTGCCCGAAGGTTAAGCGGATGCGTTAGCTTTAAGCGAAGCGTTGAAGTGAAGCCCGGGTGAACGGCGGCCGTAACTATAACGGTCCTAAGGTAGCGAAATTCCTTGTCGGCTAAATACTGACCTGCACGAAAGGCGCAATGATCTCTCAACTGTCTCAACATTGGACTCGGTGAAATTATGGTCCCAGTGAAAACGCTGGGTACCCGCATCAAGACGAAAAGACCCCATGGAGCTTTACTACAACTTCGTATTGGAACTTGGCCTAACATGTGTAGGATAGGTGGGAGACTGTGATGTTAGGGCGCTAGCCCTAATGGAGTCGCCGTTGAAATACCACCCTTGGTATGTTGAGTTTCTAACTTGCCGCCGTTATCCGGTGGGAGGACAGTGCGTGGTGGGTAGTTTGACTGGGGCGGTCGCCTCCTAAAAGGTAACGGAGGCGTTCAAAGGTACACTCAATACGGTCAGAAACCGTATGTAGAGCGCAAAGGTAGAAGTGTGCTTGACTGCGAGACTTACAAGTCGAGCAGGTGCGAAAGCAGGACTTAGTGATCCGGCTGTACGTCATGGAACGGCAGTCGCTCAACGGATAAAAGTTACCCTGGGGATAACAGGCTTATCTTGCCCAAGAGATCACATCGACGGCAAGGTTTGGCACCTCGATGTCGGCTCATCGCATCCTGGAGCTGGAGTCGGTTCCAAGGGTTTGGCTGTTCGCCAATTAAAGCGGTACGCGAGCTGGGTTCAGAACGTCGTGAGACAGTTCGGTCCCTATCTGATGTGGGCGTTGGAATATTGATGAGAGCTGCTCTTAGTACGAGAGGACCGGAGTGGACACACCGCTGGTGTTCCTGTTGTTTCGCCAGAAGCATAGCAGGGTAGCCAAGTGTGGAAAGGATAACCGCTGAAAGCATCTAAGTGGGAAGCCTCCTCAGAGATAAGTATTCCCTTGAAATTCCTTGTAGACGACGAGGTTGATAGGATGGAAGTGTAAGTGTAGTGATACATTCAGCTGACCATTACTAATAAATTGATAGGTTTAAAAGTGGATGAATTTATAGATTTTTTAATAAATTACCAACAGCTATTCAGTTTTCAAAGATTGTATCCATTGAGGATATTTTTTTATAAAAATCTTTGAAAAATTATTTTGATTTTTTTAAAAATAAGTTAAAATATAAATGCAAAATAAATTAATTGGTTTGGAGAAGTAGCTCAGCTTGGCAGAGCGCTACGTTTGGGACGTAGGGGTCGCAGGTTCAAATCCTGTCTTCTTCACCATTTTGGGGGGTTAGCTCATTTGGCTAGAGCGCCTGCCTTGCACGCAGGAGGCGGTGGGTTCGAATCCCATACTCTCCACCATTTGGCACTGTAGCTCAGTTGGTTAGAGCATCCGGTTCATACCCGGAAGGTCATGAGTTCGAATCTCATCGGTGCTACCATACGGAAGCTTAACTGTTAAAAAATATGGACCTATAGCTCAACGGTTAGAGCAACCGGCTCATAACCGGTCGGTTACCGGTTCGAATCCAGTTAGGTCCACCACGGGTGATTACCCAAGTCTGGCTGAAGGGACTAGTCTTGAAAACTAGCAGGGGATGCAAGTCCCGCGGGGGTTCAAATCCCTCATCACCCGCCATCTGTTTACACATTACATAGCGGAGTGGAGCAGTTGGTAGCTCGTCGGGCTCATAACCCGAAGGTCATAGGTTCAAATCCTATCTCCGCAACCATGGTCCAGTGGTAAAGTGGTTTAATACGCCTCCCTGTCACGGAGGAGATCGCGGGTTCAATTCCCGTCTGGACCGCCATTATTTTGGCCCTGTAGCTCAGTTGGTAGAGCAACAGATTGAAGCTCTGTGTGTCGCTGGTTCGATTCCTGCCGGGGCCACCATACAAAAAATAGCAAGTTAAATTTCGTGTAATAGCTGAATTTAACTTGCTATTTTTATTAATCTCATTTTTTGGAATATAGTAAAATTATAAAAGTTAAAGTAGGAACAATGATTAAAAAAATAAGAAAAATATTTTATTTTACTATGCCTATTGTATCATTAGTTGGGATGAGTGTTGTTTCATCTTCTTGTAATAACGATAGAAAAGAAGCTACAGAATCACTTTACAAATATAGAAGTTATGTAGAGGAAAATATTCAATATTTCAAAGAAGAAATATTGAATATTAATATTACTAAAGATAATTGTATTAATATTGATACAACTAAAAATAAACTAGAAAATTTTAATTTTGAATATTTATTATGCACTGGAAATATAACAGTTAAGAAAAATTTATATTCATTTAATGGTCATAATTATAGAATTGAAATAAACCAAAGATCACAATCAGTGCCAGGTACAAATAAAGCAACTATATTTTTAAATATTACTGATACTAACTTAGATGTAAAGACAACTTCTAATGCTATAGAAATAGAAGGTTTCAAAGTAACTTCTGTGTCTCATAATCATTATATTTATGACTATAAAATAAGAGATTGTGAATCATGCAAACAATATAATTAATAAAGGAGTGATAATGGATTACAAAAAAACTTTACTAATGCCTACCACAAAATTTGAAATGAGAGCTAATTTAACTCAAAAAGAAAAGAATTTCCGTGAAAAGTGAGAAAAAGATTTAATTTACATTAAATCCCTAGATAAAAATAAAGATAATGAACCTTTTATAGTTCATGATGGCCCTCCATATGCAAATGGAGATTTGCATGTTGGACATGCATTGAATAAAATTCTTAAAGATATTATTGTTAGATATAAAACATTATCTGGATATTATTCACCATTTGTTGCCGGATGAGACACTCATGGTTTACCTATTGAACATAAAATGTTACAAGAAATGAATATTTCTAAAGATGAATTAAATCCTTTGATTTTAAGAAAAAAAGCTGCCAAGTATGCTCTTAAACAAGTTGAAAATCAAAAGAAACAATTTAAAACATTACAACTTTTCTCTGATTTAGAAAAAATTTATGTAACTTTAGATAAAAAATATGAATCTAAACAACTTCAATTGTTCAAAAAAATGGTATTAGATGGTTTAGTATATAAACATCTCAAACCAGTTTATTGATCACCATCAAGCCAGTCTGCATTAGCTGAAGCTGAAGTAGAATACGCCGATGTTGTTTCAAATTCTATATATGTTGCGTTTAATGTTATAAATAGTGACAATTCAAAAGTTAATGCAAATGATAAATTAATTATATGAACAACTACTCCTTGAACCTTAATTGCTAATTCAGGAGTTGCTGTTGGAGAAAATATAACCTATATTAAAGTTTTTGTTAATGATAATTATTATATCGTTGCAAAAGATTTATTAGAAAATTTACAAGAATTATTTAAATGAGAAGAAATTAAAATTATTACCGAATTAACTTCTAAGGATTTAGTTGGTGTGGAATATTTAACACCAATTACAAATAATAATGCTAGGGTTGTAATAGGACATCATGTTACTTTGGAAGCCGGAACTGGTCTTGTTCATATAGCTCCGCTTTTTGGTGAGGATGATTTCTTGATTGGGAAAACAAATAATCTTGAAATGATAATGCATATCTCAGATAATGGAAATATCGACTTTGATTGTGATTATAATGGAATGTTTTATGAAGATTCAAATGAAAAAATTATTGGCTTCTTAAAAAGCAATGAATCTTTAATTTTATCTAATAAAATTAAACATTCATATCCACATGATTGAAGAACACACAAACCAATTATTTTTAGAGGTACACCTCAGTGGTTTGTTTCTATTGATAAAATTAGAAACAACATTTTAAGTGAGTTAAAAAACGTTAAAATGTATCCTGAATGAGCTTATAAAAGACTTTCGAATATGATAGAAAATAGAGGAGATTGAACAATTTCAAGACAAAGAACTTGAGGAGTTCCAATTATAATATTTTACGATAAAGATAAGCAACCGGTTATTGATGAACAAATATTTGATTACGTAATTAAGTTAATTGAAGAAAATGGATCTGACATTTGATGAGAAAAAGAAGTAGATGAATTACTTCCTGAAATTCACAGAAATAAAGGATATACAAAAGAAATGGATATCATGGATGTTTGATTTGATTCTGGGACTTCAAATATTGCAGCTGATGTTTATGGATTTGAATCTCCATACGATGTTTATCTTGAAGGTTCTGACCAATATAGAGGTTGATTCAACTCTTCGTTAATAAATTCTGTTGCTTATAAAGGAAAAGCACCTTATAAGAATTTGATTAGCCATGGATTTGTTCTTGATGGCAAGGGTGAAAAAATGTCAAAATCAAAAGGAAATATCATTTCACCTCTTGATGTTGTAAATCAGAAAGGTGCTGATATATTAAGATTATGAGCTGCAAATAGTGAATATTCAAATGATATTAATATTTCAGAAGATATTCTTAATCAAAATGCTGAAGTGTATAGAAAAATCCGTAACACTTTAAGATTTATGATTTCTAATACAAATGACTATAAATACGATAAAAACTTAAAATTAGAAGGTATTCATGAATTTATTAATGAAGAATTAAAAGTTCTAATTAAGAATGTACATGAAAACTACAACAGTTTTAAGTTCATTAATGTTATTAAGGAAATTAATAATTATATTGTTAATTTATCTAGTTTTTATCTTTCGATTGTTAAAGATTTATTATATGTAGAATCCAGAGACAACATTGAAAGACAAATGGTTCTTAAGAATCTTTATGAAATAACAGATTTTATAATTTTAGCTCTTGCACCAATTTTACCAACAACTGCAGAAGAAGCATATTCTTTCTTTAATAAAGAAAATAAAGAAGAATCAATTATGCTTGAAAGATTTGTGAAATCAACTACACCAAATTATGAATTAATTAATAAATATAACGAATTCTTTGAATTAAGAGACCAAATTAATATTTTAATTGAAAATTCTATAAAGAATGGTGAAGTTAAAAGAAGTAATGAACTTGAATTATCACTTAAAACTAATAGTGAATTCATCAAGAACTTGAATTTAAAAATGTTATTGATGGTCGGTAAAGTATCAATTTCTAATGAAACTAAAGTTTCTAAATTTGATAGTAAAAAATGTGAAAGATGTTGAAATCATTTTGAAAAAGAAGAGATGCATAATGACGAGATTTGTGTAAGATGTTATGACGTTATTTCATCTTTAGATGATTTTGGTGGATTTAATGAATAAATTTCAGTTAAAATGAAATGATTTTGTTAAATATTTAAAAAATAACAAAAAGCAAATAATAATAAATTATTGTATATTCATAGTTTTATTTATAGTTTTACTTTTAATTGACCAATTAACAAAAACTTTTATTTTTGTGCATGGTGATGTTAATAAATTAAATTCAGAAGGATTGGTTTATGTAAATGGATATTGAACTAATCCAGAAACTATAAATTACAAAAGTGTAGTAAATTATGGAATTTTTGGAATAAGATCAATTTGACATAGAGGTGTAACCTTTCTTCCAAGTTCTTTTAATATAACAATAATACAAATTGTTAGTGTTTTGATATTTATTTTTTGCATATTTGTTCCATTGATGATAAATAAAAAATTAACGATTTTTATCTGTCTGATTGCTTCAGGAGATTTCGGGAATATGCTTGATAGATTCATATTTAATGAATTTGTTAAAGATATTTTCTACTTACCTTGGGTTGATAAAGGAACCTTTAATTTAGCTGATGTCTGAGTTATGCTAGGAGCAGTTTTGATATTTGTGTATCTTTTATATGAATTAGTTTTAGATATAGTGAAAAAGAAAAAAAATGCTGAATAAAATTTACTTCCATAAAGAAGTAAATTTTTTAATTTATTTTTTATATAAAGAAATAAAAAGAGCTAAATAGCTCTTAATTAATGTTAATTTAAGTTATCGATATATTCAACTACTTCTTCGCACGAATCCATTTCAATAACTTTTTCAGCAATTTCTTTGCATTTTTGATATGAAAGGTTTGACAACATTTCTCTAGTGTTTAAAATGTTAGACGCTGACATTGAAAATTCATCTAAACCTAATCCAACTAAAATTGGTAAAGCTCTTTTATCACCAGCCATTTCACCACACATGCCAGCTCATTTACCGTTTTTGTGCGCTCCATCAATAACGTGTTTAATTAATCTTAAAATTGATGGATTAAGTGGTTGATAAAGATAAGAAATTGATTCATTCATTCTATCTGCAGCCATTGAATATTGAATTAAATCATTTGTACCGATAGAAACGAAATCAGCATATTTACAGAACTTATCAGATAAAATAGCAGCTGCTGGAGTTTCCATCATTAGACCAAATTCAATTTCGTTTAATGGAGCAATTTCGTTTGTTTCTTTGCTTAATTCTTTATATGTTTCAGTAAAGAAATCTTTTGCTTCCAAAAACTCAGTAACATTTGTGATCATTGGAATCATAATTGCAATTCTACCATAGTAACTTGCTCTAATTAAGGCTCTTAATTGAGTCTTAAAGATTGATTTATTTTGTAAACAGAAACGAATAGCTCTATATCCTAAAAATGGGTTCATTTCTTCAGGGAATTTGAAGTATTTTAATGTTTTATCTCCACCGATATCAAGAGTTCTTATAACAACTCTTTTCCCATTCATACCTGAAACAACTTTTTTGTAAGCTTCAAATTGTTCATCTTCGCTTGGTCAATCCGAATTATCCATGTATAAAAATTCTGATCTGAATAATCCAACAGCTTCAGCATCATTATCAATAATTGATTGTAAGTCTGCAGGCGATCCGATATTAGCGGCTAGTTCAACTTTGTGATTGTCACTTGTCTTACTTTCTTTATTCTTAAATAATTTCAATTTTTCAAGATATTCTTCATAAAGTTTCTTTTGCTTATTGATTTCAACGATCTCTTGTTCTGTTGGGTTTACAATTACCAAGCCTTTATCACCGTTAATAGAAAGATAATCACCATCATTAACCAATTCAAGAATGTTATTTGTACCCACAACACTAGGAATGCCCAAACTTCTTGCCATAATAGCTGTATGAGAAGTTGGACCACCGATATTTGTGGCAAACCCTTTAACGTATTTTTTATTTAATTGAACAGTTTGTGATGGTGTTAAATCATTTGCCACAATAATTACTTCTTCACTTATAGCAGATAAATCATGTTCATTAATTCCACTTAAAGCATAAAGCAATTTAGTTTTAATATCTCTAATATCTGCTGCTCTTTCTCTCATGTATTCATCATCCATAGAAAGAAAGATTTGTTCATTTTCTCCATAAATCTTTGATACTGAATAAATGGCTGAATAACCTTGATTAACCATTTCTGTGACCCTTTCATTCGTGAAAGGGTCATTTAAAAAGTTTAAGTGTGCTTCAAAAATTTCAGCGTGTTCAGGATCTTTAGCTAATTCTTTACCTTTTTGAATTTTAACTTCAACTGCTTTCATTGCATTTACTAGAAGTTTAAGTTCTTGTTCAACACTATTTGAAGTTTTTTCAACAATTTCAACATTTTTTTCTTCAATTTTAAGAACTTTAGCTAAAGCTATACCTTTAGATGCTCCTATACCTTTAATTTGCATAATGCCTCCTATAAATAATAAAAGTATAAACAATTATAGTTAATTATGAGTGGTCAAGTTAAAGATTGAATAAAAAAAGTGGAATTTTACCACCTTTTTAATTATTTACTGTATTTTTGAATTGTAGCATCAAGTCTTTTATCGATTTCAACAATTTCTTTTACTCTTTGTTCAGGTAAGAAATGTTTAAGTTGTTCAATAGGCAAGTTAGTTTCTTTAGTGATTGAATTGTATTTTTCTTCAATTTCTTCTTTTGAAACAGGTTCAAGACCTAAAGAAGTGATAACAGCTTCTTTTATAACATCTGCTTTAAGACCTTCTTTAGCTTCTTCTCTTAATCTTTCATTATATTCATCATCGTTAATTCCAAGAAGTTGTAAATATTCAACTTTTTTAATATTTTGTTGTTTTAATTGTTTATTTATTGTTGATTCAACTTCTTTAATTTTGAATTCAAGTAATGTATTACTAAAATTTAATTCTGTTTTAGAAACACCTTCACGAACTAAATTTTCAAAGAAATTTTGTTTGTCTTCATTTTTGTATGTAACAACTAATCTTTCTTTGAATTTAGTTTTAGCAGTTTCAACAGTATCTTCCTCTGTTCCACCAATTAACATAAGATTTTCTTTTGTTAATTCAATTTCTTTAATTTTTAATACTTTGTTAATTGTTACTTCAAAAATAGCATCTTTACCGGCAAGAGTTTTTGCAAAGTATTCTTTAGGGAAAGTAACTTTAACTTCACCTTTTCATCCAGCTTCTTTACCGACTAATTGGTCTTCAAATCCTTCAATAAATTGTTTTGATCCTAAAACAAGATCAAATCCTTCAGCTTCACCACCTTCGAAAGGTTCATCACCAACATATCCTTTAAAGTCAATGTTTACAGTGTCATTAAGTTCTGATTTAGCATTAACTTCTTCATAAGTTGAATATTTTTGTAAAAGTTTTTTCAATTCTTCTTCTACAATAGCATCTGTAACTTCTCTTTGTTCAAATTTAATTTTAAGATTGTCAAGTTTAATTGAATCAAAATCAACTGTTCTATCAAAAACAATAATTAATTCGCCATGATTTTCATCTTCTGCTTTCTTGTAGTCGATTGATACTGGTTTATCAAAGAAGTACTTTGTAACTTCAACAGCACTTTTAAGTGCATCAATAAATTTTGTTTCTGCAATCAAATTGATTGTTTCGTGTTCAACTTGAGCCTGTGATAAATATTTATCTAAAACATTTTTAGGTAATTTTGAACCATTTCTGAATCCAGGAATTTTAATTTTTTTAATAACTTTTTGTTCAGCTTTTGAACGATTTTTTGAATATTCTTCTTTAGTAACAGGAATAGTAACTGTTATTGTTTGATTTTTATCATCTTTAATAGCTTTAATCATCATTCTCCTTTATACAAATACTAATATTTTAAACTATTTTATTTTATATTGAATTATATTTTAATACTCTTCAAGAAAATCAAGAATTTTGAATGGTGATTTATTATGGTATAAAACATTTATGATATTTGTCATAAATGGTACGTAAATATCTTTTTCTTTAATGATTTTTTCTAAAATTTTTGCTGTTGTATAACCTTCAACTGTTTTTGTTTGATTATTTAAAACTTCTTTGAGACCTTTGTCAGCAATATCTAAACCAAAAGAAAAGTTTCTACTTTTGTTAGATGAACACGTTAGAAAAATGTCACCAATACCAGCTAATTCGAATCCTATTTCATCATCAAGTTCTGGAAAAAGACTTTTATAAATTTTGTGTATTTCTTTTACACCAATTGTTAACATTGCTGATTGAGTATTTTTGCTTTTATTTGAATAACTTATAATACCAACACCAATAGCTAAAACATTTTTTAATGCAGCAAAAAGTTCAGAACCCTTTTCGTTCTTATTAATTACTAATTTAAATGAATCATTGTTGAAAACCTTAGTTAATTTCGCTAAGAAATTTATATCTCTACCAACAACATTAATCATTGTCAATTCATTCTCAAAAACTTCTACAGCATAACTGGGACCTATTAAAGTTGCCATATTTTTTAGGTTTTTCTTGAACTTTGAGTAAATTAATTCTGAAAAGAAATTTTTTGATTCGCTATCTATACCTTTAGCAACATTTATTAAATTTATTTTTCTATAATTAAGTACTTTTTGAATTTCCTTAAGCATTGTCTTAATATGACTTGATGGTGTGGCTAAAATAACATAGTCAGCATTCTTTAATGTTATATCTAGATTATTTGTCGCGGCTAAATTTTTAAAATTGTGAAATCTTTTATTACCAAAATATTTTCTGTTATACCCATTATTTATATCATTTATTTCATCTTGGTTTATTCCGTACATTATGATATTATGGTTATTTTTTAAGAGAACATTCGCTAGAGCCGATCCTCAAGCACCAGTTCCAATTATAGCAATTTTATTTTTATCCATTTCATACTCCTAAATGAAATTTTACTAGTTTTTTAAAAAATAAAAATGGCAGGAGTAGCAGGATTCGAACCCACAGCACACGGGGTTGAAGCCCGTTGTTCTACCGTTGAACTATACTCCTAGTCCATTTTCAATTATATAGTATTTTTTGTTTTTTCTATTAATAAAATCACATCATTTACAGTAACTAAATTTGTAAGTTCTGAATCTGGAAGATGAATTTCGAACATATCTTCAGCATTAATGATAAGTTCAGCAAAATCTAAAGAATCGATTTCTAAATCTTTAATATTATCACTTTCCTTTACTTTTTTACTTTTTGATAATTTATTAAATTCTTTAATAACTATTTCTTTTATACTCATAACAACTTAATTATATAGTTTTAATTTGGAACGTATATTTTTTTACTTCGAATTTTTCATTGTGTTGTCATTGTAAGGTTATTATAATTTTCTTTTCAGTTATTTCCGATTTGAATGATATTGAACCGTAACTAACGGACATTCTTTTTAAAATATCTTTAATAAAAGTGATTACCAATTTATCGTCGATTTTACTGTTCCCAAAATCATTTTTTATTAGAAATTCTTGATAATATGAGTCATCAATATTTGGAAAAATACTTTGATTTTTAATTTCATCCGCTTGTTTCTGATTTTTATTTTCTTTAATCATATTTTTTTCAACTTTAAACACACTATTATAAATGTAAAATGAACCAACAGCCACTAACCCAATACTAATTACCGAAATAAAAATTATTAGATTTGATTTACTAAATTTCATATTTTTTTCTTATATAAATAATAAAATCTTCATAAGAAATTCGTTCTAAATTTATAAATTCTACTCAATCTTCAATTTTAATTTGTATAAGGTTATTTTGGAGTGTATTAATATCTTGAATTGATATAGCTATCTTTTCTATTTTTGTTTCTAAAGCACTTTCTTCATAGAATTTTTTGTGTTTTATATTTACACACATATCAATAACATCGAATGAAAAAAGTGTTAAGTCATTTATAAGATTTTTATTTAATAGTTCATTATATTCTTGATCATTATTAAAAACTACATTAATATTTTTGAATTTTAATTTATCGTTTTCATTTATAAAATTTGGATCAAACGACTTACTTTGTTCCATCAATTTGATTTCTTTTTTGCTTAATTTATCCTTGATTTTAAAATTAAGAAATTTAGGAAAAAATAAATTTACTTTCTTAAAAACATCGTCATCTGATATTTTGCTGAAATTAGAAGAAAAAAAAGAAAATAAATTAGTATTTTGATTAATTTCATTAAATTTCATAAACGTTTGAAGGTTAAAAATGCTTCTTTTGTTCTTTAATTCATTTGATGATGTTTCAAATTTATAAGTATATGGAATTTTGAATGTAAAATATTGTTCTTCAGTCTCTAAATAAAAATTTTTTACTATGTTATCTGATTTGATTATTTCGTTCTCATATAATGTTTCTTTATCATTTTTAACTATTATTTTAATTTTTTCAAGTTTATTAATAGGAAGATTTAAGTTTTCATCCAAAATCAAGCCATATTCACTAAATTTTTTAGAATTTGTTAGCAAATATTTGCCATTTACCTGTATGTCAAATTTAACATTTAAATATTTAAAGGGATTACTAAATTTTCTATTTACTTTAAATATTAACGAAAATTTGTTATTTCTAAAATTTCGAACCAAATAAATTGTTGCGTCTATTTGATCATTTTTATTTTCAATATTGTTATGAACTACTAAGTGCGAGGAAAAAGTATAAGGATCTAAAATATTCTTTTTATTCAATTCGCTAATGTGCGATATATTGTTTATTAGTCCTACTTGCAAAATAAAGTGTTAAAAACTCCAATTCAGCTTGTTTCTTCTTTTTATAGAAAGTAGTTTTTGAAAAATATTCCTTATATCAATTTTTATCTTTTAAATTGTTATTTTGTATATATGTTTTTTCTATAATCATAGAATTAATTTTTGTCATATTTTTTAGTATAAATTTAACATATTCTGTTTCTCAATTTCAGTCAATATCCTCATCTTCTCAATCAATTTGGAAATCTTTAGGTAGTTGATATTGTATTGAATTATTGCTTTGTCCATTCTTTCTAATTTCATTTATTGTCTTTCCTAGTCGATTTGTTTCAACTATATTTTTAATTATCTGACTTTTTGTCATACTTTTTTCATCATTTCTCATCTAATACCTCCAATTAAATATTAACATTGAACAAATTGGAAGAAAAATAAAATAAAAAATAAGTGTTTTTTCCACAATAAAGTGGCGAGACACTTATTTATAATAGTTATAAATTAGTATGATTTAGCAAAAACAACATATCTGTTTGTTTCTTTTTTGCATTCTTCAAAAATACATTTTTTGTTTTTTTCAGGTTTATCTAATTTCAAAGGAATACATCTAGTTGATGCTCCTGTTTCTTCTTTGATTTTTACTTCAGCTTCATCTAAACAACAAAATGGTGCTGTTACAAATTTACCATTGTTAATTTCTTTTTTAAAATCATCATAAGTAAACACAGTAACACTGTTCTTATTCAATCTTTCTAATGCTTTTTCATAGAGATTTTCATGAATATCGTCTAAAAGTGTTCCGACAAGGTTTTTGATGTCTTTAACTTTTACAGTAATTTTTTCTAGTGTATCTCTTCTTACAACTGTCACATTTTTATTTTCAAGATCTCTTGGCCCAATTTCTATTCTAAGTGGGGTTCCTTGAATTTCACTGTTTGCTGCCTTAAAACCAGGGTTCTTATTAGTTGAATCAACTCTAACTCTTCATTTTTTAGATAACTCTTTGTTTAACTTTTTAGAAACTTCTTTAACCTCATCATTTTTATCAGCAAATAATTCTAAAATATCAATTTGTGTAGGCGCAACTCTAGGAGGTATCACTATTCCATGATTATCCCCGTGAGTCATAATAATTGCTCCTAATAAGCGAGTAGAAACACCTCATGAAGTTTGGAATACATTGATGTATTCATTGTCTTGATTTTTAAAGATAATTTCATATGGCTTAGAAAAGTTTTGAGCTAAATAATGGCTGGTTCCAGCTTGCAATGCTCTTCCATCTTTCATCATAGCTTCGATTGTATATGTTGAACAGGCGCCAGCAAATTTTTCGTGTGAAGTTTTTTTACCAATAATAACAGGGATAGCTAAATATTTCTTCAAGAATTTTGCATAAACCTTGATCATTTCTCTTGTTAATTTTCTTGCCTCTAAAGCATTAGAGTGACATGTGTGGCCTTCTTGTCATAAGAATTCCCTGCTTCTTAAAAATGGATTAGTAGTCTTCTCTCATCTAAGCACATTAGCTCATTGATTGTAAATAATTGGAAGATCTTTGTAAGATTCAATTGAATTTTTGAACAAGTTGGCAAATAAAACTTCTGAAGTAGGGCGGATGTAGAATTTTTCAGATAATTCTCGGTCTCCTACCCTAGTTACGGTTGCTAATTCTGGATTAAAACCATTAACATGTTCTTTTTCAAGTTCAAATAACTTTTGAGGTATTAAAAGAGGTAAATAAACGTTTTGAATTCCTTTTTGCTTAAAGATTTTATTCAAGTTTTCTTGAATTAATTCTCAAATTCCGTAAGAATTTGGTTTAAAAACTAATGTACCTTTAGCAGGTCCATAAGCAATCAATTGCCCTTGTTTTACTACGTCTGTATATCATTTAGCAAAGTCTTGTTCTAAAGGTGTAATTTTTTCTAATTTATTCATATTGACCATTATACCATTTTTACTTTTTTTGTAAATCGTTTGTGCATGAAAAGTTCACTAGTTTTGTGTAAAAAGTTTAAGTTTGTTTTCATTTTTGGTTAAATTATAAACTTTTGATTCTGGATAAAAAAGTTTTTTGCTATATTAAAAAATTCTATATAATAAATAAGCCTATTTATTAGCTAATATATTAGAAAGGAGTCCTCATGTCAAGAAGAGATCAAATTTCAGGTAAAGGACCACAATTTGGAAATAAACGTTCACATGCTATGAACGCTTCAAGAAGAAAATTTAATGTTAATCTCCAAAAAGTTAAAATTAAAACTGCTTCTGGTACAAAAACTTTAAGAGTTAGTGCTAAAACAATTAAAACTCTTAAGAAAAATAATGTTATTGCTTAATACTTTAAGATTGATCAACTTAAAATATTAAGTTTTTTTTATTTATTTTAGTCCTTTACTATATATAATATTTAAAATGCAAAGGAGTAGAATGAAGGTAAAAAAACACCGTTTTTTTGGAGAAATAAATTTTAATGATCCTGATGGGCTAGTTTGAGAAGGTAAAGAAGAACTTGATTTTTTCAGAATTTTAACTGAGCCAGGAACATACATAGATGATGATACATTGAATATTTTTGAAGAAATGATTAATGAGTTTGATGATATTGTATTTTTTACAATTGATTGTCTTGTGGAAGACTTGCCAAAGACTAAAAAAATGTGAGAGCAACTTGCTAATAAATATAAATTAAAAAATATAACAAAAGATTTAAAAAAATTCCTATTTGATAATTTTTGTCCTACGGATGTTGAATTTTATAGTGAATCTGTGAGACAAGTCGAAGGAAATGACACTGCTCTTAGAATAATTGGTAGATTCTTATTTGATGGTTGTCGTGACTTTATTATGATTGATTTCGATGAAGAAACTGGTCTGATTGGTTACTCACTTTTTGATATTGATGAAGTTGTAAAAAGAATGAAAAAAGAGCTTTAGAGCTCTTTTCTTACGCTTGTTTTCTTTGAGATTTCTTGAATTTTTGTTCATCAATAACTGTCATTGTAAGTTGGTACGCATAAATGCAAAGCGAAACAATTTGTCATGCTAAACCTATTACCAAGTCCCATAAAATGCCATTTAATCCCATTGAAGTTGTTCAGAAGATTATTCAGAAAATATTATTAACTTCATATAAAACAAACATTCATGAAGTGATTCCTCTTCATTGTTTTGTTTTTATTGATGTTATCAATTGAGGTAAAAATGAGAAAGTAGTAAATGCCGGTGCTATAGCTCCGAAAATTGAATTTTGTAAAGGAGTAAGTCTGAAATTTGGTAAAGCAATATAAAGTATTACCATTGTTCCGGTTATTATTCAAGATACTAAAACACCTAAGGCTGCATAAAGTTTTATTTTTTTACTAAATTCCTTTTTGAAGTGGTAAAGCATGTATGTCATTAAACCATTTAGCAAACAACTAATTCCGTCTGCAATAACAACATTTTTTAAAATATAAGGGTTTTCCGTATTGCTTAATGCACCGAAGAAAACTCATAAACAGATTCCAATGTGAAAAATTCAAAATGAATAAAAATTGATTTCCCCTGTTTTTTTATCTTTTAAAAGTTTTATTAATTGTGGAATGCTTAATGCAACTGTAAAAATAATTGTTGCATAATTAGATATATCATTAAAAATTTGTAGCATATTTAAAATCATAAACTATTTTATTTTTTTTATAATTAGATTATGAATGAAACAATCGAAATTTTATGTATGTCTGATATTCATGGCAATTATCGTAAAGCAGAAGAAATTTTAAAACATGAAAATTATGATATTTCTTTTTTCAGTGGAGACAGTGAGCTAAATGATAGTTGAGTTAACAAACATTTTAATTTTGCAGTATGTGGAAACAATGATTTTTTAAGTTCACTAGATAGTGTTGTTGAAGTTACAATTTCTAACTTTAAGTTTGTCTTAACTCATGGACATGAATTTGGAAACTATAACACTTTAATGGATTATCATAAACTAAGATCTACATTCTTAAAATATAAAAATAATGACTTAATCATTTATGGACACACTCATTTTCCAAATTATTTTGAATCTAAAGATAACTATCCAGCGTTTATAAACCCAGGTAGCATAACTTATCCACGTTTTGGTAGCTCTTTCAGTTATGCTAAAGTTAAAATAGACCTTAAAAATAAAGTGATTTTAAGTGTAGAATTCAAGAATTTTTAGTTAAAAATAAATATTTGTAATTGTCAAAAGCAGTGATTTTCCACATTTCCACATTTATGAAAAAAATCTATTTTTAAGTTAATAAGTGATAAAATAAACTTAATTATTAATGAAAAAATAGATAAATTCAATTAATAATTTTATTTATACGAAAGGATATTATGAAAATTTTAGTTGTAGGTGCCAACCACGCTGGAACTTCTTTTTTAAGAACCCTTAAAACTGTAAATCCAAATGCTGAAGTTGTAGCATATGATAGAAATACTAACACATCATTTTTAGGGTGTGGAATTGCGATTTGAGTAGGTGGAGCTTTTAGTGACCCTTCTGCTTTATTTTACTCTTCACCAGAAATTTTAAGAAATCAATATGGTGTAGATTTAAAAACAAACCATGAAGTTATTAAAATTGATAGAGCTTCGAAAACTGTTGTTGTAAGAGATAACAAAAGTGGTAAAGAATTTACTGATTCTTACGATAAATTAGTGTTTGCTGGTGGCACATGACCAATCGAACCAGCTTTCAAAGGACGTGAATACAAAAACATTTTATTATCAAAACTTTACCAACATGCAGAAGAAATTGTTGAAAAGGCAAATGATAAGAAAGTTAAAAATGTTGTAGTTGTTGGCGCTGGATACATTGGAGTTGAATTAGTTGAAGCATTCCACCAAAAAGGTAAAAATGTTACATTAATTGACTTACAAGAAAGAGTTATCCCTAATTATTTCGATGAAGAATTCACACATGAAATGGAACAAAGAATGGAAAAATCTGGTGTTAAATTAGCGCTAGGTCAAAAAGTTGTTGAATTTACTTCAAAGGATGGAGTTAATGTTTCATCTGTTGTTACAGACAAAGATCAATTTAAAGCCGATTTAGTAATTTTATGTATTGGATTTAAACCTAGAACTGATGCTTTAGCCGATGTTGAAAAATTACCAAACGGTGCTATTAAGGTTGATGAGTTTCAACGTTCAATTTCAGATAAAGATATTTATGCAATTGGTGACTCATGTGCACTTAAAAACTGTGTAACAAATGATTACTCACACGTTGCTTTGGCAACAAATGCTGTTAAATCTGGATTAGTTGCTGCTTTAGATTTAGCTGGACTTCACGTTCCATTTCCGGGTGTAGCTGGAACAAATGCAATTAATGTATTTGACTGTCACTACGCTTCAACAGGATTTACAAAACAAACTGCTGTTGCTGCCGGATTAAAAGCTGATAATATTGGTGAAGAATATTGAATGGATAATGACCGTTGTGAATTTGTTGGTCACTACAGTAAAGTAGCAATGAAGATTACTTATGAAAGAGATTCATTAAGACTTCTTGGTGTTCAAATTGGTTCATGAGAAAAAGACATTCACGTTGAAGTTGTTTATATGTTTGCATTAGCAATTCAAAGAAGAATGACTCTTCCAGAAATTGCTTTAACAGACGTATTCTTCTTACCACACTTCAACAAGCCATTCAATTTCTTCTTAATGCCTATGTTAAATGCATTAGGAATTAAATACAAGGCTTAATTTATAATACAACAAGAAAAGTCATTAGTTTGACTTTTTATTTTGCAATTTAGTTGTGAAAAAATGAATAAGAAAAGTTTTGAATTCATATTATTAAAAAAAGTTATTATGTATAATAATCAATATGATTAAATTAGAAGTAACTTACAAAGAAAGAATTGACAAATACATCAGCAATAATACTGAAATTTCAAGAAATGATATTAAGTCTTTAATCGAACAAAGAGCAGTTTTTGTTAATGGAACAAATGTTATAAAGCCTAAATATATTGTTAGAGAAGGTCAAATAATAGAAATAGTTAGATTATTAGATAAAGAAACCGATGTTAAGCCAAAAAAAATGGAAATTAATGTTGTTTATGAAGATGATGATTTATTGGTAATAGACAAACCAAGCGATTTAGTTGTTCATCCAGCTCCAGGTCACACAAATGACACTCTTGTGAATGGTCTTTTATACCATTTTAAAAATAATTTATCTAATGAAAATGGACTATTAAGACCGGGTATTGTTCATAGAATTGACAAGGATACTTCTGGTTTATTAATGATTGCTAAAAATAATGAGATTCACAAAATTTTGACTGATGAATTCAAACAACATAATATTAAACGTTCTTATGTTGCAATTTGCGAAGGTGTCCTTAGTTCAAGTAAAATAAAATTAAATCTACCAATAGGGCGAGATCCGAAAAATAGACAACAAATGACTGTAACATCAGTTAATTCAAAAGAGGCCATAACTCATATTGAGCTATTAAAAACTTTTTATTATGAAAATAAGCCATTATCACTTGTCAAGTGTGAACTTGAAACTGGGAGAACTCACCAAATAAGAGTACATTTAGCTTATATCAAAAATCCAGTTTATGGAGATCCAGTTTATGGAAATGCTGTAGATGATTTTAATCAAAGACTTCATGCATATAAATTAGAATTTATTCACCCTATAACAGAAAAACATATTATTTTATATAGCAATCCGCCAATTCAATTCAATATTAGTGACTACAATTTTGAACAATTAAAAGAAAATAATAAGCTATAATTTAAACAAATTATGAAATATAGAAAGGAATAAAATGTTAAAAAAGAGTGATTACCTTAAACAAGGTACAACTGAAAAATTATGATCTTTCGAAAAATCGACATTTAGATTTTGAGTTTGAAGTTACTTTGCATTTTTACTAGTTCTTGTATTAATTTCAATAATTAACATCGTTCTATTTTACTTTGCAGACTTTAATAATGTAGATCCCTCTTTGATTGATGCCGGCTCTAAAACACTTACTATGAGTGACTTAAACAACATCAAACAAAAGTTTTTACAAAATGTTATAACACAAGTTATCTATAATTTAGCACTATTAGTATTTTATGTCTTTGGTGTTCAGAGTTCTTATGATAAGAAAAATTTTAAACATTTGAATCAACTAGTTGTTTATCTAGTTTATCTTACAGTTTTCATCAATCTTATTAATTTTCTTACTTTAATTGATGATTTTAGTATTTTTTATAAAAATGTAAATGTGATTGGTAAATTCCCTCTGGCAATTATGGGGTTAAATATTTTTCAATCAGTCATAACTATAATTTTTGGAATTTTATTGGGAAGAGAAGTATCAGCCATTAGAAAAGCATTTATTAGAATCGAATTCATGAAGCAACAAGAAGAATTTATGAAAATGATGAAGGAAAACATGAGTCAAAATCCTAATAATCCTTATGGAATGTACAATCCATTTATGGGTGATTTTTATAGAAATCCAAATTCATATCAAAATATTAAAGATGAGGAAGCTCAACAAAATGCAAAAGAGGTTGATGAAACCGAAGAGTTTGAAATAAATAAATCTTCGCATAGTAAAGAAAAAAACATATCCAAAGAAGATTCGCAAAGAGAAGAAGAAATTAAAAAATTATTAGAATTACCAAATCAAAAATTATTCAAGATTGCTGAGAAATTAAATATTTTTGGATATGAAGATCTAACTAAAGAAGAATTAGCAGAAAAAATATATATTTATACAAAAACAGAAAAATAATGAAACAAATATTTTAATGTATTTGTTTTTTTGTTTTATTTTTACGAAAACACCTATTTTATAGGAATAAAAAAACTAAAAAAAATCGATACACTCGGGTAAGTTGTTATATAATAATACAGTTATTTATAATAGGTTTAACAAATAAAAAAGAAAGGAAAATGAAATGCCTACAATTAACCAATTGGTTACAAATGGACGTGAATCAAAAATTAAGAAACAAAACGCTCCTGCTTTAAGTGTAACCTACAACACATTAATTAAAAAAGCTAAAAAAATGGCTTCTCCATTCAAACGTGGTGTATGTACTCGTGTAGCTACAATGACACCTAAAAAACCTAACTCAGCATTACGTAAATATGCTCGTGTTAAATTATCAAACGGAATGGAAGTTACTGCATATATTCCAGGAGAAGGACACAACTTACAAGAACACTCAGTTGTTTTAATCCGTGGAGGACGTGTTAAAGACTTACCTGGGGTTAGATACCACATCGTTCGTGGAACTCAAGATGCTGCTGGTGTAAACAAGCGTATGCAAGGTCGTAGTTTATACGGAACTAAAAAACCTAAAGCATAATAAATAAAATTAATTAATATAAGAAACTAAAACAAAAATTAAAAATTCAAAGAAAGGAAAAATATGTCAAGAAAGAAAAGTGCACCTATAAGAGAAGTTCTTGCAGATCCAGTTTTTAACTCAGTTTTAATTACAAAGTTAATTAATACTATTATGTTAGATGGTAAAAAATCAATCGCCCAAGACATTTTATACTCAGCATTTGAAATTGTTAAAGAAAAAACTCAAAAAGATCCAATGGAAGTTTTCTTAGCAGCTGTGGAAAATATTACTCCACAATTAGAAATCAGAACAAGAAGAATTGGAGGGACAAACTACCAAGTTCCTACCGAAGTTTCTCCTCGTAGAAAACAAACACTTTCATTAAGATGATTAGTTCAATATGCTCGTCTTAGAAATGAAAAAACAATGGATGTTCGTTTAGCTAACGAAATCATCGACGCATCAAACAAAACAGGTGGAGCTATCAAAAAACGTGAAGATACACACAAAATGGCTGAAGCCAACCGTGCTTTCGCTCACTTTAGATGATAGTAAAACTCTAATTTATGGCTAGAGAATTTGACTTAAAAGACTACCGTAACATCGGTATTATGGCCCACATTGATGCAGGAAAAACAACAACAACAGAAAGAATTTTATTCCACACAGGTAAAATTCACAAAATTGGTGAAACACACGACGGAGCCAGCCAAATGGACTGAATGGCTCAAGAACAAGAACGTGGTATCACAATTACATCAGCTGCTACAACAGCTTTCTGAAAAGGAAAAAGAATTAACATTATCGATACACCAGGACACGTTGACTTTACTGTTGAGGTTGAACGTTCATTACGTGTATTAGATGGTGCTGTAGCGGTTTTAGATGCTCAATCAGGAGTTGAACCTCAAACTGAAACAGTTTGAAGACAAGCTACAAATTATAAAGTTCCACGTATTGTTTATGTTAACAAAATGGATAAAGCTGGAGCAGACTTTGCTGCTGCGGTTAAATCAGTTAAAACACGTTTAGGTGGAAATGCAGTTGCTATTCAATGACCTATTGGTCAAGAAGCTGACTTTAAAGGTATGGTTGATTTAGTAACAAGAAGAGCTTTCACATATAATGGTGAAGCCGTTGAAGAAGAATTTGAAATTGAAATTCCAGAAGAATTAAAAGATATTGTTGAAATCAAACGTCAAGAATTACTTGAAGCTGTTGCTAACTATGATGAAGATCTTATGATGTTAGTATTAGATGGAGCTGAAGTTGATGAAGTAACTTTCAAAGAAGCTATCCGTAAAGCTACATTAACAAGTGAATTTTTCCCAGCTGTTTGTGGAACATCATTTAAAAATAAAGGTGTTAAGAAGATGATCGACGCCGTTGTTGATTACTTACCATCACCTATTGATATTCCAGCTATTAAAGCTGAATATGAGGATAAACAAGTTAATGTTGAATCAACAGATGATGGTGAATTCGCTGCTTTAGCATTCAAAGTTATGACCGATCCTTATGTTGGAACATTAACATTCTTCCGTGTTTATCGTGGAGTTTTAAGTAAAGGTACATACGTTTACAACTCAACAAAAGGTGAAAAAGAACGTATTGGGCGTATCTTACAAATGCATGCAAATAGTCGTGTAGAAATCGATGAATGTCGTGCTGGAGATATTGCTGCTGCAGTTGGACTTAAATTTACAACAACTGGAGATACATTACTTTCAGAAAAATCAGAAAAACTTGTTCTTGAAAAAATGGTATTCCCAGAACCAGTTATTTCACAAGCTCTTGAACCAGAATCAAAAGCTGCTACAGAAAAATTATCATTAGGATTACAAAAATTAGCAGCTGAAGATCCAACATTTAGAACATACACAGATGAAGAAACAGGACAAACAATTATTGCCGGAATGGGTGAATTACACTTAGACATTATTGTTGACCGTCTTAAACGTGAATTTGGTGTTCAAGCTAAAGTTGGAGCACCTCAAGTATCATACCGTGAAACAATCACAAAAACAGCAGAGGTTGAAGGAAAACACATCAAACAATCTGGTGGTAAAGGACAATATGGTCATGTTTGACTTAAATTTGAACCTAATCCAGATGGTGGGTTTGAATTCGTTGACAAAATCGTCGGTGGTAAAATTCCTAAGGAATATATCAAACCTATTCAAAAAGGTCTTGAAGAAAAAATGGCTGCTGGTATTTTAGCTGGTTACCCAATGATTGATATTAAAGCTACATTATTTGATGGATCATACCATGATGTTGACTCATCTGAAATGGCTTACAAAATAGCTGCTTCTAAGGCTCTTACAAAAGCTAAAGATGCAATTGGAACAGTTTTATTAGAACCTATTATGGATGTTTCAGTAGTTGTTCCTAGTGATTACATTGGAGATGTTATCGGAGACTTATCGCGTCGTAGAGGACTTGTTAATGACCAAGAACAAAGAAATGATGGAGCTACAATTGTTAAAGCTGCAGTTCCTCTTTCAGAAATGTTTGGTTATTCAACAGATTTACGTAGTATGACAAGTGGACGTGGAACATATCAAATGCAATTTGATCATTATGAAAAAACTCCAAAAAATATTTCTGATGAAATTATTAAACGTAGAAATATTCAATCAAAAGACGAAGATTAATAATAGAAATGCCCTATTTAACGGGCATTTTTTATTTTTTTAAATCTAGTAAATAATCAATACCATATGAACTAATTTTTCTACCTCTGGAGCTCTTAATCAATAGTCCATGCATTAATAAAAGTGGCTCAATATTAATTAAAATATTTTCTTTAGGTATACTCATCAAATTCGCAATGGTATCAAGCGAAACTCACTTATCGTTAAAATTTTCTCTAAGCATTTTAAGATAATCAACATGTTCTTTTCCTAGTCCTAATTTATAAAGATCTAAATTATAGAAAGTAATTTTTACCGTTTCTTGGTCAATTATATCTTTATTAAGAGAAATTCTAAAATCATTACATCTTTTGAGTAAGTTGTTAGCAATTCTGGGGGTAAAGTTGGAAAAGGAAGAAATTTGTAATATTTCTTCATCTTTTATTTTTATTTGTAATTTGTCTGCGCTATTTCTTATAATTTTACAAAGTTCTTTTTTAGTGTAATTATTAAAACGAGCGATATAACCAAAACGTTCTTTGAATGGTTTTGAAATCATATTGAATTTTGTTGTAGCACCAATTAAAGTAAATTTTTTCAAATTCATTCTCATAGTTCTTGCACTCGCATCAACACCAATTATTAAGTCAAAAACAAAATATTCCATTGCATTATACAACGATTCCTCAATTATTGAATTTAACGAATGGATTTCATCTATAAATAAAATATCACCTTCATTCAAGCAAGTCAAAATAGTTATTAAATCTGATTTTTTCTCTAAATTTGAAGCTTGAACATAGTGTATCTGTCTATTCAACTCATTTGCAATTATACCTGCTAAAGAAGTTTTGCCAGTACCAGGTATTCCATGGAATAACATGTGGTCAAGATTAATCCCTTGTCTTAATGAACTATCAATCATAGTTTTGATAGTATTCTTTACATTGCTTTGACCAATAAATTCATCAAAACTACTTGGTTGTAATTCTACTTTCATTCATTTGTTTTGAAATGAATTCTATACTTTTCTGAATCATTTCTTCAACATCACCTTTATTTTCTATTTTGCTTATAGCTTCATTTATTTGTTTTTCTTTAAATCCCATGATCTTTAATGAGGACACTACGTCATTTATATTAGATATTTCATTTGTGTTTTTGGTAATATCTTTATTTTTAAGTAAAATTTTGTTTCATTTGTTTTGTAAATTTACCACTATTAGTTTAGCTTGCTTATCTTGAACATAAGGAATTTTACTAAGTGATTCAACATCAGAAAGAGCTATGTAATTCGCTATTTTTTCTCAATCATTGTCCAGTAAATTCATTGCAATTCTAGGTCCAATACCGGTTAATGATATTAAATCAACAAATAGAACCCTTTCCATATAGTCTTTAAAAGCATAAGTTTGAGCACTATAATCACTTTTATATTCGTATATGAATAATTTAACTTTTTGATTGGCACTAAAACGTGCAGAATTAGGTACTATTAGCGAATATCCATCACCTTTAGATTCGAATATTATATTTTGTGCATTTATATGCATTATTTCACCAATTTTATAAAGTATCATATATTAACCTCCAAACTAATATGCTAGTTAATTTGAATGTAAACAAAAAGTGGACAAAAAAAGCACCAAAGAGGTGCATTATTAATATAATTAATTGTTGATTGGTGTAAAACCTTCAACTTTTTTTCCTTTGTAGAAACCACAGAATCTGCATACACAGTGTTGTTCGATCAATTGAGTACAATTTGAGCATGCAACAAGGTTAGGTGTTGTTAGCGCATCGTGGGTTCTTCTCTTGTGTTTACGTTGTTTAGATGTTTTACGTTTTGGTACAATAGCCATTTTTCCTCCTTATTCAAGTGGTTCTAATAATTAGCATTACAATTATATATACTTTTTTAAAATATAAAAGCAAAAATTAAATATAATTGCTTATTTTTTTGTAGATATAAAAAAGTTTTTATTTCTCATTAAGAGTTTTCTTAATTTTATTAAAAATAGGCAAATAATACATATTTTTAGCAAAAAACTTAAGTTTTGCATATTGAAAAATTTCGTTTTTTATTCTTAAAATATTATTCGAAATGTATTTATCAATAATTTCTCTATTTCTTTTTATTTTTCTGCTTTTAAGATAATGCTGAGTAATTAAATTAAGAAATTCTATAAATTTTGCATTGTGTAATTTATTTATTATTTCCTCTGAATTAGGATTATCTTGTTTTTTTAATATCTCATTAATTTGATTAATGCTAATTCTATAAGCTTGCTCTAGAAATAGCATTTTTTCATTAAATTTTTCAATATTAAGATTTGATAAACTATTTCTTCTTCTTAAATATCTCACAGTTGGTTTATTTGTATATTGAAATTTTGAACATAAGAAGTAGATTTTTCCAAGCGATGCTATATCTTCAAAAATTCTAAGTCCAGAATCATTGAATTTAATGTTGTTTTTTATCAAAAAATCCTTTTTAAATAAATTACCTCAAGTAAAAGTAATTTTTTTTAAGTAGTAATCTACAGAGTTATTTAACGCTCTTGATGAATTGTAAATCGAATAATTGACATAATTACTCTTATGAGGATTATAAGGTATTGCATCAAAAGCAAATACAAAATTGCCAGAATATATTTCTGTGTCTGGCTTTAAGTATTTTATAATATTTAAAAGAGTGTTTCTTGAATATAAACGGTCATCATCATCAAGAAAAAATATATATTCTCCGCTTGCCTTTTCAACTAAAAAATCTCTTGCAAAAGCAACACCTTTATTCTCTTCTTGATGATAAATCTTTATATTCAAGTCAGGATATTTTTCAGCCTTTTTAACTAATTTATTGTAAAAGAAATCTTTTGAATTATCATCACTAATAATAACTTCTATGTTCTTGTACGTTTGATTATTTATAGATTTTAAAGTATCATCAAAATATTTAGTAATATTATAAGTTGGTATTAAAATACTTATTAATGGTTGAAAAGATGACTTAAATTTATCTTTTTTTATCATAATTGTATTATACAATAATAATATGTTTAATAATAAAATCAAAGTTGGAATAATCGCGGAATATAATCCGTTTCACAATGGTCATATATTTCAAATAAATTGAATAAAAAAACAATTTCCAAATTCACAAATTATTGTTGCTTTAAGTAAAAAATATACTCAAAGAGGCGAATTAGCAATCCTTTCTTATAGAAAAAGAAAGAAAATGGCTAAAAGTTATGGTGTATCAAAAGTAATTCCGTTGAATGTGATGGATACTTCTCAAGCTGCACATATTTTTGCACAGCAAGCAATATTTAAGTTAAATAAAAAAAAAATAAATTATTTAGTTTTTGGTTGTGAAAGTAATAATATAGATATTTTTATCGAATGTGCTAATTTAATCAAAAATAATTCAGACAAATATAATTTTTTAGTTAAAAAATATTTAAAAGAAAAAGGAAATTCATTTCCCAAAGCAACAAATTTAGCATTACAAGAATTATCCGGTAGAAATATCGAACTTCCTAATGATATTTTAGCTAATGAATATGTAAAAACAATTATTTTTAATAATTTGAATATTATTCCTTTAACTCATGAACGTACTGTTAATTATCATTCATTAGAAGTTAGTGATTCTTTTGCAAGTGCAACAAAAATTAGAGAGATGTTTTTTAATGGTGAAGATTTTTCTAAATTCACTCCAGTTCCAAAAAAATGATTTAGTAAAAAAAGAATTCAAGATTCTTACCCAAAATTACAAAAAATTATAAGAAATTCAAGTCCTAAAAAACTAAGAAAATATAAAATGGTTGATGAAGGAATTGAAAATTTATTTAAAAAACACATCGATATCACTGATTACGATTCATTTGTTCAAAAATGTGTTTCAAAGCGTTACACAAGCAGTAGAATTAAGAGAACTTTGTTATTTATTTTACTTAAAATAAAGAAGTAAAAGCATTTTATTATATAATTTAAAACATGAAAAAAGATAATGAAATTTTAAATAATAAAACTAAAAAAGAAACAACCCAAGAAGTAAAAATTAAAAAGAAAAACGCATATCAAAGAGTAAAAGTTCAAAGTTCTGTTCTGTACTTTTCTCAGTTATATAACAACAAGAGTAATTTCAAACAAATTTTGTTAATTGTATTTATAGGAATTTTGTATGGAGCTTGCCTAGTTTTCCTTGTCCAAAACACTGGATTGTATGAATTAGGTCTTAGTGCTATAGGTCAATCAATCGGAAGACTTAGTCAATTCCTTTTGAGATACAATGGCTACTCACAGGAAGTTTCTTATTTTTGATATAACTTGATTTTCTGAGTGTTATATTTTATATTAAATATACCTCTATTATTGCTTAGTTATAAATATTTATCAAAAAGATTCTTCTATTTTACAATCTTATTTTTATTTGTACAAACTCTTGTGGGACTAATAATTGGATTTATTCCAAATGTTGAAGATGTGTTTATTTTCGCTAACCTTAACAAAGGTTCACCAGCTGGATTTACTGAATATACTATATATATGACCTTGTGAAATTCGTCTTCAGATGCAACTAAACAAGTTTCAATTATTTTATATGGTTTGGCTTGAGGAACTTTAAATGGCGTATTCACTGGTGCATTATTCATTTTAGAATCTTGTTCTGGAGGATTTGATATTCTTGGTACAATGATTGCTAAGAAAAAACATAAAGATTTAGGTCAAGTATTAACTATTCTTAATGTTATTTCTCTTATATTTGCAAATTTAATCGGAAACTTTATACCGGCTATTATAGCGTTAAACACTGAAAAAATTGATACGACTCAAGTTCAAGAAAACACTTTAGCTTTAGATGTTTTATTTAGTCCTAACTTCTTAGCTGGTCTTGGAATGATGGCTATTTTCCAAGTTGCAATTAACTTAATTTTCCCAAGATATAAAACAGTTCAAGTCCAAATTTTTGCTAAAGAATATGAACAGTTGTTGAATGCTATCCACGAAAACAGTAGCAGTAGATTTTCTTTCAGTGTGTCAAAAGTGATTGGAAGCTACTCAAAACAAGAGCAATTTATGATTTTCACAAATTGTATGTATATTGATGCTGCCGACTTAATCAGTTTAATTAGACAATATGACAAAAACATCTTAATTACAGTTATTGACATTAAAAAAACTGATGGTTACATTTATGTAAACACCAGTTTATAATTATTTTTCTAGAAAACTTGTAAGATTTGTTATGAAATCCTCTCAATTTTCAAGTCAAATAGAATGTCCTGGATTTTTTGATTTCATAAACATTCAAATTTTTTGAAACACTTCTATAATAAGAAGTGATTTTTTTTAAATCGATTATTCCATCATGATCTCCAAAAAATAATCCTATTTCACCATTAAAGTTTTTTAAACCAATATCAATTATTTCCATGTTTGTACTTGAAGGAAGATCTTTACCTAGTTGATAAATATAGTCAAGTTCAACTGAATAGTCTTTTAAGTACGCTTCAGTTCTTTTTCTAATTTCTGGATTTTGAATTATTATTTCGGGATTGTAATAACAAAGCTTTATTAGTTTTTCTCATTCATTAACTGTTCTAGGGAAGAAACACTCGTTAAATTCATTAACTCTGGATAAACTTGTTGGATTCATCGGACCAATTAAGACACATTTTTTGATTTTATAAGAATTATTTAAATTAGCGGCAGCAATGCCTCCACCAAGGGAGTGGCCAATTAGCGTAATATTATCTAAGTCCAAGAAGTTCATGAACTGTCTAAAAATTTCACAAAACATTTTAAAATTCATTAAGTTTTCAGAATATTCCGAATCACCATGAGCAGGCATATTCAATCCATAAATATTATAATTAGAACTAAGTTTAGTAATTAATTTACTAAAAAATTCTATATTAGATCCAAAACCATGAATAAATATTAAGTTTTTGTCTTTATTATTGAATAATTCAAAGTATTCAAGTAAATATCCATTAAAATTAAATTTTTTCATAATTCTCCTATTTTATAGTATCGATTGTTCTTGCTAGAGAAACTATTACTAATCTGAAAGATAGTAAAAATATTGTCAAATGAATTATTGGAAATAATATTTGTCAAATGTTGTCATTTAAATATTTTCAATTTTCCTTTACATTGTTTAACACATTTCATTCAATTGGAAATCCAATTATGTTTATTGTACTTATTAATCCAATCATGTAACCCACTCTAGCAGAGAATAAAATAAGAATTTTCGATATTACTTTAGGTATCAAGTGTTTATAAACCAATGCAGTTTTAGATAGGTTTGAATTGATTAAGATAATCATATATTCCTTCTGTATTTCAGCAGAGCAATATTGCATTGTTCAATATATCAATCTAAAAATACCAGTTATAAGCAATATTGTTAGCAACACAAAAAAGTTTTTTACAACAACTAATAACAACATTAGAATAACTAAGTCAGGAACCATAATGAAGTAACTAAAAACAGCGTTACAAATTGTAAAATTCCTTCTATTTAGTGAGATAAACGAACCTATTGGTAAAGCAATAAGAAGTTCAGCTATAAATATAGACATTGTAATAAGCACTGAATGAGTAAACTTATTCATTGTGCTTATTAAAACTGATTCGCCCAAATTATTTGTACCTAATAATAGTTCAAAACGCTCTTTTGTGTTTAGAATATCTAAAATATTAAAAGATAATTTAGGTACCAATTTAGTGTAATCGATACTGTAATCAATATTATTTTTTTCTAAAAAAGAGACCAAAAGTTTGATTTTTTCATTAACTTCCGGATTATAAATTGTTTCTATTAAATTGTTTTTTCTTAAAAAAATTGGTTTAATATTCTTTTCAATTCCTAATTCTTTTAATAGTGGAATTACTCCTCCGTTAAAAATAAATGATATTAATGAAATTATTAGAATAATTATTGTAAATGCCATTAATCAAATAAATAATTTATTTGATAATAATTTTCTTAAAAAATTACTATTCTTATGGATTGGAACAACAAAATGTTGTTCTTTTTGAGAAAAATTAAAGAAACTTTTATTCATTATTCCACCTATTTTTAAGTACTACATTTAAACTTTGAGTAATCACTGTGGCAAACATAAACACAATAATTATGATCGATAAAAAATAACAAGCTGAATCAGTTTCATAATTACTTATAACACCATAAAAATGATTTATTGTACCCGGAAAATTATAAAAAGTTTCAAGATAAATACCATAGAAAAAAACACTTATTAAATAAAACGGTAATGCTGTTAAAGCTTTATTAATAGATCTAGGTATAAATAAATATAAGAACATTTTTGTTTGTGAGAAACCCATTTGTCTAAGAAAATTATATGAGTTTGATTGAGTTATCTCAATCATTATAGGTCTTAAAATCTGAATTCAAGAAAAGCAAATAAACGTTAGTAAACTTAAAGTTGGATAAATCAGTTTTCAAAAATTATTATAGTCGAAGTTATAATCAACTCCTACAAAATTTAATAATATGTTACAAAGAGGTATAAAGACTACTATAGGTATACTTAAAATTGTTAGAATAAAAGAATTTAATGTATAGTCAATTCAAGAAAAACGTTTTATTGCAACTAAAAATGAAAGAATAAAAGAAATAGGAACGCTCAAAATAAGACTTATAAATGAAATTGTAAAAGTGTATTTATTTGAATCAATTCAATAATTAAAGTTTTGAGTGAGTGAACTACTGTAAACTCCTATTTTTTCATTAATTGATGAAAAACCATACAATTCTCCAGTGAAAAAACGTTGTCAAAATTTTATAAGTCTAAAAATGATGCTTTTATCTAAAAAATATTCAGAGACAATCTTGTTTAAGATGGTTATATCTCTATTTGGATCATCGATAATCTCCTTAACTTTTAATGGTACTACTGAATTTAAGTTAAAAAACAAGTAGATAATTGATAAGAATGTTATAAAGAAGATTGATGATGAAATAATTTTTAGTAGAATTAAACCAATAAAACTAAATTTATTTGAGTTTAATATCTTGAACATAAATTACATCGTTAAAAGGTATTTCATAAAGAACATCTTTATTTACTATTTTGTAATCCAAGAAGTTTATTGAATCAATATTTTTATCTAAATCAATATTGAATGATCTAAATGTATTTAATTCTCTAAGAAGTTGAATCAATTCTTCATTTGTAGTTATTTTTAAATAATAATTAGCGAATTTGGCTTGTTCAATAATGTTGTCAATTTTGAATATCTTTTTTATCGGATCTCATAAGTATCCTAAACCACCAAAACCAACATTAACAAAACCAGTTTTATTTTCTTCCTCAGTCTTTTGTATTCCTCTTAGATAAAGATTTCTTTCTTCATAAGAATTGAATTTATTTAAGTCATCCCAAACTATTTTTCTGAATTGGTTGTCTTCCTTTACATAAATTTCATTTAATTTTAGGAACCCATCCTCAAACTTTTCTTTCATCGTTTTACTAAAACGAGTGAGTGCAGGGAAGTTTAATGCCAAGACATCTTCATCATTTAGCATGCTGAATTTATATCAAAGAGCAAATGGACTTAAACCAATCGCATGAGTAATTTTATCTAAGTAAGGTGATAAATCATTTTTTTCATATGAGTAGGTAATGAATTGTGAAATAGAGTTATTTCCTCCTCCATTGTATGATCCTAAAACTTTATTTACTTCAATTTGAGTTGGTAAATAAACAAAAATTGGATTTAGTCTTTCATCTAATCCTTTTATGGTTTGAATCATTTGTTCAAACATATTTCTTTCATTTTGATTAATTAGACGATTATTATAAATATATCAGGTTATCTTATCATTTTTATCTAGTTTTAGTTCTGAATTATCAAAAAGTGAATTGAGAAGTAAATTCATTTGATTTTTTAATACTTCAAAATTAGAACTTTTGATTTGGTTTGAATTAGACTTTTCTAAGTTAATTTTCTCACCAAGTTCATTAATTACAATTAAATCATTGATAATATCATTTGCATCTCTTACAGTTTTAAATTTTGAAGTGCTTTGGTTATTACCACCTATTTTTGTGTCTGGTGCTGCATTTGTTAGTCATAATTGGGAATTTACATTTAATGTATCTTTAATATATGTTCAATTTAATGATGCATTAATTATTGAACGAAAAGCAATTGATTTATTGTCAAAAACTCCTGAGGAGATAGAAGTTTTACTATCGAATTTTCCTCTAAATCCTTGTTGAATTTCATTTATAGAACTACCATAAACTATTTTTGAATAATTATCGTTGAATGCAATACTATTGTAATCAACTGAATTTAATGTAAACTTTGAACCAGCATTAACCAATTCATTTGGTTTCGGAGTAATGTTAAAAGCATTATTACCAACTGACTTAGTATTATTGTATTTTTTATATGGAATTAAGTTAAATTTATCTAAGTTTACGTTTATGTAATTTTGCTGTTCAGGAGTTAACGAGAGAAAATTTATCAATGAGTTTTTTTCAGTTTTAATTTTGTTAAAGTTTAAAATTGAGTCATTTTGAGAGTAATTAAATTCGATTTGTTCAATCGTCTTATTTGATTCAACAAATTGTTTATCTCAATAATGTTTATTTTTAGTTAAAAGTATTTTGTTATGAGATGAACTAGTCGAATTTGGAATGTATGGTCCTGCATAAAGATTGTTTTCTCAGCCATTTGTTCCATAAAAATATAATCCAATATTTTTTATGATACCATAACCATATAATGGAATTTCTTGGTCATCTTTTGTAAAATACTCATTATGTTTTTTTGATAATTCTTTTA